>CP098402.1:2713193-3014659 GCA_025916675.1 Phycisphaera sp.
ATCTTGACGAACTCGTCACTGCAGTACGTCCGTGACGAGATCGAGGATTTATACCGGATCGTCGCCGTCGTCTCTCTGCCCCAAACCGCCTTTGCGGCGACCGGTGCCGTCGTCAAGAGCTCGGTACTGTTCCTACGGAAGCACCCAAAGGGCGTGACCGATCGCATGAGAGTGGCCAAGCAGACGCTCAAAGACGAGATTGCCGCCGAGGGCAAGCTCGTCCGAAAGCTCCGAGACATCGATAGCCGGCGGAAAACAATGCTTCGCGATCTGGCCGATCGCCCAGACTTTGCTGAGCGAACCAAAAACGAACTCAAGAACAACGAGGAATATCAGGCCGCAAGAAAGGAACTTGCCGACACCTTCGCCACCGAATCAGAGGAACTACGTTTTGCGCTGAACGAGCGGTTCACCGAAGCCCGCCGCTCTGAATTGCCTGACTATCCAATCTTCATGGCCATCGCTGAGGATATCGGTTACGACGCCACCGGACGGCCGACCGCCACTAACGAACTCGAGACCATCGCCACCGAACTCGCTCGCTTTGTAGAGTCCATCGCAGGGGAAGCGTTGTGAGCTTCGCTCTTAACGATGCGGTGAACCCTCCGAACGTGTTCCTGATGGATCACTCAGAGCTGGAGTCCCGCTGGGATCCCAATTTCTACCGCTGCATGCGAGAGTTTCATCGGCGTATGGAGTCATGCCCGTACCCGATTCAGAGGCTTCGCAAATCGCTCGATCTGGTTCAGTATGGCAGCTCGGACCGGGCATCGGAGGTGCCCGAAGGCCTGCCAATGCTGCGAATGCTCAACCTTCAGGACGACACATGGGACATCTCCGATCTCAAGTACATCGAGATGTCGGAGGACGACGAGAAGCGGTACCTGCTCAGGCATGGCGATATCCTGTTTAACAGAACGAATTCCAAGGAGCTCGTCGGCAAGTGTGGCGTGTTCGAACTGGACGGCGAGTACGTATTCGCGTCCTATCTGATCCGAGTCCGACTCAAGCCAAGCACGTTTGTTCCGCACTATGTCACGGCCTTTCTCTCCTCCGGGATCGGCCGGCTTCAGATCGAGGGGGTGAGCCGGCAGATCGCCGGGATGACGAACGTCAACGCTGAGGAGATACGCGATCTCCTGATCCCCAATCCTGGACGGACAATTCAGGAGGAGATCGTTCGCCGCTGGCAAGACGCCGTTAGGCAGAGAGACCAGACGCTGGAAGAGGCGAAGCGGGTGCTGGCGGGGATCGACGATGTCCTGCTGGGTGAGCTCGGTGTCCCTCTGACGTCTAAATCACCGAATACGCTTGAGCGCCGGATGTTCTTACGCGCGTTCTCAATGGTTAGCGGAAAGCGCATCGATCCAAATGCGAACTGGAAGTCCCTGAGCTTTGCCGGGGGCAAGTATCAACTTCGAAGATTCCGTGACGTAGTTGATATAAATCCGCCAACCAGTTTCGCACATGTTGAGCGACATGCGGACGTGTCTTTCGTTCCAATGGACGCGGTCTCAGAAGTGTTTGGTGATGTTGAGAACACTTTGACTCGACCCGTTGAAGGCCGCAGCGCTTATACAAAGTTTCAGGACGGTGACATCATTTGGGCTAAAATCACCCCCTGTATGCAGAACGGGAAGGCAGCGCTGCTGTCACAGCTAACCAAGGGTGTGGGGTATGGCTCTACCGAGTTTCACGTGTTCCGTGTCAAGGACGCGGATCTCCGCCACGATTATTTGCACCACCTGCTTCGACTGCAATCTGTCCGGGATCATGCGCGACTGTTCTTCACTGGCTCCGCCGGTCAACAACGTGTTGATGCCGGGTTTTTTCACGAGCTTGACATTCCATTGCCGCCGGCATCTGTGCAAGGCAAGATTGCCAAAGCCGCGAGCGAGGCTCAACGACAAGCAAGGCAACTGGTCAAACAAGCTCGCATCGAGCTTGACAGATCGAAGCGAGGTATCGAAGCTCTCATTCTCGGCCAGGGAGACTGACCCGTGAAACTCCGCGGCTTACTAGACTCATCTCTCGGCGGCTTTCTGTGCATCCGCGGCTACGCTCCCCTCGGCGAGTTGGCCCGCTGCTCGGTCGCCGACGACAGCTACCAGCGCGACCTGATTACAACGCATCAGGAACGCATCCGCGAGTTTCTTGCTGACGGCGAGAATCTGTTTTTCCCCGAGGTCACCCTTGCCTGCCGCCTCCAATACGACCCTGACCGACCGCGTGCCAAGTCCGGCATTCAGATTCTCGCGTCTGTGCGCAATGGCGACCGCTTCAAGTCAAACGTCAACCAGATCGAAATCACGAGCACCGCCAAGAAGTTCCAGAGCCCAGCCGACGTTCGTGCGTATGACACGGTTCGTGTCGCCACGCTCGACATCCCAGATGATTTGATCGACGCCGGAAGCGGCCCCCTGTCCCGGATCGACGGCAACCACCGCATAAGCGCGCACGATCTTCAGCCCAGCTTTGCAAAGCTACGATGCCCGTTTTGCGTGATCCTGTTCGACTCGTCGGACGAGGACCGACGGAAGAGCAAGACAATCTTTCATAACGTCAATTTTAAATCGATCCCGCTCACCGCTGAGCAGCACCTCAAGGTCGTATTCGACGACGTGAGCCTTTTCCCCGACGAGATGCTTAAGAGCAGTCGCAGTTTCGGCGAGAGCTACGTGCTCGGCCGCCACGCCACGGCGAACGTGGATCTGTCCGCAGCGCCAGCGATGTCGACAGCAGTCGACGGGAAGCGCCGAACCCTGTTCCACAAGCTTTACGAGTTGCTCATCCAGCATGGGCACGCTGTTGGGACGGTTGACCTGCAGTCAGCTTTGGCCCGCGTCAATAGCTTCTACTTGGACTACCCGACCATCGCTGAGAAGAAGTGCTTCGGCCTCGTGCTCGCGCTTGCCTATTACGCAGCGACAAACGATGCTGATGGACGCTTCAACTCGTTCAAGCGCTGGGTTGTCCGGAATCACATCGCAGAGATGGCCGAGGCCGATGCGGCCTCATTAGTCGCAATCTTCAACCGTGTCTACGAAGCCCGGAGCCGAACGGTCTTCGTATCCATGCCCTTCAACAAGAGCACGGACAGCGCGTATGAGGCAATAAAGGCCGCCGTGGGCGAGGTCAACAGTCGCCATCATCCGGGCATCGAACTGGAACAACTACGCATCGATAAGTATGACCAGGGCCACTCCTTTCGAATCAATGACAAGATCCTGGAGATGATCGATGACGCTGGCCTGTTGATCGCAGACCTGACACAGGGGAACCCGAACGTGTACCACGAGATTGGGTACATGATGGGACTCAATCGCGGACGGCGTCGCCCGCAGGACAACTTCATCTTGATCGTCGATGGCACTGATCCGGAACAGGTCCGGAAGGACGTTGGCTTCAATCTTCAGGATTGGCAGCAGGTGCGATTCACCGACACGCTGGGACTGACAAGGCAGCTATACGAGAAGCTGTGCACGCACTACAAGTTGGACCCGAATGCGGAATCTGCGACGGGTTGACGAAGCCCAGTCCCGCAGGTCCGGCATTCGCTCGCCGAGATGAGCGTCATGGCCCGCGAGCTGTCCGAGATGCCCAAGCTCGACTGGACCCAGCGCGAGAGCGTCCGCGCCGGTCTGCGCCGCAGTGTCCGCCGGTTGCTGGCCAAGTACGGCTACCCGCCCGACCTAAGCGAGGGCGCGACGCAGTTAGTCTTGAGACAGGCGGAGCTCTCGACGGAGCATGGGAGCGAATGATCACTCTTTTACATCGAAGCCGAATCGAGCCGCTTCCGCCACAGCGTTCTCTGACGCGACCAACTCGTCGTCCGAGTAATTGCCCTCATGTGTCGCTCGGTGACCGGATCCCGGCCCTCCGCGACGGCCGACAGAAAGAGAACCTCTTCCTGGATATCAGGGGCTAGGTGCAGCAGGTTCATGATCTGGGTCATGCGCGGCTGGGTAACTCGAGCGAGATGGGCCAGCTCGGTCAGGTTGTCGACTACGCCGTCGCGGAGAAGACCGTCATAGCGGATCGCAAGGGCCATCAGGCGCGACACCCGCGGCACACGGCCAACCGGAGCGTCTGGGGCCCCGCCACTGGCCAGAGGGGTACTCGCCAGATCTTGGCCTGGCTCAAGTGGTGAGCCGATGACGGCCCGCTTGCGGTGGCCCTTGACGGCGAAGTGGATCTGGCGGGTTACGGTGGTCATGCCGCGTCTCCGAGTTTGCGGTCGATGAGGGCTCGGATGCTCGTTGGGCGGAACGTTACCGAGACGCTCTGGGCCTCGGCGTCGTACTCAACCACGCTGATCAGCAGTTGCAGCAGCCGGGCCTGCTCGCGAGGGATCAGATTCTGCCAAAGTAGTTCGAAGTCGGCGAATGCCGCCGATGCCTCCTCCGGGCCGATGCTCTCTCGCCCGAGCTCGGCGAGCCGCTCTTCGACCGCGGGCAATCGGTTCTGGGCATCGCTCAGACGCTCGTGGAGTTCTGCAATGCGTGCGGAGACCTCCGTGGTGGCGGCGCCGTCGGAGGCCAGCCGTCGAAGCTCGCGATCGTGCTGGGAGAGCTCCCGTCTCAGCCCATCACGTTCGGCTTTGGCCGCTTCAATGTCAGCCCCCACCGCGGTTTGGGCATCGGCCAGCACTCGCACAAGCAGATCCCGGTCGTTGGCTAACCCACGGATCTCGTCGATGACGACCCGCTCGATTTCTGCTGCCGGCAATGTCCCGGAAGGACATGAGCCCGCCCCACGCTTCATGGCCCGAACGCAGCGGTAGTAGCGGTACGACTTTCCGTTGCGGCCGCCGGTAAAGGTGTGGGACATCGAGTGATCGCAGCACTTGCACCGAAGCAGGCCTCGGAGCAGCGCACCATACTTGTTGCGCACCTCGACCCCTCCGGTTCGGCCGTTGTGCTTCAGCAAGGCCTGAACCCGATCGAACACCTCGCGGTCGATGATGGGCTCGTGCTCGCCGTCGTACACATCCCCCTTGTGGCAAATCTTGCCAACGAACACGGGGTTGGTCAGCAGTACATACAACGTGGCCTTGTCGAAGGGTCGGCCGCCGAGGTGTTTGCCTTTCTTTGTGATGCGTCGCTTGTTGGGCCACTGGCGATGGGCGAGCTCGCTGGCCACCGTGAGCAAAGACTCCTTGGCCAAGTACAACTTGAAGATCTCGCGGACTCTGGCCGCCTCCTTTGCGTTGATCACTAGCCGCGGGCTTGGACCGGACCGATCGACGTCGTAGCCCAGAACCGGCACGCCACCCGCCCACTTACCCCTGCGCTTCTGGGCCGCGATCTTGTCGCGGATGCGCTCTCCGATGATCTCACGCTCGAACTGGGCGAAGGACAGCAGGATGTTCAGCGTCAGTCGTCCCATCGAGCTGGTGGTGTTGAACTGCTGCGTCACCGAAACGAACGAGACGCCATTGCGATCAAACGTTTCCACGATCCGGCTGAAGTCCATGAGAGATCGGCTTAGGCGATCGACCTTGTACACCACGACACAATCGATCTTGCCCGCTTCCACATCTCGGAGAAGCCGGTCGAGCGCCGGCCGCTCCATGCTGCCACCAGAGAATCCGCCATCGTCGTAGCGGTCGGGCAGACACGTCCAGCCCTCGGCCTTCTGGCTGGCAACGAACGCCTCGGCGCTCTCCCGCTGGGCGTCGAGCGAGTTGAATTCCTGGTCTAACCCCTCCTCGCTGCTCTTTCGGGTGTAGATGGCGCATCGCACCCCTGGCCTTGGCTTGCCAGCCCCCGCGTCGCTCTTCTGACGAGAAGTTCTCATGGCTTGCCTCCGAGGCGGAAGAATCGGAAGCCGTTGATGTGGCTTCCAGTTACGTGCTTTGCCACGGCGGTTAGCGTGCGGAAGCGGTCGCCGTCGTACTCGAATCCCTGACCCTCGGGCAGCACCAGCACTCGGATCGTGCGGCTCTTGTACTCGCGCACGATGACTGATCCTGGCTCCGGTATCCTCGGGTCGGGATCGCTGCCGGGCCGGAAGGCACGCTCGTGCGTCACGATCGAGCCTGTCTGCGGCGGGTGGATGACGGTCTTGGGAGCCATCACTCGTACCTCGGCATCGTCGGCCAACTCGGCTGCCCGGCGCCTCGCACGCTCGGACAGGTCGCCCTCAGCCTTGGCCTGCATGCGCCAGGCGATCTTTCGGATCAGATAGTGCCGATGCCGCGTGCGGCTCCGATAGCCGTGCAACTCCACGAATCGATCGAGTAGGTCGCCCGTTGTCATCGCATCGAGTGACGCGAGTTGTTCATCCAAAGCGGTTGCCATCGCGGGCTCCTCCTTCAGCGCCGTTCAGAGACTCGGCCCTTCACCACCGGGCCGCGGAGCCACACTGAGGCCGGAATCTTCCGCAAGGTCAAGGCATGCACCGCTTGCTTCTGAACCGTTATTGAAGGAACTGGTGGTCCGCGATCGTGCGAGGCGAACCGAACGAATCAAGCCCTGCGAGAGGATGCTGGCCACCTCGTCGCGGCGCTCGTCTGTGGTCATGCTCTCTGGATTTCGCGTCCTGTCCATGGGGCACCCTGGGAATTGTCGGCGAAGGGGCGACCGCGTCGGCCTCCCTCTGGTGACTATGCCAACCACCCGCGTGGTGCGCGCACGCATGACCCGCGAGTCTGTGTTTTGGCTGCTATTGCGTCATGATGGAGAGCACAATCACAGTGGTTGTGCGCGCGTTGCAGAGACAACCACGCGTGAACCACGACGGCGGTCTCCTTCCCGGGCCGAGAGACTCGGGCCGAGGGTTGGCCGTCGATCGAGGATCGAAGCCGACATGGGTTATCAAGTGGGAGCAGGTGAGAGACCGCTCGGATGTCGCAACACGCGCCCGACGGCGGCAAGCGGCCCGAAACAGCTGGCGTCTCTGACGAGCGTCCCCTGAAAACCACAAAGCCGGCTACTTTCGCAACCGGCCGGGCAATGGTGGCGGCGCAACGGTAGTCGAAGCACACTGCAGATCAATGGGAGGCGCACATGGAGTGTCATCTTTCGCAGGTAGCAGATTCCGCTGCGATAACGTTCTGATCACTGCCATCCACATCCCGGCTCGGGCCGATTTCAAACGGGGAGATCCGAAGTCGTCGGCCGGTTGGGCTCACGGGGAGTGTCTAGTACTTGCTCCGCATGATGCGCCGTTGGGGCCTTCGCGGCTCCACCC
The DNA here is from genome assembly GCA_025916675.1 of Phycisphaera sp. Lineage (NCBI taxonomy): Bacteria > Pseudomonadati > Planctomycetota > Phycisphaerae > Phycisphaerales > Phycisphaeraceae > Phycisphaera > Phycisphaera sp. The sequence goes on from CP098402.1 coordinate 2,720,388, forward strand.
GTTGCTCTGGCTCAGGTTCAGTTGTCCTGGTACGACTCCAACCTCTTCACGAAGAACAGTCGGTCGTTCTGATCGATGTGGCTGCTGCTTTTCAAATCCGGGGATATGGCCGGAAAGTACTCGAGACGGTGCCCGAGGCCCGAGTGATGATCGAGTGGTGGCGTGAGCACTGCAATGCCGAGCGGCCGCAGGCGTCTCTGGGCTACCGGCCTCCGGCACCCGAGACAATCTCTGCTGGGCGGCTCAAAGCGGAGGGCGGGTCAGCAGCGGCGTATCGCCAGCGGAATATTCACACAGACTTTGGACTGTTTACCGGGGAAAGGTCGAGGGCATACTCGTCGATGTGGCACCAGCCGCGTTCGAGCAGCACGGGCACGCAGGGATCGATCACGCGATACATGACCTGGAGCCCATCGCGCCGCTTGCCGACCACTCCCACCTCTGCCAGACGTTGCAACTGATTCGACACCGCCTGGACCGTCATGCCGGTCTCATCCGCGAGTTCTCCCACGCTGAGTTCGTCCACCCGGATTAGGGAGTGGAGCAGGCGGAGCCGGGTTGGATGGGCCAAACTCTTGAAGAGAGATCCAACCCGCTCAGCATCGAGCGCACCGATCAGCGGACGGGCGGCCAGGGGCAGTTTTGGGCGGCAAGACTCCATGTGAGACCCTTCCGGATTCTTGAACAGCGAAATTCTCGCTTGACTATTACACGATAGTGTGTAATAGTCAAGACATTCCGATCTAATCGACTCCACACCCGTGAAACACCAACCGGCCATCTCGATCCTGCTCGCTCTCTGGTTCGTCCTGGGAGCCGGCCTCGGTCCGCGGTTCCTCTGCATCTGTCCTGATGGAACAACGACCACCCAGTTCGGCGAGCAATACTGCTGTGACGAGCCAAGCAAGAGCCCATGCCCCCCCAACCCAGAGCACGGCGATTCCTTGAATCGCTGTGTTGCCTGCCCGGACGGCGGATGCCAGTCCACCGAGGTGGAGTCAGAATCAATTGTCGCTGCCGACCGATTCGAAAGAGACGCGGATTATGGCAGGTCGTTAGACGGGTCGGATGGTCAGGTCATCGCACTCCGCGAACTCCTCGCGAAGCAGCCAGCGATAACACAACCACCATTCCGATCTCTGATGATGGAGAGGGCTAGGCCCTTTCATCGCCATCTCCGTACGGTAGTTCTCCTCGTTTAGGACGACCTGGGATTCTGCGCGGTACCTGTACCTCGCTCGATACTCCCAGGGGCTCGGCGCGTGCCGGGCAACGTATCTATCCGAGTGGAACACATGCGATTGACTGAACCCCACCTGTTGTGCTGCTTGAGCGCCGTCGTTCTGCTGAATGGTTGCGTGCGTTCGCCTTTCGACTTCGAGCCGCCCGCCGCACGGCCTCTCTTGCGTGACTTGCCTCGCTACGAAGCACCGGAGAATCCTGACCGAGCTGTAGGAGGAACTGATGTGGTCGTCATCGGGGCGGAACTGCCCCTCCGTCAGGCTCTCGCGGCTGCGCTCGTGCGCAACCCGCGGCTGCGATCGCTTGCGTGGGAGCCCAGGATCGCCGAGGCGCAACGCCTGCAGGCCGGCCTCTTGCCCAACCCAAGCGTCGGTGTCGAAGTCGAGGACTTTGCGGGCACAGGAGACTTGAGTCGCGCTGACTCTGCCGAGACAACCATTGCGTTTAGCCAGCTTCTTGAGCTTGGTGGGAAACGAGACAGCCGCGTACGGATCACGGAAGACCAATGGACTGTCGCCGTTCTCGATCTCGAGGCGCAGCGGCTGACCGTCCTGACCGAAACCGCGTCTCGTTTCGTGCGTGTCTTGGAACTCCAGCAGCGCGTCGCGTTCGCCGGTCGTGCACATGCACTCGCGGAGGAGAATCGGCGCGTCATCGATCGGCGGGTGCAGGCCGGGGATGTTTCGCCCATCGACGAGATCAAGGCCCGACTCGAAAGCGAATCCGCTCGCATTGCCGCAGATCGGCTGGGCCGCGAACTCGATGCGGCGAGACGCGAACTTAGTGCCATGTGGGATGCGACCGAGCCCGGCTTCGATGTTGCCGTCGGATCGCTTGATGATCTCATGCCGGTTCCGTTGCTCGACGCGCTCACCAATCTCGTGGAGCAGCACCCTGAAGTACAGCGTTGGGTCGCAGAGGCCGAGCGACGATCGTCGGTAGTCGCTCTCGAACGAGCTAGAGCGGTCCCGGATGTGACGGCCGGGTTTGGCATTCGGCGTTCCGAAGAGAGCGATGATGTTGGGCTCGTGGTGTCGGCGTCCGTACCACTGACCATCTTCGATCGCAATCAGGGGGGTATCCTGGCTGCTCGTCTGCGGGCAGCGCAAGCGATCGCCGAAGGCCGGGCATCCCGCCGCGATCTAGCGACCCGACTTGTTCGGGCGCACGCACGGTTGACTGCTGCGTATCACGAGGCGAAGGCGATCGACACCGCTCTGCTTCCCGCCGCACAGGACGCTTACGAGGCAACGCGCCGGGCCTACGACGAGGGCAAGCTTCCGTACCTCGATGTCCTCGATGCACAGCGCACACTGTTTGAGACCGAAACACAACGGCTCGAAGCCCTCGCGGAATACCACGCTGCAAAAGTACAGGTCGAAGGACTTGTCTCGGAACCGCTGGACTCCGAATTGCTCCGCGAAGACTCTGATCACCACCATCAAGGAGAAACACCGTGAGACTGTCACACTGCGTCGTGCCACTTACCTGTCTGTTCGCAACAGCGTTGCTACTCGGCGGGTGCGACGACGAGAACCGCTCGTCGCCCAGTTCAACCCAGTCGCTGGATGTAACGCAGGTCGCACATTCGCACGAGGACGGCGGAAGCTGCTTTGTCTGCGACGCTGCGAAGCGAGACGCGGGTCGCCTGTGGTGTACCGAGCACGCCCGGTACGAGAACCGTTGCTGGATCTGCCAGCCGCAGCTTGAGGAGCCATCTCGGCCGTACTGCGAAGAGCACTATTTGTACCAGGACGAGTGCCACCTCTGCAATCCGGTACTCGCTACTTCCGAGGGAGCAGCGGCGGAATCCAGAGGTGGCCTACATGGGCACGGTGCTGACGAGACCTGCTTCATGTGTGACCCAGAGAAACGTGACGCGGGCCGCTTGTGGTGCACCGAACATACTCGGTACGAGGACCGTTGCTGGATCTGCCAGCCCCAGTTGAAGGACAGCTCTCGAGCGTACTGCGAGCAGCACTTCCTCTACGAAGATGAGTGCCACCTTTGCAACCCATCGCAGGGTGGCGCCTCGGCTACACCATCTCGCGATGATGCTCCGGCGATGTTCTGTCATGAGCACGGCGTGGACGAGATTGAATGCGGGATCTGCCAGCCACAGCTCGCCACGACGCTCGCTCCTGGCGAGTCGTTGCTCGTCCGCATGCCCTCAGCGAGATCGGCCGAACTTGCCGGGCTGACGCTTGAGCGACCAGACCGCGGGGCCGCATCGCCCTCGATCAGCCTCCTAGGCGAGGTCCGCTACAACGGGAACAGGTTGGCGAAGCTCACGCCGTTAGCCCCCGGTGTCATCACAGACATCCGTGTTGATGTTGGCGACCAGGTTGAAGAAGGGAAGATTCTCGCGGTTATCAATTCCATGGCGGTGGCACAGGCGAAGTCCGCGTACCTGTCCAAGATCGCAGAGCTCGAAGCGAGAACCACCGTGTTCGATCGTGAGCAGAAGCTCGTCAACGAGAACATCGCGGCTCGCCGGGACTTCCAGGATGCCCAGGCGGCTCTGAAGCTCGCTGAGCTTGAGATGCGTCGCACACACCAGCAACTCATCAACCTCGGCTTTATCGAGTCGGAAGTCTCCGGCATCGCAGCCGAGCAGTCGTCGTCATCGGACCTGTACGTTAGGGCACCTTTTAACGGCACTGTCGTAGAACGGACAGCCGTTCTGGGCGAGGCAGCGGATTCGGAGGGGTCACTCTTCGAGATCGCCGACCTGACGACCATGTGGATCGAGCTTGCGGTCCCTGAAGAGCAAGCGTTTCAGATCGAGCGTGGCGGGGACATCGTCGCGAGAGTCCGGGCTTTGCCCGGACTGGAGATCCCCGGACAGATTACCTGGATCAGCCCGCGTATCGATGAACGCACACGCATGGTTCGGGCTCGTGCGACGGTCCTGAACGACCGCAGCGTCCTTCGGCACGGCATGTTCACAGAGGTTGCCGCGATGATCGGCGGTACTACGAACTCGCTGCTTGTCCCCGGTGAAGCGGTGCACGAGATCGATGGCACATCTTTCGTGTTTGTGCAGCAGGAACCGGATCTGTTCGCGGTTCGGCGTGTCGATGTAGGCGTGCGCACAGCCTCAGGTACCGTTGCGATTCTGGCGGGCCTCACCGAGAACGATGCCGTTGTAACCGGTGGCAGTTTCACCATGAAGACTGAGTTTCTCAAGTCCCGACTCGGCGCGGGATGCGTCGACGACTGATCCGGAGCCCCTATGCTGACCCGTCTTATCGAGATCTCGCTCCGGAACAGGGTGCTCGTCATTCTGCTGTTCGCGATTGCATGCGCCGCAGGCGTCTATCGGATGATCCAGCTCCCGATCGACGCGTTTCCCGACACGACACCGATCCAGGTGCAGATCAACACGGTGGCCCCCGCGCTCAGCCCCGAAGAGATCGAGCAACAGATCACGCTCCCTGTCGAACTCTCAATCGGCGGGCTTCCCGGTCTCCAGAACGTGCGGTCGGTCTCAAAGTTCGGGTTCTCGCAGGTCGTAGCCACGTTCGATGATGACATTCGCATCATCGACGCCCGGCAGTACATCACGGAGCGGCTTTCGGCGGTCGAACTGCCAGACGGCGTCGGAAGTCCGGAACTCGGACCAATCGCGACTGGTCTCGGCGAGGTCTTTCACTATGTCATCCGGTCGGAGACCGGTGAACACTCCACCGAAGAACTCCGGACCATCCACGATTGGGTGATCAAGCCTGAGCTTCGGAAGGTCCCTGGTGTCGCCGAAGTCAATTCGTGGGGCGGCCTGGAGCGCCAGTATCACGTCGTCGTCAAGCCGGAAGCGTTGATCAAGTTTGGTTTTACGCTTGAGGATGTGCAGGATGCTCTACGGCGTAACAACGCCAACGTAGGCGGCGGGCAAATCGTCACCTCCGGTGAGGCGAGGGTGGTCCGAGGGTTGGCGCGCGTGGCGACTATCGAAGAGATCGAAGCCATCGTGGTCGACTCTAGCGATGGCACGCCGGTGCAGATTCAGGATGTCGCGGAGGTGGAGATCGGCAGCGAGATCCGCCGCGGTGCGGTCTCGGCATACGGCGAAGGCGAGGTCGTTCTCGGCCTCGCCTTCATGCTGATGGGCGAGAACAGCCGTGTTGTGACCGAAGAGCTGCGTGAACGGCTCGAGTCGCTCTCGCCATCGCTGCCGCCTGACGTTGTCGTGGATGTGGTGTATGACCGGACGCTGCTCGTCGAGCAGGTCATTAAGACGGTCGAACACAATCTCGTGATCGGTGCCGTGCTAGTAATCATCGTTTTGCTCATTATCCTAGGAAATATCCGGGCCGGCCTGCTCGTAGCCGTCGCCATTCCGATCTCCATGCTGTTCGCCGTGCAGGGCATGTATGAGTTCGCGATCGCAGCGAGCTTGCTCAGCCTTGGCGCAATCGATTTCGGCATCCTCGTCGATGGCTCGGTGGTTATGACCGAAGCGAACCTCCGTTCTCTGAAAGAGCGCCAGCGGACGCTTGGCCGGAAACTCTCGCCGTCCGAACGGCGAGAGTCAATCGCGACGTCCAGCGCGCGAGTTGTCCGACCGATCGTATTCGGGATGGGGATCATTACGCTCGTCTTTGCGCCCGTGTTGACGCTGGAAGGCATCGAAGGGAAGATGTTCAGGCCGATGGCGTGGACGTTCATCTTCGCACTCCTCGGAGCCCTTCTGGTTGCGGTCTTCCTGTCGCCGGTTCTGTCGTACTACTTCCTCCCGCGTCGCGTGAAACCCAAGGACGCTGTCTTGATTCGCGGCTTGGCTGGGGCATACGGCTGGGCGGTTGGCGGGGCGATCAGGCTCCGGTGGGTAGTCATGCTGCTGGCCGTGGCGTTGCTAAGTGTCGCGGGCTACCAAAGCACGCGGATGGGCGGCGAGTTCATCCCACGGCTCAGTGAGGGGTCGATGGTCGTGAACACGATCCGTCTCGCCGGTGTCTCCATCGATGAGTCAGTGCGCTACAACACGCGGATCGAGGAAGTGCTGCTCGATGAGTTTCCGGACGAAATCGAGCACATATGGAGCCGCATCGGGACGGCGGAGGTGGCGACCGATCCGATGGGGATCGAGCTGACAGATATCTTCCTGACGCTCACGCCGCGTGCGGATTGGACGATAGCTGACACGCAGTCGGATCTCGTAATCGAGATGGAGAAGACTATTTCACAATTCCCCGGCGTCAACATGGTGTTCACGCAGCCGATCGAGATGCGCATGAACGAGATGGCCTCGGGGATCCGGTCGGACATCGGAATCAAGATTTTCGGCGACGACTTCGATGAGCTGCTCCGGATCGCCGATGACGTTCAACGCGTGCTTTTGGATATCCCGGGCGCTTCAGACATCTCGGTGGATCAGATCACGGGACAACCATCATTGTCTGTCTCTGTCGATCAGTCTCGCGTTGCCCGCTACGGCGTTGCCGCCAGCGAGGTCTTGGACTTCGTCGAGGCAATTGGGGGCATCCGAGTCGGCGAGGTATTCGAGGGACAGCGTGTCTTCCCGTTGGTCGTCAGACTGCCGCAGCAGTTCAGGGAAGACGTGGCCGCGGTATCGTCGGTTCGCATTCCGACCGAAGGCGGAGTCGCCGTACCGCTGTCGTCGATGGCATCCGTCGATCTGACGGAGGGTTCGGCCACGATCAACCGAGAATGGAGCAGGAGGCTCATTCGCGTGCAGTGCAACGTGAGCGGAAGAGATCCGGCGTCTTTCGTCCAAGAAGCTCGAGCGGCAATCGAATCGCAGGTCGCATTGCCCGAGGGTTACGTGCTTGAGTGGGGAGGGCAGTTTGAGAATCTTGAACGCGCCAGGACTCGGCTGCTCGTCGTTGTACCTGCCGTCCTGCTCATGGTGTTCTTCCTGCTGTACTTCAGTCTGAAGAATTTGCGGGATGTCGTCATCATCTACACCTGCATTCCTTTCGCAGCGGTCGGCGCGATACTCGCATTGTGGTGGCGAGACATCCCGTTCAGTGTCAGTGCAGTTGTCGGCTTTATCGCCCTCACAGGTATTGCTGTACTCAATGGGCAGATCCTGATTACCGCTATTCGGGATGCTCTGGAAACAAGGGGACCGAAGAAGGACGCGATCATTGCGGCCTCAAAGACCCGCCTTCAACCAGTGCTCGCAACGGCGATCACCGATATCGCGGGGTTCATTCCGATGGCAATTGCAACAGGCGTGGGAAGTGAAATCCAGCGACCGCTGGCGACGGTGGTGATCGGCGGGATGGTCACCTCAACACTCCTCACGTTGTTCGTGCTGCCAGCAATTGCATCGGTCTTTATGCAACGGGGTCCGGGGCATGTCGACTCGGAGGGTGTTGAGTGAGTAGGTGCGACTGCGCAGATGAAGCAATTGGACTCGAGCAGAGGACTCTTGTCACGCTGCTCACGATCAACGGTGTGATGTTTGTCGTCGAGATCATCGTTGGTTGGATTGCGGAATCTACCGCGCTTCTGGCCGATTCGCTTGATATGCTGGCGGATGCAGCAGTTTATGGAATCGCACTGTATGCAACCAGCCGGGCTGACCACACGCAGCGGACCGCGGCACGATTCAGCGGCGTTCTCCAGATCGCATTGGGTCTTGGGGTTCTGGTCGAGGTCGTTCGACGGGTGGCCTTCGGCAGCGAGCCGACGAGTCACCTGATGATCGGGGCTGGGGCCGTCGCGCTTGTTGCGAATCTGATCTGTCTCCGGCTTATCGCGAAACATCGAGAGGGCGGTGCGCACATGCGAGCGTCCTGGATCTTCTCGAAGAACGACGTAATCGCGAATACTGGTGTCATCGTGGCCGGGCTTCTCGTGATGGCTTCGCGTAGCAGCGTCCCCGATCTGCTCGTCGGTTCCATCGTTGCTGTAGTCGTTGTTCGGGGTGGCGTCCAGATCCTGAGAGTTGCATGTCAGTCTCAGGAAGCTCACGGTTGAATCCTCCGCGAAGCGAGTCTCATGAAGCTCGTTGCGAGCATCGGTGAATGCTTCAGGCCTGTGATTGCAAAGATTCATGAACCCGCCGTCGGCTGCCGAGGTATACTTGAAATAGATGAGCATTCGCCCACTCGCCATCCTGCTCACCGCGATCATCGCGTTCCACACCTCCTTTGGCGGTGCCGGCGGTGTTGCGGTGCTTTGCCTCGGTGGCGGTCATCAGCACGCACCGGCAGAGTCCGATCACTGCGAATCCTCGTGCAGCCACGACGTGTCATGGCCGCTCCCGGTGCCCGTGGGAGAGCATGAGCACGACTGTGGCTGTACCGATGTCGAGATCACGACCGCGGAACTCCTGACACTCCCCCGCAGCGACGGTGGGAGCGATGTGCCGCCCGCGATTGTCTCGTCTCCTTCGTGGGGCGTCGTCATTGCGGAGGCCGGTCTTGGTCGCCGCGGCCCGCCGATGCCGCCGCCTTGGTTCGACCCCGGCGGGGTCCACAGGCTCGCCATCGTGGCGAGCGTTCGCCTGACCATCTGATTCCTGTCTGTTCCTTCGCGCGTGCCGCAGCGGCTTGGTCCGTTGCGGCGGGTATCGCTTTGGACCCAGACAGGGATCGCAAACCATGGACAATCTGAAACGCCCGCGTCGAACGCGGGCCATGCTGCCGGGCCTCGGCTCGGCGGTGGCCCTGACAGCTCTTGCGGGCTGCCAGTCGTACGAGCGGGTGCCGCTGGAGTTGGCCGACCACAGGGCCGCGCTCGATGCACGGCTCGTTGCCACTGAACCCATCTCGGACTTCGTTGAGCGGCTCGCCGAGGCCGGCAACCAGGTGCCGGACAAGTTCGACCCGAACGATGGGCTCTCCCCTGAAGAGGGCGAGGTGCTCGCGCTGTTCTACAACCCCGACCTCCGGCTCGCTCGCCTCGATGCCGGTGTCGCGCTGGCGAACTTTGAAACGGCAGGGTTGTGGGAGGATCCCCAGTTTGGCTTCGATGGTGCGGAGATCCTCTCGCCCGCCGGGCCGTTCGAGTACGGGCTCACGCTGAGCCTGACGATCCCGATCTCGGGGCGGCTCGGCGTCGAGAAGGACCGGGCCGGAGCGGCGTACGAGGCCGAGCTCCGACGCATCGTGGATGCCGAGTGGAGCACGCGGGCCGCGGTTCGCTCGGCTTGGGCGTCGTGGTCCGCGGCGTCCGAGCGGCTCCGCTTGCTGCGCGAGGTGATCGGTCAAATTGAGCGGATCTCGGCTATCACCGACGGTCTGGAGACAGCGGGAGAACTCTCGCGGGTCGAGGCTCGGCTCCTGCGCGCCGAGTTGGTCGAGACCCGGGCGGATGTCGCGGAGGCGGTGTTCGCAGAGGCCCGGGACCGGGTCGAACTTCTCGGTTTGATGGGGCTATCGCCGGATGCTTCGGTGGAGTTGCTGCCGGCGAGTCCGCCTGCATCGACTGCCGAGATGGGTGATGCAATTGAACGGCTCATCTCGGCGAACACGACACTCGCGGTGCGCCGGGCCGAGTATCAAATCGCTGAAGAGACGCTCCGCCTGGAAGTCCGCAAGCAATATCCGGACATTTCGATTGGCGCGGGCTACGGGAGCGAGGATAACGACGATCGCCTGCTGCTTGGCGTGTCGATCCCCATACCGATCCTCAACGCCAACCGGGGGGGCATCGCCGACGCCAGGGCTCGCCGCGATTTGGCTCGGGCCGCGGCCGAGACAACCTTCGAACGTCTGGCTCGCGAACTCACGCTGGCCCGTGCTGCGTACGACGTCGCGCGCACGCAGCGAGACGCGTTCGAGCGTGATCTCGTGCCGATGCTCGACGAGCAGGCAGCCGAAGTCGAGCAACTGATCGACCTTGGCGAGGTCAACACGCTGCTCTTGCTTGAGACCGTCACGCGGCAGTTCGAGGCCAAGAGCCGGCTGCTCGATGTTCGTCTGGCCGAGTCCAACGCGACAATCGAGATCACTCGACTGCTCGGTCCGGACGAGCCGGAATCGCCGGCCCCTATCGAGCCCGCGACCGACGATGACACCACCACAACGAACACACCACACACCGCGGCGAGAGGCAACACTCCCGCCGAGGAGGCATCCCGATGAACACTATGGAACGGGCGATCGCGATCGCGATCGCGGCACTTGTGCCGCTGACACTGGCCGCCTGCGATGGCGGATCCCAATCTACCGGCGAGGCCGAGCACGACAAGAGCAACGGACTCGACCACTTATCAGAAGCCGAGGCCGTGGCGACCGGGTCCGACCGCGTCGCTATCCCCGCCGCGGTGCGGTCGAACCTGGGCATCAGCTTCGTCAAGGTCGAGCGCCGGCGGGTCGAGCAGACGCTCCGCGTGCCGGGTCGGTTCGAGTATCTGCCCACGGCACGGCGAGAGTATCGCACGGCAGTGCCCGGGCGGGTTGAGCTGCTCGTCGAGCAGTTCGAGCGGGTCGAAGCGGGCCAACCGCTCTACCGGCTCGATTCGCCGTCTTGGCGGGAGATGCAGCAGCAACTCGCCGATGCCGAGGCACAGATCGAGCGGCTCGACGCCCGGCTTGCAAACTTCGAGCCGCTGCTCGCGGCGCATCAGCAGCACGAGGACAGCCTCCACGAGAGCGTCGCGGTCTGGAACGAGCGGGTCGATCAGTTGCAATCGGTGCGCGAGGCCGGCGGCGGCCGCGTCGACGAACTCGCCCAGGCCCGTGCGTCGCTGGCCAGCACCCGCGCCGACCTGGCCAGCGTGATGGAGAAGAAGGCGGAACTCGGAGCGGATCGGCAGCAAACGATTGCCGACCTCCGCGCGGCTCGGTCACGCCTGGATTATCTGCTTGATGCGGCCTCCTCGGTCGTCTCTCGTTCCAGGGACGTACTCGCCCAGACCGTCGAAACGCCTCACGGGACCGAGCCGGTGTGGGCCGCGATCGCCGCGATCGAGGTGATCGCATCCGAAGCCGGCGTCGTAGAAATGTTGGGCCTGACCAACGGCTCGTGGGCCGACGAGAAGACACCCGTCGTCACCGTCGTGCAGCCCGACCGGCTCCGTTTCCAGGCGTCCGGGCTGCAGAGCGATCTGGGCGTGCTGCGAGATGGGCTCACCGCCCGGATTGTGCCGCCAACGCCAACCGCCGCCGGACGCGCCGTACCCCTGACCGAGACCATGGATGGCACCATCTCGCTCGGGCTGGCCGGCGACCCGAACGACCGCACGCTCGAACTGTTCGTCGTCCCCGACGAACTCAGACCCTGGGCCCGGCCCGGCATCTCGGCTCAACTGGAAATCGTGACGGACGCGACGGCTTCGCCCGAACTCGCCATCCCGCTCGCCGCGGTGCAGCGAGACGGGCTCTCCCCCGTAATCTTCCGACGCAATCCCAGCAACCCGAACGAGGCGATCCGCATGGAGGCCGACCTCGGCCTTGACGACGGGCGCTGGGTCGCCTTGCTCAGCGGTCTGCGTGACGGCGACGAGATCGTGCTCGATGGTGCTTTCCAACTCATGCTCGCGACGAGCGGATCGATCCAGAAGGGTGGCCACTTCCACTCCGATGGCACGTTCCACGAAGAGGAGCACTGAGCCATGCTGAAGGCCGTCATCCGGTTCTCACTCCGTTACTCCACGCTCGTGCTCATCGCGGCGGTCATGATCGTTGGCTATGCCGGCTATCGCCTGCCGAAGATGAGCGTCGATGTGTTCCCCGAGCTCAACGCGCCGACCGTCACGATCATGGCCGAGTCCGGCGGGCTCGCCGCCGACGAGGTCGAGCAGTACGTCACCTTCCCCATTGAGACCGCCGTCAATGGCATGACGGGTGTCCGCCGAGTCCGCAGCGCGAGTGCCATCGGGCTGGGCATCGTCTGGGTGGATCTTGAGTGGGGCACTGATCTCTACGACGCTCGCCAGCTCGTCTCTGAGCGGCTCGTGACCGCTCGGGAAAACCTCCCCGACGAGGTCGAGCCGTTCATCACGCCCATCACGTCCATTGCCGGCGAGATCATGCTGATCTCCCTGTCGTCGCCCGATGGGTCGGTCAGCCCCATGCAGCTCCGCGCCTACGGCGAGTTCGAGCTGCGCAACAAGATCCTCGCCGTGCCAGGCGTTGCGCAGGCCGTCGCCATCGGCGGCGAACTGCCCGAATACCAAGTCAATGTCGATCAGGAACGGCTGAGGCTCTACGACCTGACCATCACGGATGTCGTGGAGGCCGCGGGCGGCGCGCATAGCACCGCCAGCGGTGGTTACCTGGTACACGTCGACAACTTCGAGATCCCCATCCGCCAGCAGAGCCGGGTGACGCGCCCGGAGGACATCGCCAACACGATCATCAAGTACCACGAGGGCGTGCCCGTGACGATCGGCCAGGTCGCCGAGGTCATCCTCGGGCCGGCGATCAAGCGGGGTACCGCTTCCGAAGGCGGCCAGCCCGCTGTCGTGCTGTCCATCCAGAAGTCGCCGGGCACGAACACGCTCGCCCTGACCGACCAACTCGATGCACTCTTCGATCAGATCGAGCCCACGCTGCCCGAGGGCGTGGTGCTCAACCGCGATGTCGTCCGCCAGTCGCACTTCATCGACCGGGCGGTCCACAACGTAACCAAGGTGCTGCTCGAGGCGATCGTCATCGTGCTCGTCGTGTTGGTCCTGTTCCTGATGAACCTGCGGACCACGCTCATCACGCTCACGGCGATCCCCATCTCGCTGGCCGTTGGCCTGCTGATGATGGATGCGCTGAACCTCGGGCTCAATGTCATGACGCTTGGCGGACTCACCGTCGCGATCGGCGTGCTCGTCGACGACGCGATCATCGATGTGGAGAACGTTTTCCGCCGCCTGAAACAGAACCGGGCCTTGCCAGAGGCGGGCCGGCGCCCGTTCACGGAAATCATCTTTGACGCCAGCAACGAGATCCGACCCGCGATGGTCTTTGCAACGGTCATCATCGTGATGGTGTTCGTGCCCCTGCTGTTCCTGCAGGGGCTCGAAGGCCGGTTCTTCCAGCCCCTGGCACTCACCTACATGATCTCGATTCTTGCCTCGCTCGTCGTGGCCCTCACCGTGGTTCCCGCGATGTGCCGGTTCCTGCTGAGGGGCCGATTGGGCGGGAAGCACGAGGACCGCGACGGCTTCCTCGTTCGGCTGCTCAAGCGTGGCTACGAGCCCGCGCTTCGGGCGGCGATCCGTCTGCGCCTATGGGTGCTGGGAACCGCGGGGCTGGCCACGGTCGCGGCGATGTTGCTGGCCAGCACGTTCGGCAGCTCGTTCCTTCCATCATTCAACGAGGGCACGTTTACGGTCTTCCTGCTTGCTCCTCCCGGCACATCGATCGTCGAGAGCGATCGGCTGGCCACCGAGGTAGAGAAGCAACTCGTTGAGATCGATGGCGTGCGCTCGGTCTCGCGTCGTACTGGCCGGGCCGAGCGTGACGAGCACGCCGAGCCGGTGAGCAACTCCGAGATCGAGGTCACCGTCGATGCGGGGAGCGACCGACTCGAGGTGCGCGAGCAGATCGATCGCATTCTCGGGGCCGTCCCCGGCATCACGACGATGGTCGGCCAGCCCATCGAGCACCGGCTCAGCCACGTGCTTTCGGGTACGCCCGCGGCGATCGCCATCAACGTCTTTGGCGAAAACCTGACCGAGCTTCGTGATGTCGCCAAGGCTATCGAGGCCGAACTCCAAGGTCTTCCTGGCGCTCGCGATGTCAACGCCAACCGCGAGGTCCTGATCACCTCACTTCCCATCCGCTACCGGCACGCCGAGCTCGCGGCGGTCGGCCTCAGCCCAGCCGACGCCGCCGAGCAGGTCCGCGAGGCCCTCTACGGCGAGGTCGTGGACACCGTGAACCAGGGGGTGCGTCAGTACGACCTCGTCGTCCGGCTCGCACCCGAGGGGCGTGAATCCATCCGGCAGGTCCGCGACCTGCTGCTCCGCGGCCGGGGCGGGGCGACCGTTCGCCTGAGCGACGTCGCCGACATCGGTCCCGAGCGATCGAGCAACCTCATCACCCGCGAGAACGCGCAGCGGAAAGCGGTGGTGTCTCTCAACGTGGCCGAGGGCTCTAACCTGGGCGACCTGGTGGCCCAAGTACAGGAGCGTGTCGATCCTATCGTCCAACAGGCCGGAATGACCGTGTCCTACGGAGGGCAGTTCGAGGCGCAGCAATCGGCCTCGCGCACAATTCTTGTCGTGGGCGTGGCGGTCGTACTCATCATGCTCATGCTGCTCCATATCTCAACCGGATCGATGCGGGCGGCGGTGCTCGTCATGCTCAACATGCCCCTGGCGCTCATCGGCGGCATCGCAGCGATCTACATCACTGAGGGCGGCGGGCCGATCGCCAACACACTCGCACTCGTTGGCATCGGCGGCGCCTACATTCCACCGGTCATCTCGATCGCCAGCATGGTCGGCTTCATCACCCTCTTTGGGATCGCCGTGCGCAACGGCATCCTGCTCATCAACCATTACAATCATCTCATGGAGACCGAGGGCGTCTCACTCGGCGAGGCCATCGTCCAAGGGTCGATGGAACGGCTCGTGCCGATCCTGATGACCGCGATCTCGGCGGCGCTTGGGCTTGTCCCGCTGGCGCTGGCTGCGGGTGAACCCGGTAGCGAACTGCTCGCGCCCCTCGCCATCGTCACCCTCGGGGGCCTGCTGACCTCGACGTTCTTAAATCTCATCGTTGTCCCGGCGGGGTACTCGCTCGTTTTCGGGCACAAGCCCGAGCGTCGTTCCGCGAATCGCCCATCCGTGTTGTCCCGTCTTGTCGGCGTTTTCCGCCGCCCCAAGACCATCACCAAAAAGGAGTCCTGACCATGAACGACCTCATCAAGATCTTCTCCGCCGCGGGCGTGGCCATCGCCCTGTCGCTCTCGTTGCCGGGCTGCGGGGAGTCTTCGGAGCCGTCCGCCGAGAACCACTCCGCGGACGACGGTCACGATCACGACGGTGACGACCACGAGGGCGACGACCACGCCGGCCACGATCATGACGGCGACGACCACGAGGGGCCCGACCACGACGAGGGCGACCACGAGGCACACGACCACGGCGAGATGCGGTCGCTCGGCAGCGTGACGATCGCCGGTACGACGCTGGTGGTCTCGGTGTCCGGCGACATCGCGTCATCGTCCGAGGTGCACCTCGACCTCGAAGTCGAGTCCGGACCGGTTCCCGCCGCCGTGCGGTTCTGGGTTGGGGACGAGGCTGGGACGGGCGCGCTGAAGTCGAAGGCAGACGCCCACGACGACCACTTCCACGGGCAGACCGAGGCCCCGGAGAACATCGATGGGGCAAGCCTGTGGATCGAGGTCGAGACCGCCAGCGGCGAGCGACAGGCCGCCGCCGTACCGCTTCAGTAAACATTCGTGAGCAACCACGACCACCACCACGGATCCGATCTCGGAACCCGCCCGCTCGCCTGGGCCGTCGCCATCAACCTCTTGCTGACGGCGGCCCAGGTCGTCGGGGGCGTGCTGTCGGGCAGCTTGTCCCTGGTCGCCGATGCCCTGCACAATTTCAGCGACGCGGCGGGCCTCCTGCTCGCGCTCGTCGCGCGCAAGATCTCGAAGCGTCCCGCTGATGCGCAGCGCACCTTCGGCTACGGTCGTGCCGAAGTGGTGGGCGGACTGATCAACCTCACGTCCATCATGGTCATCGCGGGCTACCTGCTCATCGAGGCGATCACCCGCACGTTTGATCGACCGGAGATCGACGGCTGGATGGTGGTGATTGTCGCGGGAATCGCGTTGGTCGTCGATGTCGCAACCGCTGTGCTCACCTACTCGATGTCCAAGGGCAGCGTAAACATCAAGGCCGCGTTTCTTCACAACGTCGCCGACGCGCTCGCCTCGGTGGCGGTCATCATCACCGGCACCCTGATCATCCTGTTTGATTGGTACTGGACCGATATCGTCGCGACCATCGGAATCTCGGTCTACATCGTGTGGATGTCGTGGTCGCCGATGAAGCGGTGCATCCGGATTCTGATGCAGAGCGTGCCCGAAGGTCTGTCGATCGAGGAGATGGCACGGACGATCGCGGATGTCCGCGGCGTGCAGGGGGTGGCCCACCTGCACGTCTGGCCAATCGACGAGCAGCACGTCTCGCTGGAGGTTCGCGTCGAGATGCGGACCAACGCGTCCCTTCAGGACGCCCAGGCCGTACGCGAACACGTCCAGGCCGCTATCGCCGAGCGGTTCGGCATCGAGCACGCGACCATCGAGGTGCGGCCGGCCGGAACGATGGACGAGGGCCTGGTGCCCGAGCATTGAGACATGGAGAGCCGGCGGCCCGTTGTTACTACTTGATGCCCCGCGTGGGCGAAGGTACGCCCCGCAGCCAGAGAGCCACATCGTCATGTTCGATCAGGATCCGGGGTAAAGGCCGGGACAGGCTTGGTTGCTTCGATCAGCAGCGTGCCGATTGATTCGTCGGCGACGACGTGGACCTCCTCGCCGATCAATACAACAACCCGCATTGCGTCCAACATACCTGATAACGCCAAGCTTCACAACAGTATTGTGACCGCCTCGGCCAGATTTATCGCTGGGCTTCCCGGTTGATCCTGGCCCTCGCCGCGCCCACCTGCTCCTCAACCACCTTTCTCACGGCGTCCCATCCCTTCTTGTCCAGCCCTAGCTCCGTCGCCACACGCTCCGCGACGGCCCGCGGCAGCTCGTCCAGGGCCTGGCACACGACGCCGAGGGCCTCGTTCCAGTTCGACCGCACCTCGTCGACGGGCAGCAGCTCCCCCTGCATCTTCCGCAGCTCGATCACCTTCATGTTGGCGATGGCGGTCTCCTTGATCGCCCGAGCCTTGTTGTACTCCTGCTGGGTCATGCTGGGGGCTCCCGTTGGCCGTGCGTGCCAAGGCTTGGCGGTTGAGCTTCCCGGCTTGCGGCCGGCGCCCTCGCGGCGTCCGCCGTGCCCGGTGTCCAGGACGTGCTCGGCCAACCACGCCCGGCACGCGTATTCATCCCACAGCCGCGATCCATCTGGCATGTGGCCGGCCGGCGGCATGCCGTCCTGGGCGTACTTGCGCACCGTCGACGCGGCCAGCCCCAGGCGATCGGCGAGCTGCGAGGTGGTGAGCAGGTCGGGCATGTCACGGGGGCTTCCTGGCTAGGCGATATCAAGATTCCGCGGCCCACTCGCACACGAATTGCGAACCACGGGCAACCTTCGTTTCTCATAGGGGCTGACTAGTACCCAACAGGGGGGGTAGGCGGCCCGCGCGTCATCGCTTCCCCCTGCGCCGTGCGATTGATCGGCGGCTCGCCTTGCCTCGCGCGAGATGCGAGGGCGTCATGTGTCCCAACGCGTGGCATGGGGCCACGCCGGAGGACACGACCATGACCACGACGAAGAGCACGAAGAAGACCACGACCAAGCGCCCCGCCAAGAGGGCCACGACAAAGAAGACGCCGCCCAAGCCGGCAGCCAAGAAGACGGCCACGAGGAAGCCCGCGCCCAACGCCGTCACCGCCGCGACCAAGAAGCCGGCCAAGCCCAAGCCCCGCAAGGGCAAGCAGCCCAGCGGCCTCGACCTCGCGGCGAAGGTGCTCGCGCGCGCGAGCGAGCCCCTGGCGGCCAAGACGATCGCCGAGCACGTGATCGCCGCGGGCTGGCAGACCAGCGGCAAGACGCCGCACGCGACGCTGTACGCCGCGATGACGCGTGAGATCCAGACCAAGGGCAAGGACGCCCGGTTCGTGAAGGTCGAGCGCGGACGGTTCAAAGCCAAAGCGTAACGGCATCACTCCCCACCCCCTCACGCCTCGGCCAACGCCGGGGCGTTCTCTCGTTGCGCCTTCCCACCTGTGAACTGCTCCCACCGCGTCACGATGACGTCGCAGTACAGCGGGTCCAGCTCCATCAGCAGCGCCCGGCGCTGCGTCTGCTCGGCGGCGATGAGCGTCGAGCCCGAGCCGCCGAAGAGGTCCAGCACGCGCTCGCCAGGCCTGGACGAGTACTGCATCGCGCGGACGGCCAGCTCGGCGGGCTTCTCGGTCAGGTGCACCATGCTCTGGGGGTTGACCTTCTTGACCTGCCACACGTCGGGGACGTTGTTCGGCCCGAGGAAGACGTGGGCCGCGCCCTCGCGCCAGCCGTAGAAGCACCACTCGTGGTCGCCCATGAAATCCTTGCGGCTGATCACCGGGTGCATCTTGTGCCAGATGATCTGCTGGGCGAACTTGAGCCCCGAGGCTTCGAGCGCGCTGGGATAGTTCGCGATGTTGGCATAGCCGCCCCAGATGTAGAACGCGCGACCGGGCTCGAGCGCATCCGATGCGTTCTGGAACCATGCCATGAGCAGCCGATCGAACTCTTCGTCGCTCACGAAGTCGTTGGCAAGCGGACGGTCCTTGGCGCGGAGCTTGGCTGTCGTGCCGCTGGTGGGCCCGGCCTTGCCCTTGGCGTCCAGGCCGCGGCCTCGCTTGGTCTTGCCCTGCTTCTGGGGTGCGAAGTTGGTCTGGCCAGTGACGAACGCGTTCTTGCTGCGCGGCTGGACGGCGACGTTGTAGGGCGGGTCGGTGTTGACCAGTTGCACGGGCTCACCATCCAGCAGGCGTTGCACGTGCTGGGCGTTCGATGAGTCGCCGCACAGCAGCCGGTGCTCGCCAAGGATCCACAGGTCGCCGGGCTGGGTGATCGCCTCGTCGGGCGGCTCGGGGACGCTGTCGGCTTCGCCCTCACCCTCGGCCACCTCGGGCTCGAGCAGCTTCTGGAGCTCACGCCCGGCGAAGCCCAGCAGGTTCCAATCCAGGTCCAGGTCCTGCAGGCCGGCCAGCTCGATGGGCAGCAGTTCGAGGTTCCACTCGCTCAGTTCCGCGGTGCGGTTGTCGGCGATGCGGTAGGCACGCGCCTGCTCGGGCGCGAGATCCGCCGCGACGTGCACCGGCGCCTCCTCGAGCCCCAGCGACTGCGCCGCCTTCCACCGCGTGTGCCCGCACACGATCACGCCCTCAGCGTCCACCACGATCGGCTGGCGGAAGCCGAACCGCGTGATGCTCTCGGCCACCGCCGCAACCGCCTGGTCGTTGACGCGCGGGTTCCTCTCATAGGGCACGATGTCCGCCAGCTTCCGCATCTCGATCGCCAGCCCCACCTTCGATCCGCTTGCCACATTCGTCATTGTCCACACTCCTTGGCGCCTTGCGCCGTGTGTTCGTTTCGTTGCCCACCGTTGGCCCCACGTTGGCTTGTGTCGCGTTGCTCGGCCGAGGGCGGGCGTTGCCGCCTCGGGGCGCCCTCGCCCGCACGCGGGCACGACGGGCGGACGCGGGAAAGAGGGGAGAGTCCCTAGAGATATGAAAGAGAGAGATACTTCTTTCACTTTCTTCAACCCTGTTCCTCTGCGCACCTTCTCCCCCCGCTTCCCTTCTCTCTGTAACACCCAGAGAAAGAAGTGAAAGATGTGAAGGAAGCCCCTGGCGCTGCTTATGGAAGGGCATAGACCACCTTCCTTCTGCCCTTGGTGGGCTCGGCCCGCTCGACAAGCTGCCCGGTCTCCAGCAGGTTGTCGATGACCTCCTGCCGCTCGCGCTGGGTCAGGGCCTGCGTGCGGCGGCACAGCTCGCTGCGGCCGAGCTCTCCGCCCATCTCGCGCACGACGCGCAGCACCCGCTTCTGCCTCGCGTCGAAGACGCCCTCGGACACCCACTGCCCCGCGACGTGCAAAAGCCGCAGCGTCAGGTGCTCGCTCAGGCCGCACGCCCACCGAGCCGCCGGCGCGTCGATCACCGCGTGCTCGCGGTTGGCCGAGCACGCGTGCAACAGGGCCAGCCGGCAGGCCTTCTCCTCGGCCCGGGCCCACGCGGCCGACACGCTGCCCGGGGCGCCCTCCATGCGGGCGTCGACCGTCGCGGCCAGCGCGTCGAAGATCGCTCGGGCTTCCCTCGTCGTTTCGATCAGGCGCGGCTGTGGGTGCTCGCGGGCCAGGTTCCCGCCGGGGATGTGCTCGTGCCACCACTGGGCCGCCTGGACCACCGACGCGGGCGCGTCGCGCTGCGTGGCCCAGCGGCGCGCCGGCCGCTCGTCGGTCTCGAAGACCAGCAGACGGGCCGCGAAGCCGTCGGCCAGGCTCTCGGTGGTCAGCGACTGGTAGAAGTGCTCGAAGACCGTCGTGCCGTAGACGATCACGCACGGCTGGTCGATGACCTTGTTGCGCTTGGGGTCGGCGTAGGCCTTGCCGCGGTACACCGTGTCGGCGCTCGAGTAGAGCTTCATCAGCGCCGTCAGCACGTTGTACAGGTGCGGGGCCCGCTTGGGGTCGCCGATGGTCCGCAGAAAGCGGCCGAACTCGTCCATCTGGAAGAGCACCGCGGGCTGGGCCTCGACGGCGCTGAACAGCCCCGCGTCCGAGGCCAGGTCCTCGTTGCCCTCCAGGTCGATGGCGCCCGCCTCGAAGAGGATCGCCTTGTTCACCTTGCGGGCGTGGTCCTTGCCCGCGCCCGAGTCGGCCACGCCCACGGCGTAGAGGTTCGTGCGGTTGCCCAGGGCGTCGCGCACCTTGCGTGCGGCCAGCACGGCCTGCAGGCACAGCGCCCCAGCAAGCGCCAGCACCGGCTGGGGCCGCTTGGCGGTCTCGAGGTTGAACCGCACGACCTCGCCGACGAAGCCGGGTACATCGAGCAGGTGCTCGGGGATCGGTCCGGGATCGGCGTGGACGATATGACGCGGCGTTGCCGTGAGCGCAGACAAGTCAACCGCAGTATGCAGCTCGTCGCGCTTCGCCTCCAGCAGCCACCCACGTGGGCGCTCGTGCGGCTTGCTCGTCGCGTCATCGATCTTGTGTTGGAGCTCCCGCTCGGTCCACGACGGCTCGCACCGCGGGTTGTACCGTGTGGTGAGCAGGTGCAGTGCGACATCGGGTGCCAGCGCGAAGCCGTGGACGAGGGCGGTGGCCGCCGCGTAGGTCTGGTTGTGGCCACCGCTGCCGGCGATGGCGGGGGGCATGGCGTCGAGGTACGCGGCCGCGCGACGCTCGGCGTCGTCGTGGGGTGTGGTGGTGGTGGGAGCGCTCCGAGGTGTCTCGATGTTGCTACGCCGCTCGCGCACCGCGTTGGCCAGAGCACCCACGCACGCGGCAAGCATCGCAGCGGGCACCGTGACCGGCTCGCCCTCGAGCACGTCGTACCGCTCGCCGCTCGGATGCACACTGGGGCCGACCACCGTCTGGCATCCGGCCGACCGCAGCTCGATGATCATGTCCCCACCAGCATCGGTGTGCTTCGCGGTGGTCGCGCCCTCGGCGACGTACCACCGGTGCGAGCCCGGCCGCCCCTCGCGCCCCGTCACCGCGTTCGTCGCAGGCAGGTACTGGTCCGCCAGCTCGACCGCCTCGTCGCAGTCCAGGTCGACGTCCACCAGCCAGCCGCTGGGCTCGCCGAGGATCAGGCCGATGTTGCACTCGCCTTGGAACTTCGACGCGAGTTCGTGCTCGTCCAGTCGAAGCGCCGGCCATCGCTTGAGCGTTGGCGCCTTCGCGCTGGCGGAGATCGGCACCACGCGCCAGCCGCGACGCGTGTACGCGATGGCCGCTTCGAGCGGGGTTGGGAGCGTCGCGGCCATCAGAACGGGATCTCATCGTCAGGGATCGCGAGCACGAGTTCGGGCGCTACGTCCGGGTCGTCCAGCCGCGCGGGCTTGGGGCCAAGCTCGCTGGCGACGATGCGGTCGAACTTCTCGCCAGCCACGCGGCGCACGGTGATGCGGCTCGGCTCGGCCAGGGCACCTGCGTTGGCTAGCTCGACGGCCCCTTCGGCGTCGCCGGGCGCGGGCTCGTGCGAGCGCAGAAGCCACCAGTCGACCGCCTTCGATCGTGCGTAGCCGCCGTGGCCGATGGCGATCCACTCGCTGACGGTCTCCGTAAGCGACACGTGGTAGTCGACCCGCATCGTCGGCGGGGCATCGGGCTTGCGGCGGCTGTGGTGTACCCTATAGCTCACCGACTGTACCTCGTGCTCGTGCTCGCTCGCCTGCCCGGTCAGAATGCCCGCGTCGCTCGCCTCGATCCCATGCTGTGTCCGCTCGGGCTCCGGGAAGGCGTGGCCGCACTCGGGGCACTCCCGGCATCCGGTGGCGACCAGCTCGTTGCACGCGGGGCACTCTTTCGCCGGAGGCGGGCCACCGCTCTGCCCGGGACGCTTGGCCGACAGCGCATCGACCGGGCCGTGCCGCAGCACGTTGCCCGCGAAGTCGAGCACCAGGCAGTCGGCCTTGCCCGGCGACAGGCGAAACCCCCGCCCGACCATCTGGTAGTACAGCCCGCAGCTCATCGTCGGCCGCAGCAAGGCGACGCAATCGACGTGCGGGGCGTCGAAACCCGTGGTCAGCATGTTCACGTTGGCGAGGTAGCGCAGATCACCCGATCGAAACCGCCCGATCAACTCGTCACGCTCTGCTGGCGGCGTCTTCGAGCACACGAAGCCGCACTCGATGCCGTGCCGCTCGGCCAGCACGCGGGCCACGTGTCGCCCGTGCCGCACGCCACTCGCGAAGATCAGCGTCGCTGCCCGGTCCCGCGTCTGATCGGCGATCTCGGCGCAGGCCCCATCGACCAGCGAGGCCTCATCCATCATCGCCTCGGTCTCGCCCGCGATGAACTCCCCGCCGCGGACGTGCAACGAGCTAACGTCCGCCCGCGTCGCGCCGGCGCGAGTGCGCAGCGGCGAGAGGTACCCATCGCGGATCAGCTCGGCTACTCCGATCTCGTAGCACACGTCGCTGAGCACGTGGCCGTCGCCGCACAAGGGCCCACCCTTCAAGCGGTACGGCGTCGCGGTCAGGCCCACCACCCGCGCGTGCGGGCAGTTGGTCTTCAGGTCATTGAGGAACCGACGGTACATCCCCTCGTCGGCGTGCGGCACCATGTGCGCCTCGTCGATCAGGACGAGATCGATCGGCCCGCCCTCGGCGACCAGCTCACACGCGCGGCCGTGCACGCTCTGGATGCCCGCGATGGTCACCGGCGCGCCGAGCTCGCGTTGCTTGAGCCCCGCCGAGTAGATGCCCATGGGCAAACCCGGCGAGACCTCGTGCAGCTTGTCCGCTGCCTGCCCGAGCAGCTCCTTCTGGTGGGCCAGGATCAGCACGCGGCCGCTCCACCCCTCCGCCACGTCGCGGCAGATCGTCGCGATCACGGGCGTTTTGCCGCCGCCCGTGGGGATCACGACGCACGGATTCCCATCGCGATCCGTGAGGAACGCGTACGCCGCGTCGATCGCCTCGCGCTGGTAGGGGCGCAGCTCCATCAGCCCATGGCCTCCACGGTGACGACGACCAGCCCGCCCTTGACAACCTCGCCGCGCAGGACCTCCAGCCCATCGATCTGCTCGTCGTCGCGGTACGCCCCACCGGGCTGGGCCAGCGCGTCGAGCAGCGCCTTGAGCACGTTGTCCAGGTCGCGCCGGCGACGGTCGGGCGGGTGCACCACGACGCGCACCGCGACGCGGCCATCGAACGCCCGCACGCGCCGCACCGCCAGTGTCCGCGCCACCGCCGACCGGAAGCGCCGGCCCTGAGCGCTCACGATCGTGCGCGAACCCGCCCGCCGCCAGTAGTGGTTCACGCTCGGCGGGTAGGGCAGGCTTAGCTCGATGGTCCGGCTCACCTCACTGGTCCGACTCACTTGCGCCACGGCACGCCGCCCCCGGTGGAAGTGTTGGTGGTGCAGTTTGTGGGGCTGGTAGGCTGCGAGCCGACGCGCTTGGCGTAGCCCTTGATGGTGTTGGTGATCTCGCCGGTGTCGTTGCGCTTCGTGCACGCGACCCTGACGAGCACCGGAACACTGTGCAGCTCGGCCGAGTCGCGGGGACGCGTCACGCCGACCGCAGTACACAGGCTGGCCAGCGACGACCGCGCGATCGCCACCGTCCGGTCGTTGGGGTGCTCGAGCACGAAGCGGTCCCACAGCTTGCGCCCCTTGTGCTCGCCCTCGAGCACCTCCAGCTCGACCTGGAGGTACTTCCCGTCGCCCTTCTTGGTCGGCTTCATCTGCGAGTCGCTGGCGGCACACAGGTACTGCCCGGCGGGCAGGGGCGCGAAGTCGCCGGCGGGCTCCACTTGCGTTGCGTCGAATCCGTTCAGGTCTGCCATGGTCGTGTCCTCTGTATTGCGTGCGGTCGGACGCCGGTGCGTGCCCGAACGCATCGGTGCGCACCGGCCAACCGGATCGCAAGTGCTTGTGTCAGTCGGCGTTGGGTTCGGTCTCGTTTTGTTCGTCGGTATCGATGTCGGGCGTCTCGCCGCGCGCGTACGCCCGGTAGATGCGCTCGTCGAGCGGGATCTCGTCGGGCAGGTTCAGCCGGTTCTTCGCCAGGTGGCTCGGCCGCTCGGTGGTCTTGAGCACCCGTTCGCCCTGGCCGATGGCCTGCACACGCGTGCGGTCGAAGCCCTCCTTCGTGGTCTTTGTGTGGACGCGGTACGTGGCGAACAGCACCTCGTCGCACCACTCCTGGATCAGCGCCGACGCGTGGCGGTTCAGGCGCGGGCCGTAGCGGTCGTAGCTCTCGGTCTCGGGGTTGGAGAACTTCTCGATGGCCGCGTGCGCGATGAGCACGACCTGCATGCCACGCTCGCGCCGCAGGGCGTCCAGCCCGGCGAGCACCTCGCGCCAGGGTTCGAGGGCGAACACGTAACCCTTGCCGTAGCCGATGTCCTCGATGGACTGCACCTGCCGGTCGAGGCAGACCTTCGCGTGGATCAGCCGCTCGAGCCAGTCGAGGCTGTCGATGACGATGGTCTTGTAGGTGTGTTCTTCGGTGTAGAGCTCACCGAGAGCGCCGATCACCTGTTCGAGGTCGGTGGCCAGCGGGAAGCGCGGCGCGTCGATGTCCGCCAGGCCGTCCTCGGTCTGGATGAACACCGGGTCCTCGGCCATCGCCCCGAACGTGCTCTTGCCGATCCCGTGCGTGCCGTACACCAGCACGCGACGCGGCATCCGCGTGCGGCCGGTTTCGATGGATTCCAGAAGTCCCATGGTCTGTCTCCTTGGTGTATTTCAGTTGGTTGGGGTGGTCAGCAGCCGCAGCGACTCGTACCCGGTGGGCCACGCGTCTCGCCCGCGGCATCGCTTGAGTTCGGCCATGGCCCGCTCGTTGTCCTTGCGCGCCGCGTCCAGCAGCGCGTCGTCGACCCGCCACACCCCACAGCGGAACGGCTCGCGCTTCTCAACGGCGATCAGATGCACGGGTAATGCGTGACCGCACGCCTGACGCACCAGCTCGCGGTAGAAGGCCAGTTGGTGCGCGTAGCCGAAGTCGCGGACCTGGGCCTCGAAGCCGTCCAGGTCCTGGCAGGTCTTGAGGTCAACGATGCCGCGACCCTCGACCGGGTTGATCCAATCCAGCCGCCCCTGGCACGCGTGCCCGTCGTACTCGACCCGCACCACACCCTCGGCGACCCCGTCGGCCAGCAGCTCGCGGGCGAAGATGTGGTCCTTCACCGCGCCGGCCATCCGCTCGACGATGGCCGCGTCGGAATCGCCCAGCACCGCCTTGCCGCAGCCGGCCGCCCACTTCTGGAACGCCTTGGTCGTGCGCCCGAACGGCTCGCCCGTCTTCGGGTTCACCGGCCCACCCATCGCGTACTCGGTCCTGTACCGCTCACGGCCCTCGAGCGTCAGCACGTGCGCCGCACGCCCGACGACATACGCCGACCGGTCCGGTTCGTTGACCAGCCCCTGCCGCTTGCGGCGGTACAGCAGCGGGCACCGCCGAAAGTCACCCAGCGCGTGCGAGCTGAGGTGCTCGCGGGCCTTGGCGTGGTACACCGCCGCGGGCTCGCGGATCAGGAAGGAGAGGCTGAGGGTTGCCGGACGGCAGCAGCAGGGCGTCACCGCACACCCCCACCACCGCTCCGCGGGCACGAGGCGCATCGCGGCTTGCCGCAACCGCCTTCGGGCCGCGAGCAAGACAGTCGGCGGACCCTGTAGCCTTCGGCTCCAAGCTCCCGGGTCAGGAACGCAGCAAAGACGCGGGCGACCGCACGACCCGAGCCGGTCTGGCAATCGAGCAGCACCGATGTGGTCGGCGTATCGATGCGATAGCGGACCTCCAGCCGCACGCGGGCCTCGCCGTGCAAGCCCTCAACGGCCAGCACGGCGAGGTGCAGCGTGCTCTCGATCTCGGCCAGGTCGGTGCCCTGGCCAAACTCGAAGCGGGTGATCGTCTTGTCCATGGCACGGGCCCTCCGGCGGGGTGCTCCCCCACCGTTGACCTATGCCATGTGCTGCTAGGGTGCGCGCTACCCGAGGTCGAGGTCCTCCAACTGCCTCGAGATCCGCTTGCGTTCGCGGTCGATCGCGTGGCGAGCCACCGACTTCCCAGTCCGTCGCGACCACTCTCGGGCCGTCGCAGTCGAGCCGTGCGCCGCGACGTGCTCGATCAGCTCGCGGTCAGAGGCGGTAAGCCGGTCCAGTGCCAGGCCAAGATCTTCGGCCAGATCCGATGACTTCAGATCCGATCGGCTCCACAGCTCCCGCCGGCGCCGGCCATCGGCCTCAGACAAGCCTGTAGCCAGCGTGAACCCGGTCTGGCGGTCGAGTTCCTCATCGATCGAGGCCGGCTTCTGCCAGCCCCCGCGTTTGAGCGCCCGTCTGGACCGGAGTTCCATGCGGAAGCAGTTGGTAGAGATCTTGATGGCGAACGCCTCGATCGTGCCCCGGCCTGGGTCGTACCGGTGGGCGTTCGTGAAGAGCTGGATCAGGGCAAGCTGGACGAGGTCGTCCTCGTCGGCGTTACAGAGAGCGTGACGGCAGCACATGACCCTTGCCTTGGACTTGATGAGAGCACGGATGCGGGGATCGCCAACCAGCAGGTCGGGGTCGACCATCGGATTCCTCCGAGGTCGACCGCGGGCTCACCAACCAGCCACGCCGCCACGCCATGGGCATCTGGCCGTGGCACGATGCCGCGGGATGCAGGGGCGTCCGTAGCTGGCCGGTTTCGAGCTGGCCGACCTCGGACGAGGCCCGCGGTGTCGCCGCGACAACGACAAGACGACGGGCCGATGGGCCCGTCGTCTTACTCACTAATGCGTTGTCCTATAAAGATTTATGAGACTTGATGAAACTTTGTGGCCCTGTCGCGGGGACTCGACGCGACACGCCTGGAGACGGACGCGGAGTCCTCCGAACGCATGACTTCGTCTGGGCCGCCGTTTCGTAGAACCGCCCGACGGACACGGTCCTTGGAGATCGGGCGTTTCAGCGCCTCGGTGAGCAACGTTCCCGCCTTGCGATAGGAGCCAGTCTCGCGATAGGCCCGCAAGAAGACCTCATCGGTGAGCTCGTTCTTCACGACCGAGTGGACCGCTTGCTCGATCACCTGCTTACGCATCGCGGGGTCCGTCGGAACAAAACTGCGTGCCTCGGCCGCCTGGTCGGCTTCGTCCACGGCTGCCAAGATCGCCTCCGCATCCAGCACCATCTGGCCATCTTCGACGCGGGCCACTTCCGCGAGCGTCAAGACGGCCGGGATCGCGCCAGGCCAGATCCGCTCGTCCGGCACGGTGTCGGGAACCAGCACGATGGCCCGTCCTCCCGGTCCTAAGTGGTTGGCGATCGCTCGGCCGTCCTCGGCCTCTAGCCCAACAGCAAGGACCAAGTTGCGATTCTGGCCGGAGACCTTCAACGTCCCCACTCGCCAATACCGCTGTTCGACCACAGACTTCGCCCGCCCCTTGGGATTGAGCGCTCGGGCGACCGCTTGCGCCAGCCCCTCGGGGTTTGGTCGCCATCCCTTGGTCATGTTCTCGGTGATCTCGACGCGAAGGAATTGCGGGCAAGCGATGAACAGCCGTCGGTGGCCACCCTCGTCCTCGAAGACCTCGACCGGCTCGACGTGCCAGTCGTCGCATTCGGGGCAGGTGACCTCCACCGTGGTCCCTGCCACGAGCAAGCCCAACGAGGCCATAGTTTCCGCGCCATCCTCTGGCCAGTCCTCCACCTCGTGGTAGTCAAAGAACGCCGTCGGCTCACCCATCGACGATAACAGCACGGCGAATAGCTCGTCGAAAGTCATTGGCTAACCCCCCACTCCCTGAGGCACCACTCGCCGATCTCGCGGTCTTCGTCTGGCTTGCTCTTGAGCGTGCAACCGTTGGGACTGCTGACGTCGAAGCTCATCGTTCGGGCCCGCCTCTTGAAACCGGGTGCAAACTTCAGCTCGAAAGTCACGCGGGCCACACGCGACCGCACGCCACACAACCCAACCTCTTGCAGCTTCTGGTAAGCTCGAATGATCGACAGGTCGTGATCGCGCGAATCGGCAGACAACTCGATGTATCCGCTGCGGCCACGAGTCCGAATCCGGACTCGTCGAATCCGAGCACGCTGAACGCCATGCGCAGGATTGAACTTCAGAGGCTGGGAATCTTGGAGCAGATGATCGAGGGCGTAGGTCGGCCGCGCCACCTCGCGATACCGGATCTGCTTGTGGTACACCGTCTCACAGAAGATGCCATGCAAATCAGTGAGGAGTTGTGCTCCGCCGTGGGACCATATCTCCAACACGCCCTTCTGGGGCTCCAGACTGAACACGATCTGGAACGCCATTCGCGCATGGAGCGGTTCAGGCAGCCGTGCATCCTCGGGATAGATCAGATGGGTTTCTGCATAGTCGTCCAGATACGCAAAGAAGTACTCGATGCCTTGACGATGCAAGTGATTGACAACACAATAGCGACCGCGGAGTTGTGTCTTACGGAAGTGTGCTGCCAATCTCTCGCCCAAGCTCTCTTTAAGGGCATCGTCAATCTTGACGGCACACGTTGGCAGACCCGTGGCCTTGTGCCAGTACTGTTGCTGGGCGAGAGCGTCGGCGTGCACAAACATCGCGACCTCTTGGAACCGCGACGGGCTCTTGAGGTACAGCCACAGGGCCTTGCTCTGGCTGGACTTCAAGCGATCGAATTGCTTTTGCTCTTCGACCGGGTGGCTCTGCACTTCCTCGATGACCGCGGTGAGGTTGTTTCGGCCTGCGATGTCATGGATCTGCCTGAGGACGACCTCGACCTCGACCCTGCGCCGGGCGGGCATCCGCTCGACCACTATGAAGAAATGTTTTGGAGTACTCACACCCAGGAGATCGGCGGAGCTCAGATCCACTTCGCTGCACTGCTTGAGGAAGGAGCACAGCAGGTTGATGTCGCACTGGCTTACGGTTCGCTCAGGATCAAAGGCAGCCGCCATCGAGATCTCCGTGATGTCACCCGTCGCTCAAGAACACACCCCTTCGCCACTGCCATCCATCGCAGCATTCGATGATACCCCGTGAGCCAAGAGGCATTGCGCTTCGCAACATGTCGGTTGTAGACCACCGCCAAGATCGGATGACGACTCCGCGAGCAAGGGGACCTGGCCATTACCGGCGACCCAAGGCTTGCGTCGCCCCTGTCCAATCCGCTACCCGATCTCGGGGTAAGAAGACCTCTGACCCAGCGACAAGCCGCCAATTGCTGGAAGCGGGGCCTGCCCGAAGGCCGCCACCCCGCAACAATGCCAACGCATGAGCACCAAACCATCCCCGAGCACCGACCTCGACTACGCCGACACCCTCTGGAAGGCCGCCGACGCCCTGCGCGGCCAGGTCGACGCGGCGGAATACAAGCACGTCGTGCTCGGCCTGCTGTTCCTGAAGTACATCAGCGACTCGTTCGAGTCGCGCCGCGACGAGCTCAGGGCCGAGCTTGAGAAGGACGGCATCAAGGGGGAGCAACTCGAAGGGCTGCTCGAAAGCCGCGACGAGTACACCGCCGAGCGGGTGTTCTGGGTGCCGCCCGAGGCCCGCTGGCCCAACCTCCAGAACCAGGCCACGCGGGCCGACATCGCCACGCTGATCGACGACGCCATCCTCGCCGTCGAGCGCGACAACCCCGCATTGAAGAGTAAGCTCCCCCGCGACTACGCCCGCCGCGGCATCGCGCCCGAGAAGATGAAGGCCCTGATCGACCTGATCGCCGACATCGGCTTCAAGGGCGAGCGGGCCAAGGCCCGCGACACGCTCGGCCGCGTCTACGAGTACTTCCTTGGCAAGTTCGCCCAGGCCGAGGGCAAGCTGGGCGGCGAGTTCTACACGCCGCGGTGCGTAGTGCGGCTGCTGGTCGAGATGCTCGAGCCGTATAGCGGCCGGGTGTACGACCCGTGCTGCGGCTCGGGCGGCATGTTCGTGCAGTCCGAGCGCTTCGTCGAGGTCCACGGCGACCGCGACGACATCTCGATCTACGGGCAGGAGAGCAACCCCACGACGTGGCGGCTGGCCCACATGAACCTGGCCATCCACGGCATCGAGGCCAACCTGGGCAAGCAACCCAGCGACACGTTCCTGCGCAACGCCCACCCGGACCTCAAGGCCGACTACATCCTGGCCAACCCGCCATTCAATGTTTCCGATTGGTCGGGCCAGTTGCTAGAGGGCGACGCCCGCTGGCAGTACGGCACGCCGCCCAAGGGCAACGCCAACTACGCGTGGATCCAGCACTTCATCCACCACATGGCCCCGCCCAACGGCAAGGGCGGCGGCGTGGCCGGCTTCGTCATGGCCAACGGCTCGCTCTCCAGCAACAGCGGCGGCGAGGGCGAGATCCGGCGGAACATCGTCGAGGCCGACCTGGTCGACGCCATCGTGGCGCTGCCGGCGCAGCTCTTCTACACCACGGGCATCCCGGTGTGCCTGTGGTTCCTGACGCGGGACAAGACGGGCAAGAACCTGCCGAATGGCGGGCGGGATCGCACGGGCGAGACGCTGTTCATCGACGCCCGCAAGCTGGGCGCGATGCAGACGCGCACCCTTCGAGTCCTCACCGGCGGCGACGAGGGCGAGACGATGCTGGCCGACGGCCTGGGCGACCCCAACCACGACAGCGACCTGGGCCGCATCGCCTACACCTTCCGCCAATGGCGCGGCGAGCCGGCGCCCAAGTGGTGGAAGGCCAAGACGCACGGCGAATGGAAGTATGCCGACATCCCCGGCTTCTGCAAGAAAGCCACCATCCCCGACATCGACGAGCACGGCTCCGTGCTCACGCCGGGGCGGTACGTGGGGGCCGAAGAGCAGGAGGAGGACAGCGAGCCGTTCGAGGTGAAGTACCCGCGGCTGGTGGCGGAGCTTGAGGCGTGCTTTGCGGAGGGGGAGCGGTTGACGGGGGTGATCCGAGAACGGCTTACGCACGTCGGCGCCTCGAAAGAGACCTAGCCAATGGAGTCTAACACTACACCTAACATTCCCGCGACGCCATTGCACACAGTCGAGGTGTGTGATCACATCGTCTGCCTGCTCGACCTATTAGGTCAAAAACACCATCTCACGGATTGGTCCGTTATGCCTTTGGATGACGTCCTCACAGACTCCATGAAGGACGCTATCTACAAAACGGCAGACATCATCTGGCACTATCGGCACCAGCTCACTCACTATGCGAACGAGTTCAACAAGCCTACGATTCCGAAAGAACTAATCTCGACACTGCCGGTAGAACAGCAGGATTTCTATTACCGCGTCCGCGACACGAGGCTGCGCACCCAGCAATTCTCGGATACATTTCTTGTATACGCCCCGCTGCAAACCTCTAAACGTGAACGCACTGTGCTTCCCGTATTTGGAGTGTTGTTTGGCTGTTGCCTGACAATGCTGCAATCTTTAGCCAGTGGCATCCCAGTCCGAGGAGGTATCGACGTAGGTGTTGGCATTGAGCTAAGCGAGTCCAATTTTTATGGCCCGAGTCTAGCGACAGCCCACTATCTTGAGAACAAGATTGCGAGGTATCCACGTATTGTTGTCTGCGAGAATGCTGTTTCTATGCTGGACGCCATTATCGACGGCACAAGCCACTTCATTGGTCAGGATGAACTGCTGAACGAAATAAGTCGACGGGCTGCGGAGGATTGCCGCGCCCTGCTCACCCAGGATGACGATGAAGAATGGATCATCGACTACCTTGGACCTCATGTGTCTGAAGTGTTCAAACGTCTTCCGATCGAACCGCTGGAGATGAACACTCTTCGCATGTCCGCACACGCCTTTGCTCAAAAGGAACTAGCCCGCTTTCAACAACTTGCCGACGAGACCCATGCCGCGCGGTACTCTAGGTTATGTGCATACTTCGTCAGACGAGGGTTGGAATGACCACGGGAGAGTGGACAATACGGCGCCTCGGGGACTTGGTCTCAATCAAACACGGGTGGCCGTTCAAGAGCGAGTACTTTTCCGACGAGCTCACTGGACGACCGATCGTTGTTGCGGTCGGCAATTTCAGATACGACGGCGGATTCAGATTTGGAGAGACTGCGATAAAGGAGTACCGGGGAGCGTATCCGGATGAGTACAGACTCGAAGCCGGCGACATTGTCCTGATCATGACCTGTCAAACACAAGGCGGAGAGATCCTTGGAGTACCGGCGACGATACCTGACGACGGCAATATATACCTGCACAATCAGCGTCTGGGCAAAGTAGCGGTCAAAGAGCCGGGGCTCATCGATAGACGATTCCTCTTTCATGTTTTCAAGTCCTACACCTTTAATGCTGAACTGTGTGCGACTGCGTCCGGTTCAAAGATTCTCCACACAGCCCCAACTCGCATCGAGGCGTTTGAGTTCGCGTGCCCTCGGCTAGACGAGCAGGTCGCCATCGCTAGCGTGCTTGAGGCACTGGACGACAAGATCGAGCAGAACCGGCGAACGGCGCTGGCGCTCGAGCGGCTGGCGCGGGCGATCTTCCGGGCGTGGTTTGTGGACTTCGAGCCCGTGAAAGCCAAGGCCGCCGGCGCCGCCTCATTCCCCTCCATGCCCCAGCCCGCCTTCGACGCCCTGCCGACCCGCCTGGTCGATTCGGCCATCGGGCCGGTGCCGGAGGGGTGGGAGTTGAAGTCGTTGGCCGAGGCGTGCCAGATCGTGAGTGGCGGCACGCCCAAGCGGTCCGTGGCATCGTACTGGGGTGGCGAGGTACCTTGGTATTCCGTCAAGGATGCACCAGCCGAAGGTCAACCGTGGGTCATCCATACTGGCGAATCAATCACGGACGACGGAGTCGCAAATAGCACCGTGAGAATCGTCCCGAAGGGCGCGACAATCATCTCGGCCCGCGGAACCGTTGGCCGTCTCGCGATGGCCGGGCGGAGTATGGCATTCAACCAATCGTGCTATGGGCTGCTTCCACCCGACGGCAAAAGCTTCGGCTACATCTACTTGTTGCTGCAAACCGCTGTAGACCGCCTGCAACAACGCACGCATGGCTCTGTGTTTGAGACGGTAACTCGGTCCACTTTCGAGGGTATCGATGTCGTGGCGCCGGAGCCCTCGGTACTATTGTCCTTCGGCCAAGTGGTCACGCCCCTCTTGGAGCTCTTACACGCTCTGGAAGTTGAGTCATCGAAGCTTGCGGACATGCGAGACTATTTGCTGCCCAGACTTCTGACTGGGCAAGTGAGAGTCGGAGAGTCGCATGGCTGATCGATTAACCGCACAGTCATTTCAGATGCATGGAGCACGAC
Source organism: Phycisphaera sp. (assembly GCA_025916675.1). Taxonomy (NCBI): domain Bacteria; kingdom Pseudomonadati; phylum Planctomycetota; class Phycisphaerae; order Phycisphaerales; family Phycisphaeraceae; genus Phycisphaera; species Phycisphaera sp. The sequence goes on from CP098402.1 coordinate 2,754,079, forward strand.
ATGCTTTCGCCGATGGTCCATTCGTCGAGCCGATCGAACAACAGCTAGCTGCAATTGAGCAATCCATCGTCAGCGTGCCGGACTTCGCCTTCGATTTGTCAAAGACACTCGTAGAGTCTGTGTGCAAGACAATTCTCGCTGACATCGGTCAGCCGGCCGACCCTAATTGGGATTGCCCACGCTTACTCAAGGAGACAACCAACCGACTCTCACTGCTCCCTGCCGAGTATCCAAACCCGGCAAAGCCCAGGGAGTCGATTGAGAAGACTCTACGAGGCCTGCTACAAACCATCCAGGGGCTTTGCGAGCTTCGGAACAACTTTGGTATGGCCTCGCACGGCCGCGACGGCCACGGCAGGCGACTCGACTTGCGGCAAGCTACTTTGGCGGCGCAAGCCGCCGATACGATCGCTGCTTTTATTTATCGAATGCACAGGGATAGCGCTTCGCGGTCGCCTGGAGCAAGAGTTTACTATGAGGATCATTCGGAGTTCAACACGTGGCTAGATGAAGAGAATGAGCTCATCGACATCGGAACGGTCACACTACAGCCGAGTAGGGTTCTGTTCCATATGGACGTTGAAGCATACAAAACTGCGGTGAACGACTACTTGGCGGACAAGCAAGGAACTGGCGAAAAAGGCCAGTCCTCAACCAACAGCACCGAGGATGCTCCTTGACTGCAACAACCCCAACCGAGAAATTGGTCGAAGATATTGCTGCGGTGCATTTCGGCATCCGAGAGATCCGAATGATCGCTGGCCCCGAGCTCGACGACGCCAACGAACGCCCCACCCTCGCCGACTGCATCCTCCCCCAGCGCCTCACCGCCGCCCTCGCCAAGCTCAACCCCCACCTCCCCCCCGACACCATCGCCACCGTGGCCCGCGCGCTCACGCGGCCGCCCCACCCCACACCGATCCAGAACAACCGCTGGATGCACGGCCTGCTCGTCGACGGCGTTGAGGTGGCGTACAAGGACGCGAAGACAAAGGAAACGCGCGGCGGGCGGGCGCGGCTCGTCGACTTCGACGACCCAACCAACAACGATTGGCTCGTCGTCCGCCAGCTCACGGTGCAAGGCCCGGATGGCCGCCACATCCGCCCCGACCTCGTGCTGTTCCTCAACGGCCTGCCCGTCGCCATCATCGAGCTCAAGGACCCCGCGAACGAACAAGCCACCCTCGACTCGGCCATCGCGCAGATGAAGCGGTACGCCACCGTTGCCCCCGACCTGTTCACGCCCAACGTGCTGCTGGTGGCCAGCGACGGGCTGCTCACGCGGGCGGGCTCGCTCACGGCCGGGCCGCAACGGTTCATGCCCTGGAGAGGAACAAACCCGGGGCGAGATGGGCAACCAACCCTGCAAGCGATCATCGAAGAGCTCTTCGAGCCCGCCGCGTTCCTGGACTACCTGCGCTCGTGCGTCGTGTTCGAGGAAGACCAGCGCGGCGACATCGCCAAGAAGGTCGCCGGCTACCACCAGTTCCGGGCCGTCCGCAAGGTCCGCCAGAGCGTCATCGACGCGTTGAAAGACCCCGGAGCCGAAGGCGACGGAAGGGGCGGCGTCATCTGGCACACCCAGGGCAGCGGCAAGAGCCTCACCATGCTCATGCTCGCCGGCGCCCTCGTCCGCAACCCGGCCCTCAAGAACCCGACCATCGTCATGGTCACCGACCGCAACGACCTGGACGACCAGCTCTTTGGCACCTTCGCCATGGGCCGGGCGCTGCTGCGGCAAGACCCGGTCAAGGCCGAGAGCCGCGACGAACTCGCCGCCCTGCTCGACCGGGCCGCGGGCGGCGTGGTCTTCACCACCATCCAGAAGTTCGCCGAAGCGCACGGCGAGATCAGCGAGCGCTCAAACCTCGTCGTCATGGCCGACGAGGCCCACCGCAGCCAGTACGGCTTCGTCGAGGGCGGGGCCCGGTGGATGCGCGAGGCGCTGCCCAACGCCACCTTCGTGGGCTTCACCGGCACGCCGCTGACCAAGGACGACAAGAACACCACGAACGTCTTTGGCGAGTACGCCGACGTCTACGACATCCGCCAGGCCGTCGAGGACGGGGCAACAAAACCGCTCTACTACGAGTCGCGCATCGTCAAGCTCACCATCGACGCCGAGGCGGCCGCGCGGGCCGAGGCGGAGATCGACGCGGCCGCGGCGGCGGACAGGGAGGGAGCCGACGCCGAGACGAGCGTGCGCATCCCGCTGGAGCGCATGGTCGGCGCGCCCGACCGTGTCGAGCGCCTGGCCGCCTTCATCGTCGAGCATTGGGAGAAGCGGCGCGAGGCGATGGAGGGCAAGGCCATGGTCGTCACCATGAGCCGCGACATCGCCGCCCGGCTCTACGAGGCCATCGCGAAGCTCAAGCCCGAGTGGGACGAGGCCGAGGACGACGCGGGCCACATGAAGGTCGTCATCACCGGCGGGCCGGACGACCCCGAGCATATGGCGCGGCACGTGCGCACCAAGCCGCAGCGCAAGGAACTCGCCGAACGCTTCAAGAACCCCGAGAGCGACTTCCGCCTGGCCATCGTGTGCGACATGTGGCTCACCGGCTTCGACTGCCCGCCCGCCCACACCATGTACCTCGACAAGCCCCTGGCCGGGCACAACCTGATGCAGGCCATCGCCCGCGTCAACCGCGTGTACGGCGACAAGCCAGGCGGCCTGATCGTCGACATGCTCGGCCTGGCCGACCAGTTGGCCGACGCCCTGGCGACGTACACCCAGGCCGGCGGCACCGGTGAGGCCGTCGCCAGCGTGCAGGACGAGGCCGTGCCCGCCATGCTCAGCGCTCACGAGAAGCTCAAGGCCTTCTGGCACGGCTTCGACTATTCGGCAGCGCTCAAGGCGAACCCACAGAACGTGCTGACGGTGTACGTCAACGCGATCGACTACATCCTCGGCCAGCGAGAAGTGGAAGGCCAGAGCGGCTGGAAACGCTTCCGACAGCTCGTCAAAGAGTTGTCGAAGGCGTTCGCGCTCGCCGTGCCGAGGCCCGAGGCCAAGCCCATCGCCGACCACCTGGCGTTCTTCCAGCGCCTCGTTGCGATGATCCGCAAGCGATTGTCTGACGACGCGGGCGACAACCGCGCCGCGCAGCGGGATATCGACGCGGCCGTGCGGCAGGTCCTGGGCGGCACGGTCGACGCGGGCGAGGTCATCGACCTGTTCGAGGCCGCCGGGCTCGACTCGGCCCGGCTGGACATCCTGGGCGACGAGTTCCTCAAGCGCGTGGCCGCGCTCGAGCAAAAGAACCTGGCGCTCGAGACCCTGCGCAAGCTATTGAACGACCAGATCCGCATCACCGAGCGGACCAACCTCGTCCGCAGCAAGAAGTTCCGCGAGGCGCTCGAAGACGCGATGCTCAAGTACACCAACAAGGCCATCACCACCGCCGAGATGATCGCGCGGCTGCTGGACATGGCCCAGGCCATCCGCGAGCTGAGCGAGCAGGACCGCAAGACCAGCTACAGCGAGGAAGAGATCGCCTTCTACGACGCCCTGGCCGAGAACGGCAGCGCCAAGCAGGTCATGAAGATCGACGACCTGCGCCTGATGGCCCGCGAGCTTTCCGAGATGGTCAAGAAGATGCCCAAGCTCGACTGGACCCAGCGCGAGAGCGTCCGCGCCGGCCTGCGCCGCAGCGTGCGTCGGCTGCTGGCCAAGTACGGCTACCCGCCCGACCTGAGCGAGGACGCCACGCGGCTGGTCTTGAGACAAGCAGAACTCTCGACGGAGCATGGCGTCGAGTGATCGCTGCTACGTCGAACTCGTAGTTAGGCATTTTCTCCACATCGCTCTCTGACGTGACCAGTCCGTCACCTGAGTGATCGCCCTCGTGTGTCGCTCGGTGACCGGATCCCGTCCCTCCGCCACGACCGGCAGAAACAGGACCTCTTCCTGGATATCAGGCGCTAGGTGCAGCAGATTCATGATCTGCGTCATCCGCGGTTGCGTAACTCGAGCGAGATGGGCCAGCTCGGTCAGGTTGTCGACTACACCGTCGCGGAGAAGACCGTCATAGCGGATCGCAAGGGCCATGAGGCGTGACACCCGCGGCACTCGGCCAACCGGGGCGTCTGGGGCCCCGCCACTGGCCAGAGGGGTACTCCCCGGATCATGATCTGGCTCAAGCGATGAGCCGACGACGGCCCGCTTGCGGTGCCCCTTGACGGCGAAGTGGATCTGGCGGGTCACCGTGGTCATGCCGCGTCTCCGAGTATGCGGTCGATGAGGGCACGGATGCTCGTTGGGCGGAACGTTACCGAGACGCTCTGGGCCTCGGCGTCGTACTCCACCACGCTGATCAGCAGTCGCAGCAGCCGGGCCTGCTCGCGAGGGATCAGATTCTGCCAAAGTAGTTCGAAGTCGGCGAATGCCGCCGATGCCTCCTCCGGGCCGATGCTCTCTCGCCCGAGCTCGGCGAGCCGCTCTTCGACCGCGGGCAATCGGTTCTGGGCATCGCTCAGACGCTCGTGGAGTTCTGCAATGCGTGCGGAGACCTCCGTGGTGGCGGCGCCGTCGGAGGCCAGCCGTCGAAGCTCGCGATCGTGCTGGGAGAGCTCCCGTCTCAGCCCATCACGTTCGGCTTTGGCCGCTTCAATGTCAGCCCCCACCGCGGTTTGGGCATCGGCCAGCACTCGCACAAGCAGATCCCGGTCGTTGGCTAACCCACGGATCTCGTCGATGACGACCCGCTCGATTTCTGCTGCCGGCAATGTCCCGGAAGGACATGAGCCCGCCCCACGCTTCATGGCCCGAACGCAGCGGTAGTAGCGGTACGACTTTCCGTTGCGGCCGCCGGTAAAGGTGTGGGACATCGAGTGATCGCAGCACTTGCACCGAAGCAGGCCTCGGAGCAGCGCACCATACTTGTTGCGCACCTCGACCCCTCCGGTTCGGCCGTTGTGCTTCAGCAAGGCCTGAACCCGATCGAACACCTCGCGGTCGATGATGGGCTCGTGCTCGCCGTCGTACACATCCCCCTTGTGGCAAATCTTGCCAACGAACACGGGGTTGGTCAGCAGTACATACAACGTGGCCTTGTCGAAGGGTCGGCCGCCGAGGTGTTTGCCTTTCTTTGTGATGCGTCGCTTGTTGGGCCACTGGCGATGGGCGAGCTCGCTGGCCACCGTGAGCAAAGACTCCTTGGCCAAGTACAACTTGAAGATCTCGCGGACTCTGGCCGCCTCCTTTGCGTTGATCACTAGCCGCGGGCTTGGACCGGACCGATCGACGTCGTAGCCCAGAACCGGCACGCCACCCGCCCACTTACCCCTGCGCTTCTGGGCCGCGATCTTGTCGCGGATGCGCTCTCCGATGATCTCACGCTCGAACTGGGCGAAGGACAGCAGGATGTTCAGCGTCAGTCGTCCCATCGAGCTGGTGGTGTTGAACTGCTGCGTCACCGAAACGAACGAGACGCCATTGCGATCAAACGTTTCCACGATCCGGCTGAAGTCCATGAGAGATCGGCTTAGGCGATCGACCTTGTACACCACGACACAATCGATCTTGCCCGCTTCCACATCTCGGAGAAGCCGGTCGAGCGCCGGCCGCTCCATGCTGCCACCAGAGAATCCGCCATCGTCGTAGCGGTCGGGCAGACACGTCCAGCCCTCGGCCTTCTGGCTGGCAACGAACGCCTCGGCGCTCTCCCGCTGGGCGTCGAGCGAGTTGAATTCCTGGTCTAACCCCTCCTCGCTGCTCTTTCGGGTGTAGATGGCGCATCGCACCCCTGGCCTTGGCTTGCCAGCCCCCGCGTCGCTCTTCTGACGAGAAGTTCTCATGGCTTGCCTCCGAGGCGGAAGAATCGGAAGCCGTTGATGTGGCTTCCAGTTACGTGCTTTGCCACGGCGGTTAGCGTGCGGAAGCGGTCGCCGTCGTACTCGAATCCCTGACCCTCGGGCAGCACCAGCACTCGGATCGTGCGGCTCTTGTACTCGCGCACGATGACTGATCCTGGCTCCGGTATCCTCGGGTCGGGATCGCTGCCGGGCCGGAAGGCACGCTCGTGCGTCACGATCGAGCCTGTCTGCGGCGGGTGGATGACGGTCTTGGGAGCCATCACTCGTACCTCGGCATCGTCGGCCAACTCGGCTGCCCGGCGCCTCGCACGCTCGGACAGGTCGCCCTCAGCCTTGGCCTGCATGCGCCAGGCGATCTTTCGGATCAGATAGTGCCGATGCCGCGTGCGGCTCCGATAGCCGTGCAACTCCACGAATCGATCGAGTAGGTCGCCCGTTGTCATCGCATCGAGTGACGCGAGTTGTTCATCCAAAGCGGTTGCCATCGCGGGCTCCTCCTTCAGCGCCGTTCAGAGACTCGGCCCTTCACCACCGGGCCGCGGAGCCACACTGAGGCCGGAATCTTCCGCAAGGTCAAGGCATGCACCGCTTGCTTCTGAACCGTTATTGAAGGAACTGGTGGTCCGCGATCGTGCGAGGCGAACCGAACGAATCAAGCCCTGCGAGAGGATGCTGGCCACCTCGTCGCGGCGCTCGTCTGTGGTCATGCTCTCTGGATTTCGCGTCCTGTCCATGGGGCACCCTGGGAATTGTCGGCGAAGGGGCGACCGCGTCGGCCTCCCTCTGGTGTCTATGCCAACCACCCGTGTGGTGCGCGCACACATGACCCGCGAGTCTGTGTTTTGGCTGCTATTGCGTCAGGGTGGAGACCACAAACTCAGTGGTTGTGCGCGCGTTGCAGAGACAACCACGCGTGAACCACGACGGCGGTCTCCTTCCCGTGCCGAGAGACTCGGGCCGAGGGTTGGCTGTCGATCGAGGATCGAGGCCGACGTGGGTTATCAAGTGGGAGCAGGTGAGAGACCGCTCGGATGTCGCAACACGCGCCCGACGGCGGCAAGCGGCCCGAAGCAGCTGGCGTCTCTGACCAGCGTCCCCTGAAAACCACAAAGCCGGCTGCTTTCGCAACCGGCCGGGCAATGGCGAGGGAGGGACTCGAACCCTCGACCTCCGGGTTATGAATCCAGCGCTCTAGACCAGCTGAGCTACCTCGCCTGGAGATCCGACCGCCGGGCTGGCCCGGGGGTGGGTCGGGATGATAGCGGGGCTGGGCCGCCGGTGCGGGCCGCTCAGGTCGTCCGGGGCTGGCCCTCGCCCGAGGGCGGGTCGGCCGGGCGGGCGGGCACGGCGTCGGGTCGTCCGACGTCGCCGGCGGGGGGAACGTCGTGGAAGGCGTCGCCGCGGTAGGCCGTGCCCTTGGGGGCCTCGAGTTCCGGGGCGGCCACGCTGCGTTCGCCTTCACGCTCGCGGGCGTCGGGCTTGCGCGACTCCTCCTCGATCTCGTCGGTGATGCCCTTGACACCCCGCTTGAACTCGATGATGGACCGGCCCACATTGCGGCCCACGTCGGGCAGGCGGCGGCCGAAGAGCAGCACCGCCACGATCAGGATGGCCCCGATCTCAACCGGGCCGAGGGGCCCGATGAGTGCCAGGGGAAGGGTCGAGATGGCGGGCATTGGCATGGCGTTCCTCTTGGCTAATCCAAGTCTGCCGGCCTGTCCAAGTCAACTTTGGGGCCGAGGACCACCGGCTTCCATCGCATCCTAACGCCCTGAAAACAAAACACTTGCAGCGGATGGCCCCTCAGAGCCCCAGGCGGACCAGCACGTCGTCCAGGATGGCCCGGGCCGTCACCTCGTCGCCGGCGGGTTCGAGGGTGATGCCAAGCCCCACGGCCGAAGGGGTCAGGCCGGTACGAACCACCACCCGCTTGTAGCCGCCCAGGGCCGTCCCATCGGGCCCCTTGGCGGCCAGATAGCCCCGGTCGCGGGTCGCCTCATCGGCCTCTATCGCGTAGCCGCGGGCTAGCAGGGCCTCGACGGCGGCGTAGTGGGCACCAGGCACGGTGACGGCGTCGGGCAATTCGACGCTCAGCGTCCGCCCCCTCCAGGTGGCCACGGTCCGGCTCTCGCCCTGGTAGCGTTCGGAGGTCTGACAGCCCGCCAGCATTGTCACGATCAGGGCGAGGGCGGCGAGTTGTCGTCTTTTGGAAGCCACTTAGTCATGTCCAGATCGGCCGGGTCGAGGTTCAGGCCGGAATCTTTGATGAGGTCGAGGACGTCTTGGGGGAGATCGCCAGATGGCAGAGGGCCAGATGGCAGATCGGGAGTGGGCACCTCGGTTTCCCTTGGGGGCGATGGAACATTCGGAGCCCTGGTCGTGCGGGGCGAGCCGTTGGCTCCCAGCAGGTCCTTGGGGATCTTGAGCCCCTCGTGGGCGTGGGGGCTCTTGGCTCGCCTACGGGCGCGATCGTCATCAAGCCCGCGCCTGGCCGCCTCGGAGATGTCGGCCACGGGGCCGATGCCGGGCGTGCGCTCCTCGCCAGGCTCGTCGCCGTAACCAAAGAGCGACATCCAATACCCCACGGCGTAGCTATTGAGCGGCACCTGGGCGGCGAAGCCTGGCAACTCGGGCTTGGGCTTGCGTTCGCTGTCGCCGGCGATCTGGCGAAGGAAGTCCTCGCTGGTCAGGCTGCGCGCGCGTCGCCGCCTGGCCGCGCGCACGAGGCGGCGGTCGGTCGAAACCACCAGCAGCCGGCGCGGCGCGCTGTCGCGGGCAATCAGCAGCTCGATCACGTCGTCGGCCTCGCGGTCGGCCCCCGAGTACACGACATCGAGCCCGGCGATCTCCCGGCCCGAGGGCGCGGTGTTCACCGGTTGCGGCGCTCCGCCGCCGTCTTGGTCTTCGCTCGCGCCCGCCGCCGCCCTTGGGCCGACACCATCGGACACCAGCACCGCCCGCCGCCTGCTGTAGCGGCTGGTGGAGATCAGCCGCGCGAGCCCGGGTACGTCGAGCCCGGCCAGGTGGCCGGGCAGCACGCCGGTGACGTGGAGGACGTTGGATGTGTCGATGAGGAGCATCGATCAGGCTGGCTGAGCGCCGAGCACTCGCCGGGCTTGCTCGGCGACACGCGCGCGCCATTGTTCATTGTTGAGCTCTCGCAGCGACTCGGGTGGTACACGTTCGACGACTTGCGACACAGCCACATCCAACGCACGCCCGCGCTGCTGCGCTTCGGCGTAGGGCACGTTCGTAAAGCTCACCAGGTTGTACAGGGGCGTGGCTCGCTCGGGCATGTCTTGCCCGAGCGCGGCGTGGATCGCCTGCTCGACCTTCTTGTGATACAGAAAGGCCGCGTCGGCGACCTTCTCGCGCATCTCGGTGAAGTTGGCGATGGCCATGTCGGCGATGGCGTTGGCGTTGTCGACGCGCGCTTTCCAGAATGGGTCCAAGACGCTCTCGATGTTGCCGCCGGCTTCCTCGATCATCTCGGCGAGGATGCGGCAATCCTCGAACGCCACGTTCATGCCCTGGCCGAAGAAGGGGACGATGGCGTGGGCGGCGTCGCCCAGGATGAGGCTCTTGCCCCGCCGCCAGGGCTCGCAGCGCACGGTGACGAGGCTGCTCGTGGGGTTGTCGCGAAAGTCGGCCTCGAGCGTGGGCATGAGCCAGCGCGTGTCGGGGTAATGCTCGTTGAAGAACGCGCGCACGCCGGCGTCGTCGAGCGCCTCGACCGCGCGGAAGCCGTGCCCGCCGCCCGTGGGGTCGGCGAACGGCCAGAACAGCGTGCAGGTGAACGAGCGATCGGGGTTGGGCAGGGCGATCATCATCGATGCGCCCCCGCCACGGCCGGCCCAGATGTGCAGGCCCTTGGGGTCCATCGCATACCCGTTGTGCTTCTCGGCAACGCCACCGGGCAAGTCGGGCAGATCGACCGGCGCGGGGATGTGCAACTCCTTGTAGCCCGCGTCGAGGTAGTGCTGGCTGTAGTCGAAGCGGTCGGTCATCTGCATGGCGTGCCGGACGGCGCTGAAGGCGCCGTCGGCGCCGATGATGATTCGGCCTTGCAACTCGACCTCGCCGCTCGTTGTGTCGAAGGTCGCCTTGGCGCTGTCGAGGTCGAGCCCCGTGCAGCGGTGGTCGAACAGCAGCGTCACGCCCGGCGTCTGCTCGGCAGCATCCAATAAGGCAATATTCAACCCACCACGCGACACGCTCAGGATCGCATCGGCGGGGTCCTGGCTGTAGGGCTGGAAGACCGTGCCCTCGCCCGTCGCGTTGGTCAGGCTCTCGGGGTGCATGATGCGGCCGGGCATGGGCAACGCGCCCTCCAGCACCTGGTCGGCGATGCCCGCATCCTTGAGAGCCGTGATGCCCCGGACCGACAGCGCCAGGTTGATCGACCGGCCGCCGACGTACCCCTTGGCCCTGGGGTCGCCCCGCCGCTCGGCCACGACGACTTCGAAGCCCTGTTTGGCGAGCAGGACGGCCAGCAGCGAGCCGGCCAGGCCGGCGCCGATGAGCAGGATGGGGGCGGGATTCGGGGTCGCGTTCATCGGCCGATCGTAGGGATTGGCCACGATCCACCCGCCCCGAGAGACTGGAAGCCCCGCACACGCCATCGCCCAGGCGGATGAACCGCATGCCCCGCGCTGGTTTCCCCTCGCCAACCCCGCCCGGGCGAACGCCCAAGGCGGCTGGCCGCGTGCCCCGCGGTGCGGACCGCGTGCCCCGTTGAACGGGGCACGCGTCCCGTGGAGCGGGGCACGCGGTCCGTTGGGCGGGGCGAGCGGCCCGTCGGGGCGGGCGTTCGCCCGATTCGGGTGGGCGTGCGGCCCGTGGGGGCGGGCGTGGGCGATCGGTCGGCGTTCGAGGGCTGCACTGGGCTATGCTCGCCAACACAACCTTTGCCTAACAGGAAGGCCGACCTCAATGTTCATCTCAACACTGTCCAAGGTCATGCTGTGTGGCGGTCTTACATTAGCTTTCACGTGTTGTTTGGCTGCATGCAACCCGTACGCCTCTGGTATTGGAACATCCACGTCATTTGTAGACGAGTACCGACAGACTCAAACGGACGAAGTCCCGATCATCCTCGGCGCAGCAACCACCCATGGCATTCGAGGCATGAAGCTCGTAAGAGAGAAAGCTGACGGAGATGTGCCCGAGCACTCGATCCATGTGTCAGTTCTCTCATCCTCATCCACGCCGCTCAATTCACTTCGCCTGGACGGAAGTGTAGAGACCATCACATTGTCAGGCACCTCTACATTGGCCGATGTAGATGCACGGTCATACGGCGTGATCTATAACACCTTTGCGTTTTTCCCCATCACACCTCAGCAGATTCGAAAGTTGGATAGCTATGACGATTTGCTCATCGTGGTAGCAGGTGTCATCGAGTTCGGACCTATCGAACTTGGACCAAAGGGTCGTTCAGCTATCCGGACATACATTGAAAACTTTGTCGACAAAGATGGAATAGGCGACAACGTCATTCGGTCCAAGACTCGACGCACCAACTAACCGAAACTGGCGCAGCCAAAAGGCGACGGCCCCGGAGCTTCCCCCGGGGCCGTCATGTGGTCGCGTGCGGCCTGTAAGCCGAGTTCTGTCTCTGCCTTGGCGCGAACGGCCCTCCAAGGCAGATGACGGCCATTTCTCTGGCCACGCCGTTGCCGACGCGATCCAGGCTTGCGCCTGAGCGGTCCACCCGCCGCCTGCCGCCCGGGCCGGGCGTCGATGGCCCCCACTCTCGTGAGTCTCATCGCGGCGGCTGTATGACCTTGCACGCGGTGGGGTTTGCCGTGCCCCGATTGTCGCCAACCGGGCGGTGCGCTCTTACCGCACCATTTCAACCTTACCTGTGCGCTCGCGAACGAACGCCATCGGCGGTGTGTTTTCTGTGGCACTTTCCCTCGCCGGCTCGCGACCTTCACGAGTTCCGACGGGTGGGCGTTACCCACCACCGTTGCCCTGCCGTGCTCGGACTTTCCTCGAACAAGAAGATCGCTCTTCTCGCCCGCGACCGTCCGGCCGCACTACTCGTACCCCCTACTATACGCGCACCGCCGGAGCGACCGACCTTGGACCCCACCCTCGCCATATGGGCCACGCCCGAGCAAGCGCCGCTGCTGAGCGCGCTGGCCGAGGAACTCGGCGCGAGCATCGTGGCCGCGGCCTCGCCCGTGCGGGCCCACGGCACGACGCTGGCCGACTCGCTTGACGCGACCTTCGCCGGCGACCTGCTCGACCTCTTGAACACCGACGCGAAGGCCGTGCTGCTGGCCACCGCGTGCGAGGGCTACGGCGACGCGTTGCCCCAGGCCGTTGCCCGCGCCGCTGCCGAGGGCCGGCGTGTTGCGACGCTCTCGCCGCTGCCCATGCCGCCGAGCGACGCCGCCGAGCCGTGGCACGCACCCAACCAGGGCCGCGTGCCCACCGATGCCGTCCGCTTTGGGCCGCTGCTGCGCCACAGCCCGGCGGCGCAAGAGGCCGAGGAAACGCTGGTCGCCTTCGGCGAGGTCCGCAGCGCGATGTTCGCGGGCTTCCGAGACCCGACCATGGCCGGCCAGGGCGCAACTGGCGCGCTGCTGGTCGACGCGCTCGACCTGCTGGTGAGCATGCTGGGCGAGGCCGAGCGCGTGGAGGCCTCGCTCAACGGGCCGACGAAGCCTTCGGCAAATCTATCCTTGGGCGCGCTCACCGGAGACCTGACCGCCCACGCCCGCTTCGAGAACGGCAGCTCGGCCGCCATCATGCTCAGCGACCGCGCGGGCGGCTGGCAACGCCGCGCCACGCTGCTGGGCGAGAAGGGCCGGCTCGAGCTTGGTGACGACGGCCACCGCTGGATCGATCCCGCGGGCAAGACCATTGACAGCACCGAGCGGCGTGCGCGATCGAAGGCCGCCGACCAGGACCGCGCCGCCCTCGACGCGCTGGTGGGGTTCATGTCGCCTTTACTGGATGGCCGCGCGACGGCGCCGCTGGACACGGTGCATCTTGGGCCGATGGCGGCGGCCGTGTTGCTGAGTGCGCGGACGGGGCAGGCGGAGAGTCCGAGCACGCTGCGGGCGATGGTGTAAGGTACGCCGCAGGCTTAAGAATCTCGTGCTGAGTCATTCATCCCGGCGTGAACGAGGCCGTCGGCTGAACCACTCGCGAAGCGTTCGCAAGTGCAGAAAATCATCTTCGAGCCAGCTTCGTACAGCCACGACCAGAAATATTACTACCGCGATCAGGGCAACTTCGACATACCTATTCACGGTCGTTTTCCATCAATCCACGCGCGTCAACCGCGCATACTCCAAAATCAGTGTCTTCACCCCAATCCCCGTAAACTCCACGCGCGCCCGGGCGCCAGGCCCCGCGCCGCAACTCAGCACCTTCCCCACGCCAAACTGCGGATGCCGCACGCGCGAGCCGACACGCAAAGAGGCAGCTTGCTGCTCGTCGTCGCCCCAGGGGTCGAAGTCGTCGCTCCCGCCGCTGCTGTAATCACTGAACCCGTCGGCGCGGTCGCTGAAGCTCACGTGCTCGGCGTCCTGATCGCCGATCTCGCTGAGGAAGCGGCTGGGGATCGTCCGCTCGGGCACGCCCCGCACCGCGCGCACGCGGGCGCTCGTGATGATGAGCCGCTTCATGGCGCGGGTGATGCCCACGAACGCGAGGCGGCGTTCCTCTTCCAGCTCGGCCTCGCTCTCGCGGGCCCGGCTGTGCGGCAGGGTGCCCTCTTCGAGGCCGATCATCGCGACGGCGGGGAATTCCAGGCCCTTGCTGGCGTGCAGGGTCATGAGCGTGACCGCCCCGCCCGCCGCGTCGACGGCGTCCTGGTCGCTCACGAGCGCCACGGTCTCGAGCCAGGCGCGCAGCATCGCCAGCAAGGGCGGCTCCTCGGCGTCCTTCCCGGCGCTCGCGCTCTCGGCGTCGGTGAACGCGAACGGGTCACCCGCCGGGTCGTACTCTCGCTCGAACTCGGCCGCGCCGGTGATGAGCTGGTCGAGGTTGTCCAGCCGGCTCTCGTCCTCCTCACCGCCCGATTTCGCTCGGCTCTGGTACATGGAGCGAAGGCCGCTGTCGTCGATGACGCGGGCCACCAGATCGGCCAGCGTCGTGCTGACCTCGGCCCCCATGAAGCTGCCGTGGCCGGTCCAGCCCTCGACCATCTTCACGAAGTCCTTGCAGGAGTTGGCCGATCTTGAGGTCACCTCGGCGTGCTTCTCGGGCTCGCGCAAGAGATCGAACAGCGGCACGCCCGCCATCCCCGCCGCGGCGTCGAGCTTATTCAGGCTGGTCTTGCCGATGCCGCGCGTGGGCGTGTTGACGATCCTCAGGAGTGAGATGTTGTCCGCCGGGTTCGCGACGACGCGCAGGTACGCGATCGTGTTCTTGATTTCTTCTCTGTCATAGAACGCCGTCCCCCGCGCGATGCGGTACGGCACCGCGTGCGAACGCATGGCGTCCTCGATCACGCGGCTGAGCGCGTTCGTGCGGTAGAACACCGCCATGTCGCGCCATTCCAGCCCGTCCTCGGCCCGCGCCTTCAGCCAGTCGGCGACCAGCTCGGCCTCGTGCCGCTCGTCCTGGCACAGCACGGCCTCGACTGGCTCGCCGCCCCCGGTGCTGGTGAACAGGTCCTTGTGCTTGCGGCGTTTGTTTTTCGTGATCAGCGTGTCGGCGGCCTTGAGGATCGGCGCGGTGGAACGAAAATTCTCGCCAAGGGGGATCACCTCGCATGCGGGGTACTGCTGCTCGAACTCGAGGATGTTGCTGATGTCCGCCCCGCGCCAGCCGTAGATGCTCTGATCGGGATCGCCCACGACGCAGAAGTTGGGCCCCTTGTCGCCGCGGCCGTCCTGCCCGGCCTCTCCAGCAAGCAACGCGGCGATCTCGAATTGGGCGCGGTTGGTGTCCTGGTACTCGTCGATGAGCAGGTACTGCCACCGCTCGCGGAGCTCCGCTCGGGCCTGCTCGCTCTTGCGTAACAACTTCGCGGTCAGCAGCAATAGGTCATCGAAGTCGACCGCGCCGGCGGAACGCATCGCCTGCTGGTACGCGCCATAGATCCGCGCCACCTGCTTGGTATAAAAATCCATCGCGTTCGCCGCGTACGCGTCGGCGTCCTGCAGCTCGTTCTTGGCCCCGCTGATGGCGTTGAGCACGCTCCTGGGCGCCCAGTTGCTGCTGTCCATCCCCAGGTCCTTGATGGTCCGCTTCATGAGGGCGACCTGGTCGGACGTGTCGTAGATGGTGAAGTCGGGCTTGAGGTGCGGCAGCGCCTCGTCGTCGGCGTAGCGCCGCAGCAATCGCGCACACAGGCTGTGGAACGTGGCGACGGTCAGCCCCCGCGTGCGACGCGAGTCGGAGCCGTCCTGCCCCCCCAGCAGCACGCCCACCCGCTCGCGCATCTCGGCGGCGGCCTTGTTGGTAAAGGTCAACGCCAGGATCGACCACGGCGGCACGCCCAGCCGCACCAGGTGCCCGATGCGCCGGGTGATCACCCGGGTCTTCCCGCTGCCCGCGGCCGCCAGCACCAGCACCGGGCCCTCGGTGGCCAGCAC
The DNA here is from genome assembly GCA_025916675.1 of Phycisphaera sp. Classification (NCBI taxonomy): domain Bacteria; kingdom Pseudomonadati; phylum Planctomycetota; class Phycisphaerae; order Phycisphaerales; family Phycisphaeraceae; genus Phycisphaera; species Phycisphaera sp. The sequence goes on from CP098402.1 coordinate 2,769,456, forward strand.
GGCCCGCTGCTGGGCGTCGGTCAGGTCGGCCAGGAGGGGGTCCGGCTGGTCTTCGTGGGGCTGGATGGGTTGGGTGGGCAGTTCGTCGGTCATGGTGCCATCCGTGGCGAGAGAGTCGTCCATACGCCAGCGTAAGGCCCCCAGCCGCGTTCCGGCGGGGCTGATCGAAAGTCCGCAAACCTTGCCACTTTCTCTCCCCGAGGGACGAATGGCCTTGGGAATCTGCCCAGAGTGCTGTACACTGGTCCGTGGCTGGCCCTCCGAGCGTTGGGCCCCGCCCCCGGGAGGAACATCGCGATGCGTACCACTTCGAAGTCGAACAAAGCACTGATCGTTCTCGCCGGTCTGGCCCCCGGCACGGCCGCCCTGGCCCAGGGCTTCCCCGCCGAGCTGGATCTCGGCTCGCTCGACGGCACCAACGGCTTCAAGATCCTGGGCATCAGCCCGGGTGAGTTCGCCGGCCGGGCCATCTGCTCGGCGGGCGATATGAACGGCGACGGCATCGACGATATGGCCATCGCCGCCAACGGCGCCGCCCCGGGCGGGCGCGTCGAGGCCGGCTCGGTCTATGTGATCTATGGCAAGGAAGAACTGTTCGAGGCCGCCATCGACCTGTCGCTCATTGACGGCACCAATGGCTTCGTCATCAACGGTGTGGAAGCCGGTGACTACGCCGGCACCAGCCTGTCCAGCGTGGGCGACATCAATGGCGACGGGTACGACGACTTGGCCATCGGCGCACCGGGTGCCTATAGGTTCGCTGGCGCGGCCTACATGGTGTTCGGCGCCGAGGGCGGGCCACCGGCGGTGGTCGAACTCTCGTCCTTAGACGGCTCCAACGGCGCGGCGTTCTACGGCTCGGGCGCGGACTACCGATTCGGCGGTTCGGTTGCTGGTGGCGACTTTAATGGTGACGGGCTCGGCGACCTGCTCGTCGGCGCAGCTGGCGCAAGTGGATTCGGTCGGGCTGGATCGGGCGAGGGCTACGTGCTCTTTGGTCGTCCCGAGGGCGAGCCCTTCCCCGCGAGCATGACCCGCGACGACCTGGACGGTGACAACGGTTTCACGCTCATCGGTGGAGCGGGGCAGCAAATGGGCCGCACCGTCGCCTCGCTCGGCGACATCAACGGCGATGGTGCCGACGAGATCGCCGTCGGGAGCAGCGTCGCGGCCTTCCCGGGCCGCAGCTATGCGGGAGCCATCGCCATCCTCAAGGGCCAGACGGACGCCATTTGGGAAGGGGCCTACGACCTGACCGAAACCAACGAAAACCAGACCCTCATCGAGGGCCAGGATTCCTTCATCGGCGTTGGCTCGGGCATGGACGGCATTGGTGACATCGACGGCGACGGCTACGAGGACTTCCTGTTCACCGCCCAGATCGCGGGGCAGGCCTACACCGTCTTCGGCGGCCCTTCCCTGCCCGAACGGTTCACGCCCGCTGATCTGGACGGCAGCAACGGCTTCGCGTTTGCGGGCATACCCGGCGACGCCATCGCCGCGTGCGCGGGCGTGGGCGATATCAATGGCGACGGATTGGCCGACGCCATCGTTGGCGGGGCGGGTGCCGACATCTCGGGGTACAACGCGGGCACGAGTTGGGCCTGCCTGGGCCAGGCCGACCGATCCCGCGTCGAGGTCGCCTTCCGGGACTTCGGTGCCGACGACGGCTTCGCGTGCCTTGGCGAGGACGACCAAGATCGATCCGGCCTGGCAGTGGGCGGCGGGTGCGACCTCAACGCCGACGGTGTGCCCGACATCCTGATCGGCGCCCTCCAGCACAACCCAGGCTCGGCCATCAACGCCGGCGCGGGCTATGTGATCTTCGGCGGCCCACCCACGGCTAACCCCTGCCGCGCCGACCTGGACGGCGATGGCCTCCTGACGATCTTCGACTTCCTCGAGTTCCTAAACCTGTTCGATGCGGGCGATCTGGCCGCCGACTTCGATGGCAGCGGTGTGCTCTCGTTCTTCGACTTCCTGGCATTCCAAAACGAGTTCAGCGCGGGCTGCTAACGGCGGCGCCCGAGCGGAACAACCAACAACGTCGCGAACCCGATCAACGCCCCCGGCGAAGGCACGATGACGATCGTCGTCGACGCCTCGGTGAGATCGGCGAGAGCCGAGCGGCCAGTGCGGGACATGCGATCCGGATACACGTCGTAGCGGCTGGTCAGCGTCGACAGCCCGATCTCTCGCGACGTGAAGTCGGCAATGGTGATCTCGGCCCGCCAAAGGGCGATCGGGTTCGTCGGATCGCCGTAGATGTGGTAGGGCAGATGGTACTGCCCGGCGATGATGCCCTCCACGCGCAGGCCATCGGCCGATACATCCCCCGGGTGCGTCCCCGGCGCGATCATCGAGGGATCGAGTTCGGGGGCTATCCAGAGCCCATCGGTGGCCCGCACTTCGGTCAGCGTTGCACCAAAGCAGTAGTCGGCCGGATCAAACTCGGTCCACAGCGTCACCACCGCCGTCGGCTGGCTCGGGCTCAGATCGTTGCTGACCTCGAAGTACAGCCGCTCGCCGTTGGCCAGAGCGGTCGCCGATCCGATCGACAGTACGATCGGCAGTACCGTGGTTGCTGCAACACGGATCGCATGCGTAGGGGTCATGGCATTCTTTCTCACCGTTGGCATCACATAGGACTCGGCATGTCTGCTCGGGATCATAGTGACCCACAGAACACCCCAGAGCGAGTGCCAACAACCGCCAGACAAATCTCAGAACGGACTCAGACCCTTCCCAGGGCTTCTGGCGGGCGGATGTGGTACAACATCATCGAGCCATGTTGGGACCACGAGCCCAGGAGGGAAGTCCAAATGCCCGCAGCAAACACCACCACCACCACCACCACAACCCGCCGCGGCTTCATCGCCGGATCACTCGCACTGGCAGGCACCGCTGGCGCAGCCAGCGCGGGCCTTCCCCTCACTTCTTCGCGCCGCGTTGGCCCGCGGGCCCAACGCCTCATCGACGCCGTCACGCGTGGCGACCACTCGACGGTCGATCGGGAACTGACACTCCAGCCCCAGCTGATCTCGACCCGCGACGACAAGGGCCGCGGCCTGTTCACGCTCGCCCTGGTGTGCCGGCATCCACGCGTGTGCGAGGTGCTGCGGCAGCACGGCCACGAGCCCGACCTGCACGAGTCGGCGGCCCTGCTCGATTGGGATCGCGTCGACGAGCTCGCCGCGGCCGACCAGAGCCGCGTGAACGAGACGCACCCCATCGGCGGCACGGCCATGTTCGCGGCGGCCTTGGGCGGGGCGGGATCGGACATGTGGCGCGTCTATCGCTACTGCGGCCTGCCCAACCGGCGGGCCGACGGCGGCGTCTCTCCCCTGCGCGCCGCGCTCGACCACCCCGCCCTGGCCACCGCGGAGCTGACCGCCGCCACGCTGCTGGGCAACGGGGCCGACGCGAGCCAGGTCGGCCCCGATGGATGGACACCGCTGCACGCCGCCGCCGCACGCGGCAGCACCGAGATCATCGAGATGCTGGTGCGCAAGGACGCCCCAATCGACGCGACCACGCCGCAGGGCCACCGCGCCATCGACCTGGCCGAACGGCTCGGCCACGAGGCCGCCGCCGCGATGCTGCTCGACCACGCCCGGATCCCCCGCGAGCACACCGCCGGCCGGCGGGCCCTCGACGCCAGCGGCGCGCCCTACGCACCGCCGGCCTTCGCGGACCTACCACTCCCCATCCGACGCGACTTCGTCGGCGCGGCGCACGGCAACCTGGCGGCGCTGAAGGAACGCGTGGCCGAGGACCCGCGCTTCGTGCATTCGGTGGCGACGACCAACGAGGCCGCCGTCGAGGCGGGCGCACACATGGGCAACGTCGAGATTGTGGAATACCTGCTTGATCTTGGCGCACCCTACGACCTCCCCACCGCCGTCATGCGCGGAGACGAAGCCACCGTTCGCGCCAGACTGAAAGCCGATCCGCAATCCGTCAACGAACGCGGGGCCCACGACTATCCGTTGCTGTGGTACCCATCCATAGGCCGCGGATCGCCCAAGATGGTGGCTATCGCCGTACTACTGCTCGACGCGGGCGCGTTGGTCGAGCGCCAGCACTACCTGGGCACGACCGCCCTGCACCTGGCCGCCCAGCGTGGCCACGCCGACCTTGCGGAACTGATGCTCGACCACGGCGCGAACCCGAATCGTGTTGGACGCAAATTCTCGGCCGAGGGCCAGACGCCGCTGCACCTGGCCGAGCGGGGCGGCCACGACGGCATCGCCGCCCTCTTGCGCTCGCGCGGCGCGACGGGCTGACGGCATAATCTCCCCCATGCCCGACGCCCCGCGCGCCCACGCCTACCGCATCGGCGAGTTCTGGTTCGACCCGCGGACCGGCGAGCTCGCCCCGCACGACAACGGCAAGGTTGCGCGAACGCTCGCGCCCCAGCCGGCTGGGCTGCTGTTGCTGCTGGCCGAGAATCCTGGCTCACTGGTCACCCACGAGACCATCCGCGACCGCCTGTGGCCCGATGCGCTCGTCGAGTACGACCAGGGCGTGCACCACTGCATGCGGCTCATCCGCTCGGCACTCGGCGACTCGGCCCGCAGGCCGGAGTTCATCGAGACGCTCCCCAAGCGCGGCTACCGGCTGCTGGCACACGTCACCCCTCCCTCCAACTGTGGTGATGCCCCGACCACGACCCCTCGCGAAGTACCCGCGCCATCGCCCACGAGCCGACCCGATCGCAAGAAGATGACCCTCGCCCTGGCCGCGAGCGCCGCGCTGCTCGCGCTCGTGGTTGTGTCCATCGCGAGGGTCGCTACGCCGTCACCGGACACCGTCACCGTCGGCATCATGCCGTTCGCCCATCCCGACGCGCCGTCGCTGTCTCGAGAGGCCGGCCCCATCGCCGAGCTGCTCGTCGCCGAGCTGACCACCAGCCCCGAACTGGCGATCATCGGCCCATCGACGACCCAACAGCACGCCGGCGCGCCGGGCCTGGAGGCCGTCGCGCGAGAACTCGACGCGGCCTACCTCGTGCATCCGAGGTTCGTCAACCAGGACGGCACGTGGCGCGTGCTCGTCGAGATCATCCGGGCCGCGGACGGTGCGCACGTCTGGACGGTGTGGCTCGACAGCCCGGTCGATGCGGATCAAGCCACCGCCACGATCGCTCGTGCCGTGCGCGACACCGCCGGCCGCTGACCGCACGCCGCCGGCCCGCTCCGGGCGGGCACGCCGTGCCCCGAGCCCGGCGGCCATCGCCCGCACCGCCGCCCCCCCCGGGGCGGGCCCGGCCACGATCGGGCCGCTCGGGCCGGCGACGACGACGCCAGACGGGGCGTGCGGTCGCCCGGCCGGGATGCCGGCGGCACGCGGGCCACCCTCCCCCGCCGCGAGGGCCCCGAGCGGCCCGAACCGACAGAATCGGCCCTCCGAAGCCATGAGCGGGACTCCTCGTCTATCGCGGTGCCCTGCCGGGCCCGAACTGGCCCCACGCGGGGGCCGGGTGCGGCCATGCGAGAGCCCGGTGGCACCAGTCGAGGACAACATAGTCCCAGTCGAGAGCAGCCTGGCACCAGCCGAGAGCCGAGTGGTGCCAGTCGAGAGCAATCTGGCACCAGTCGAGCGTCGCGTGGAGCCAGTCGAGAACAAAATGGCTGTAGTCGAGAGCAGAATGGTCCCGTTATCCGGGCCTTTTGGGGTGGGCGGGGCCGGGTCGCGGGCGGTTTCCCGGTCCGGGCAGGGCGCGGACGCGAGCCCTCGGGATGGCCGGGCCGCGTCAGGCCTTGGGCAGGTCCCACTCGGCGTCGAGGGTCTGGATGTTGTCGTCGAGGAGTTCGCCGCAGGTGCGTTGGAGGTCAAACCGAAGCAGTTCGGCGGCACTGTCGTAGAAAGACCGCGCAAAGAGCATGCGAGCGACCTCCTTCCGTCGCGACGCGGTGAGCCCGAGTGCCGTGCCAATGGCAACCGGGTTTTCGGAGACTTGCTTGCCCTGGTAAATGAAACGCGGATCGTGCAGATATCCCGGTCTGTATGGAAAACTCAGCAGTTTCATGTTCTCCTTATCAAACCCGAAGCCTAAAAAGCAAACCACCTGTGCCTGCGCAATCGCGTGGCGAGCTTGCTGATGCATTTTATTTGCTTCCTCGGAAGCTCGCTCGCCCACGAGCCGGAGGGTCTTCTGCCAGCGGGCGATGTCGTGCTCGCCGTATCTAACGTTAGAGTCCAACTCATTCCACCGCTCGTACGCCTGAACGGGATCGCCGGGCTTGTAGCCGGGTCCAATGTGTGGCATATCACCGACCGAGCCGTGCATATGGATGATCTGGCCTGGGTCAAGCTCCGCGTTTGCCTTGGCAGGGTCGTTCGCAAGCTCACGCGTCGAGAGCATCATGAAACACTCAAGCGATCGGTCATAATTGAAGGTCACAAAAGTGACCTTCCTTTCCGTAGGATCCTCTGCGGTTGGCCCCATCCGGTCGGCCAGCCAGTTGTAGAGCCGCGGCTGACGGAACAGCAAGTCCTGACGCTCGCAATGGCTGATGATCAGTCCAATCAACGCCGCACCGATCGGACGTTGCTCTGGGCGATGCTTCAGGAAGGTATCTATCGAGTACGTCCCGCTCCGCATGAAGCTCTTGCCGAAGTCTTTCAGCCGCTTGTCGCTGTAGTAGACTTGGAGCAGGTCGTCTCGATCCGACCAGAGCGCGTTCCATACATCGCGAAGCGCCTCCGTCGCGTCGTCCGGACATCGCTCATCCAACGCAAGCGCGATGATCGCACTGCGAAGCTGCGAGCCGAGCGGGAAGCCGTACTCGCAGCTCGCGCCGGCGCCGAGGATGAAGACGGTTTTCTTGCGGATCATGACACGCAGGATAGAAGGCCGTTGCGTCGTGGGCGGTGCCGCGCCGGCCCGGCCAGAGGACTCAGCCCAGCACGAACCTCGGACGCTCGGCCCGGAGCATCTGGAAGGGGCTCAGCCACGCCGCGCCCACACCCTGGCACGCGTCGGGGATCTTGACCGAATGCTTGGAGTTGGCCGGGCGTTCGCGGGTCACCAGCGTGTGCTTGCCGGCAAGGGCGTGGGCCACGAGGAACGAGTCGGCCGTGTCCAGGAAGGTGTTCTTGGCCGCCTGGCTGTAGACGGGGTGGGCGTCGGTCCACTCGGCGACCGTCGCGTAGGCCGCCAGGACCTCGGCGGTGTCCTTGAGAAAGAAGCCGTCGTCGAGCCCGTCGGCCCACACGCTCAGATCATCCTCGCCGGTGGCCATCTCGCTCGCGATGCGCTCGATGCTGTGCACGCGGCCCGCTCGATGGGCGTCCACGAGCCAATCCCAATACGCGGGGCAGAAGCTGGGCTGGTAGTAGAGGTTGGCGGCCTCGATGAACACGTTGGCGTCCAGCAGGTAGGCCATCAGAACTCGACCCCGACCTGGGCGCTCAGCTCGCGGAAGGTCTTCATGTTGTTGAAGCCCAGAAGCCCGAACGCCTCGGTGAACGTCGAGCGCCCCTCCAGCGTGCTCACGGCCACGGCCCGGGCGAACCGCTCGCCCACGCGGGCCAGCGTGGTGCGGTAGAAGTCCCCGCCGCTGGACGAGCCAACGCGTCGCAATCGGCCGATCTCGGCGTCGTACGCCCCCTCGAACGCGTCGCGGTTCAGCAGGCCCGCGTCGAGCAGCCGGCGAAGGATGACCAGCGTGCTGACCTTGAACTTCCTGGCCATCCGTTGCGTCTCGCGTTCCAGATCGTTCGAAGGGTCGAACGCCGCCGCGATCTCGTTCAAGGGAACCAGAAGCTCGGCGGCCACGGCGTTGCACCATGCTTCGGTCCTTTGGGTCGGCATGGCGCGTGGGCCCGCGTCGGACAGGGCGCTCTGGCCCAGCCACAGGTGGGCCAGCTCGTGGGCCAGCGTGAACATCTGCGCGCTCTTGGTGTCCTTGCCGTTCACGAAGACCAGCGGCGCGAGGTCGTCGGCCAGCGCGAAGCCGCGGAACTCGTCGGGGTTCAGCGGCCGCTGGGTGTTGCTGGCGACGATGCCGCTGGCCATGACCAGCACGCCCGCGTCCTGGGCCTGCTGGCGGAACTGCCTGAGGGCCATCTCCCACGTCGGGAAGCTGGCCCGCTCGGCGACGCTGAACCGCAGCAGGTCACGCATGCGGCCGGCGATGGCGGCCGGGTCGTCGGTCAAGGCCGCCGTGCCCGCGAACGCGACGGGCTCCAGCCCGCTGCTGCGCGCGTACCGCTGGTACCACTCCTGGCGGCGCTGGCAATCGTGGATCGTGTCCAAGAGCTCGGGCGAGGGCCTTCGCACTCCTTTCCCCGCCACCGTGCGGAAGTCGGGGATGGGCACCGGTTCTTCCGGCGGTGTGCCCAGGAAGAAGTATCCCAGCGGCGCGTGCGTCGCCCGGGCGAAGCCCTCGAGCTGCTTGAGCGTGGGCTGGGCGTCGCCGGCCAGCCACTCAGCGAGCTTACCGAATCGGTGCTCGAGGTCGGCCGGCTCCTTGCGAGCGCGGTCGAGCGCCCACTGGAGCATCGCCGGCTTGACTGGTACGCGGAGTGTCGCCATGGTTCCCCTGCCCACGAGGCTCGTGGCCCCGGGGCCATCGTAGTGCCCAGTGGCCGCCGTTTGTTCGGACCACGGCCGTGACCACAGTTTTCGGGCCTTAGCGTTCTTGCTCTCCAATAGGGAGCGTGCCGCCCTGCCGGTTTTGACCCGGCATCGCACGCTCGGAAGGGCACTCCTGCCCGGCATGATCCGCCCACTCGGTGCCACCACACCCCACAAGCAAAATTTTTCTCCAATCGGAGTGAAGTCGCGTTCTTGACTTCCCGACATTGCTCCTGTGGGGCGGCACGGTCGCCGCCCGAGATTCTTTCAAGGCGCGGGACGGAACTCGCGCAAGGAGTTTCCAATGGTGATCCCTGTGAAGAAGTCCGAAGAGCTCGCGTTCTTTGAGCAGCGAGCCCCCATCTGGGAGGCCAACGCCGCCCAGCTCAACCTGTCGATCGAACGCACCGCCGAGCTGACGGCGCTCACGAACGCGGCGCGCGCGGCGTACGACCAAGCCCAGAGCCTGCGCTCGCAAGCGAAGGCCGCCACGAGCGCGCAGAACCAGGCGCTCACCGCGATGCACAATCTCGGGGCCGAGCTCATCAAGAGCATCCGCACCACCGCCGAGCTGGAGAACGACCCCAGCCTCTACGGCATCGCCCAGATCCCCGAGCCGAAGGATCCCGCGCCCATCCCGCCCGTCGAGGCGAGCAACCTGAGCTTCGACCTCTTGAACGACGGCGCCCTCGAGCTGGCCTGGGACGGCCGCGTCTCGACCGGCACAACATATATCGTCCAGCGCGCCATCACGCCCGCCGGCGGCAGCCAGGGCACCTACCAGGACCTCGGCTTCGCCGACGAGAAGCGCTTCGTCGACACGACCATCCCCGCGGGCACCGAACGTGCCAGCTACGTCGTGCGCGCCAAGAAGGGCGGGACCATCACCGCCGGCACCGCGCCCATCACCGTGCGATTCACCATCGGCGGCAACGGCCAGGCGGTGGCCGAGGCGGCGTGATGGCCTCGCTTGGTCGGGCGGAGCCCTCCCGGCGCGATGGGTAGAGCTTTGTAGGAATGGTAGTTCGAAGAGTCGGGAGAAGGGCAAGGGTCGGCGTTGGTCGACCCTTTGTTCTTTATCGTCTCGGCGGCGGGCCCGTGCGGCTACACCGTGATGCGTCGGAAGTACTCGGCCGCCGGCTCGCGATACAGCCCGCGATCGGCGAACCGCGTGGCGAACCCCTCGGCCAGGGCATCAACGAGCACCAGCGCGAAATCACCAGACAATTCGAAGCCCGCATCATCCCACTCGACTCGGAATCGCAGATACCACCGACGAGAACGATCCTCGACGCCGCAGTACACCAAATCGTCCTCGGGCGTCGCGACCAGCAGGTCTCGCGGCGAGGAAACATCGCTGAATAGCCGCGCGAAAACCACCGACCCGACGAAAAAGTGCAAGCCGTCGTGCTGCAGCCAATCGTGGAATCGCGTCAACTCCGCGTGCGGATCGACATTATGCAAGAAGGCAACCACGTCCTTCAGCAACGCGGACAACCGGGCCGCCGGCATCGGCTCGCACCAGAAGCACACGCCGTCGATGGGCTCGTAATCGTATTGGGTTGCCATGGTCGCCCCGATCTAATCGAACCGCAGCGCCTTCACCGGGTCCATCCAGGCAGCTCTGGCCGCGGGAACCAGCGCACCGACGACGCTCGCGATGATGCCCCCCGCGACGATGATGACGAACTTCCTTGCGTCCAGGTCCGTGGGGATCGTCGTGAAGTAGTAGACGTTGGGGTCCCACACCTGCACGCCCAGGGCCTTGCCCAGCCACTCGTGGATGGGGTTGATGTTCGTGACAACCAGGGCCGCGAGCCCCGCGCCGAGCGCGCTGCCCACGATGCCGATGGCCAGGCCGTAGCCCACCCACACCGCCGCCACGCCGGTGCCGCTGGCGCCGATCGCACGGAGCACGCCGATGTCGCGCGTCTTCTCGCTGACCATCGCCCAGAAGATCGCCAGAACCAGGAACACGCTGGTCAGACTGACAACACCGAAGATGAACAGAACTAAGGTTGTCTCCTTCTGCACCGCCCCGATGAACATCGCGTTGCTCTGCTCGTACGTCTGGATGCCGATCGTCCGCGGCGTGGGGACCTCGCCTCGGTGGGCCTGCTCGAACTCGGCGTACACCGCGTTGGCGGCGGCCTCGAGTGCCTCGGTGCTCACGCCCGGCGCGGCGCGCACCAGGATGTCGGTCACCCGCGCCGGGCTCTCGCCGATGATGGTCGGCTTCACCGGGCGCTCGACGCCATCGGGACCGATCTCGACCGCGTACGGATTGCTCGTCGGGTCGATCCTGCGCGCCGCGCCCATTTGCAGCAGGTCTTGCAGCGCATCGAGGGGCACCAAGGCGAAGTGTGAGTCGTACGCGTAGTTGCCGGTGGCCAACTCGTTGGCGATAGGGAACTCGATCGTGCGTAGGTCGAGCGCGCCGGCACCCTCCTGGCCCAGTGGCAGCACGGTGAGGCGGACACTCATCTCCGGAAGGAACGAGCGATCGATACGAACCCCGCCATTAGCAAGCCGCTGACTGCTGAAGCGAGGTACGTAAAAGTTTCCGGGGTTCACGCGCCAGTTCCAACTCGTCGCGGCGATACCCGTCACCATCGCCGCGTCGCCGTCGGGCGTGCGCAGCGTCCGTCCTTCGGCCAGCCAGCGTTCGAGATCGGCTCGGTTCGCCGGCTCGCCCCTCGGGTCGAGCAGCTCCGGCTGGCCGTCAGCGTTGAGCGGCACGGGGCCCGTGTGCGGCTCGATTGGCCGCCAGTACAGGCTATCTTCGTACACCGTCGCCCGGGCGTAGCTGGCCGGCTCCACGCCCAGAAGCTGCACGCTCACAGGCCGATCGTCGGGCAAGCCCAGGATCGCCAGCGTTTCGATGAGAGGCGAGGCGTGCTCGACCGCCGGATCGGCCTCCAGCCGCCCGACCAAGTCCTCATAGTGCCCAAAGCCCACGTGCTCCCAGGTGATGCGCAGGTCGCCGTCGGTCTTGCGGCCCTCGTTGACGAGCATCGTGAGGAACCCACCCATGACCGACCACACGATGAGCTCGGTCGCCACGCTCAGGGTCACCGCCATCGCCGCCAGCAGCGGGATGGCCTTGGTCGTCAGGTACTTTCGGGCCAGCAAAGCGGCGTACATGGCCCCAGTGTAGAGCCCCCCAAGGCCCACCACCGCCCAATAACCGCGTAACCCCGGTCGGGCCAAGGGGGTATGGTCACCCATGAAGCCGTTCCCATCAATGCCGCGTCTCTCTCTCGCCGGCGGAGCCTCGCTCCTGATGCTGGCCGGGCTCGCCGCCTGCGCCAGCACGAGCAACCCCGCCGGCAACCAGCACCCACCCCAAGCCGGCCAGCCGCCGCGCACGATCCTGACCGAGAGCCCCACGGCGTCGAGCTTCGTCGCCGTGAGCGGCCGCTCGGGGGCGCTCATCGTCGATCGTTCCCGCATCGGCCGCACCGCGAGCGACCGGCCGATCTACGTCTACCGCGTCAGCCAGGGCCAGGGCGACCCCGACACCAAGCCCGGGCTGCTCATTGTCGCGGGCATCGACGGGCGGCACACCAGCGGGCCGGCGATCGCCCGAGAGCTCGTGGGCCACCTCGAACGCGAGGCCGACCTGGAGCACGCGACCGTCTACGTGATCCCCCGCGTCAACCGCGACGCCCAAGACCGCGACGACTCGGGCCACGCCGTCCCCGGCGGCACGCTCACCAAAGAAGACGCCGACCGCGACGGCCGCCTCGACGAGGACGGCCCGCAGGACCTCAACGGGGACGGGCACATCACCATGATGCGCACCACCGAGCCCTCGCCCAAGTACGGCATCACGCTCACCCACGTGGTCGACCCCGACCAGCCGCGCCTGATGCGTCGCGCCGACGCGAGCAAGGGCGAGGTCGCCACCCACGCCATGCTGCCCGAGGCCAGCGACCAGGACGGCGACGGAGCAATGGGCGAGGACGGCGCCGGCGGCGTCGACCTCAACAAGAACTTCCCCTATCGCTGGCCCGAGTACGCCAACGGCAACGGCGCGTATCCGCTGAGCGAGCCCGAGAGCAAAGCGCTGGCCACCTGGCTGTTGGGCAAGCCCAACATCATGGCCACGATCGTCTACGGCCCGCACGACACCATCATCAACGTGCCCGCCGCCAACGGCTACGACCACACCGGCCGCGTGCCCAAGGGCCTGGAGCGCGCCGACAAGGAGCTGATGGACCGCCTGAGCGAGCAGTACAAGGAATCCACCAAGCTCAAGCAGGCGGAGAAGGAAAGCCTCGACGGCTCCTTCGCCGGCTGGGCGTACGCCCACCTCGGGCTGGTGACGATCGCCACCAACCCCTGGCAGCGCCCCGAGCCACCGAAAGAAGAGGGCGAAACAGACGAGGGTGCCGATGAGCAGGAAGAGCAGCCCGCCGAAGAGCCCAAACCCGACGAGCCGCCCTTTGTCATGATCGGCGACTTCAAGCTCGTACTCACGCAGGACGCCATCCAGGGCGCGATGTCCGAGATCCAGAGCATGAGCCCGCAGGAGCAGGAAGCCCGCATGGAAGCCTTCCAGGCCCTACCCGCCGAGACGCAGCAACGCGTCATGACCATCGCCCAGGGCGCGCCCGACCCGATGGCCGAGCAAGAAGAATCGAAGCCGCAGCGACCCACGCGAGCACCGCGCAAGACCGGCAAGGCCTCCGACGACGCGAAGTGGCTCGCCTACGCCGACCGTGTGGGCGAGGGCTACGTCGACTGGCAGCCCTACGACCACCCGCAACTGGGGCCGGTCGAGATCGGCGGCTTCGTGCCGGGATTCAAGATGAACGCCCCGCAAGACGCCCACGAGGGCATCATCGAGGCCCAGGGCGAGTTCATCGAGCAGTTGCTCGCGATGCTGCCCCGCGTGGTCATCGAGGATCCCGTGGTCGAGAAGGTCGAGGGCGGCGTGTGGCGCGTGAGCATGACCGTCCGCAACGACGGCGAGCTGCCCACCCGCACGGCTCTGGGCGCCAAGGCCCGCCGACTCACCCCGTACGTCCTCGCCCTCGACGTTCCGCAGGACACCCTCATCGCCGGCTCGACCATCAACCGCACCGACAGCATCGCACCGGGCGAGACCATGCGGGCCGAGTGGCTCGTGCTGGCCGACGACGGATCCACGCTGAACGCCCAGCTCCGCACCGAAGAGTTCGGCACGACCGACATCGAGATCGAACTGGCCGAGGGAGGCAACCAATGAAACTCTATAAGAACCTCAAGACACTCCTGACCATCGCCGCCCTCTGTGCAACACCCGCGCTCGCGCAAGACACGCCCGCCGCCCAGGACGGCAGCCAGCGGTACAACCCCGACTTCAAGGTCGACATCGCCTGGAACCGCTATTACGACTACGACCAGATCGTCGACCTGCTCAAGCAGATCGAGGCGGCCCACCCCGACCTGGTCACCCTCAAGAGCCTGGGCAAGAGCCTGCAAGGCCGCGACGTCTGGCTGGCCATCGCCAACAACCCCGAGACCGGCAAGGACACGACCAAGCCGGCCATGTACATCGACGGCAACATCCACGGCAACGAGATCCAGGCCGCCGAGACCGTGCTCTACTCGCTGTGGATGCTGGTTGAGAGCCACGGCAAGAACGAGAACCTGACCGAACTGCTCGACGGCGCGAGCTTCTACTTCGTGCCCGTCACCAACCCCGACGGCCGCGCATGGTGGTTCGCCGAAGCGAACACCCCGAGTTCCAGCCGCCACAACCAGCGCCCCGTCGACAACGACCGCGACGGCCAGGCCGACGAGGACGGCTACGACGACCTCGACGGCGACGGCTCCATCACCCAGATGTGGCGCAAGCGCGAGGGCGGGCCATTCAAGCGCAGCGAGACCGACCCGCGCCGCTTCGAGCGCGTCGGCCCCTTCGAACTCGGCGACTGGGAGTACCTGGGCTCCGAAGGCATCGACAACGACGGCGACGGCCGAATCAACGAAGACACCCCCTTCGCCGACGACATGAACCGCAACTGGCCGGGCGACTGGCAGCCCAACTACGCCCAGTTCGGCGCGGGCCCCCACCCCTTCAGCGCGCCCGAGACCCACGGCGTGGGCAAGTTCATCCTCACCCGCCCCAACATCGCCGCCGGCCAGAGCTACCACAACTCGGGCGGCATGATCCTGCGCGGGCCGGGCGACCAGAGCCGCGGCAGCTTCTACGACCGCTCCGACAGCCGCGTGTACGACCACATCGCCGCAACCGGCGCCCAGATGCTGCCCTACTACCGCGACATGGTCATCTGGGAAGACCTCTACGGCGTCCACGGCGGCCAGGTGAACTGGCTGGCCGAAACCCTGGGCATCGTCAGCTTCACCAACGAGTTGTGGACCAACAACAAGCGCTACCAGGGCGAGGCCGCCCGCGAGAGCGAAGACCAGCAATGGCTCTGGCGAGATCACATGGTCTTCGGCACCGAGTTCACCGACTACACCGAGTACGACCACCCCGAGTACGGCCCCATCCTTGTCGGCGGAACCAACCGCTGGGGCTCGCGCCAGACGCCCACGTTCCTGCTCGAAGAAGAGGCCCACCGCAACTTCGCCTTCACCATGTACCACGCGCGCCAGATGCCGCTGCTGCGCTTCGGCCGCGTTGATATCGAGGAACGCTCGCCCGGCCTCTGGCAGGTGGACGTGGCCATCCGCAACGAGCGCCACATCCCCACGCGCCTCAGCGTCGCCCGCCGCAACAACATCGGCCGCAACGATCTGCTGCACTTCGAGGGCGAAGGCGCCAACATCGTCACCGCCGGCCGCGTGCGCGACTTCAACGACAAGCAGATGAACGAGATCCGCTTCGAGCCCGAGCGCATCCAGCTCAACGGGGGCATCGGCGGCATGGGCGAGACCATCTTCCGCTACCTCGTCAGGGGCGACAAAGGAAGCACCTTCACTCTGCGCTACCAGGCCGAGAAGGCCAAGGACATCGAGCGCACCTTCACCCTCGAACCCACCAGCGAGCCCACGCCCAAGCCGCTGGGGCCCTGATTCCTTACCAGTCCCGTGTCAGCCCGCCGCATCCACCCGGTCCGCCGGGTCGGGCTGCGCGCGCCGGCCGGTGATCAGCCGCGCCCCGCGGCTCCAGAAGATGTACAGCCACGACCATTCCAGGATCGCGAACAGCTTACTCCGGAAGCCGATCAGGAACGAAACGTGGACCACCGACCACAGCACCCACGCGGCAAAACCACCAAAGCGGTACGAGCCGATCTCCGCCACGGCCCGCGCCCGGCCGATGGTCGCCATCGAGCCCTTGTCCCGATAATGGAACGCGCCCAGCTCATCACGTGAATGGCCGGCGAGTTCCGCCGCGATCAGGCGCCCCACGAACCGACCGGCCTGCATCGCCGTCTGCGCCACCCCCGGCACTATCTCACCGGTCTTCGGGTCCGCGTACGCCATCAGGTCACCAACGACGTACACGTCTCGATACCCGGGCACCGACAAGTCTTGCTCAACTTCCACGCGCCCCATGTTGTCCTTGGGCACGTTAAGCGTCCCAACCACCGACTCGGCCTTCAGCCCCGCAGCCCACAGCACGCAACGGCTGCCGATACGCCGCGCGTCTTCGCCCGTTCCAATAGTCACGCCATCCTCATCGACCACCGACGCCATCCCGCCCAGAACCACCTCAACACCCAGCTTCTCCAGGTCCCGCTTCGCACGCTCGGACAATTCCTCGTGGAACGTCGGCAGCACGCGATCGGCCCCCTCGACCAGCACGACCATGGCCGTCCGCGTGTCCACACGCCGGAAGTCCCGCGGGATCGATTGCGTGGCGATCTCGGCGATCGCGCCCGCGAGTTCCACACCCGTGGGTCCCGCCCCGATGACCACGAATGTCAATTCCGCCCGACGCGCGTCATCATCGGACTCGACCTCGGCCGCCTCGAAGGCCAACAGCACTCGGTGGCGGATCTCCAGCGCATCGTCCACCGACTTCAGCCCGGGCGCAACGCCCGACCACTCGTCGTGCCCGAAGTAGTTGTGCCTCATGCCGCACGCCAGCACCAGGGAATCGAACGGCAGCTCGTGCCCGCCGATTCGGATCGACTTCGCGTTAGCGTCGACCGACTCGGCCTCCCCCATCACCACCGTGCAGTTGCCCTGCTTGCGCATGATCCGCCGGATCGGTGCCGCGATGTTCGCCGGTGAGAGCGCCGCCGTCGCCACCTGGTAGAGCAGGGGTTGGAACAAGTGGTGATTCCGCCGATCGACCAACACCACGTCGGCCTCGGCCCGCCCGAGCGCTCGCGCGCACGCGAGCCCGGCGAACCCTCCGCCCACAATCACGACCACCGGCCTCTTGCTCGTGCTCATCCGTCCATCGTAGAACGATGCCGCGCCACGACCTCGCCTGCCAACCGCTGGAGTTCCCCTTCCTCACCATGATCGCCGGCCAAGGCTCTCAACGCCACCAGCAACCGAACGGACTGCCCGTGCGTGCGCCCCAACCGCTCGATCGCGTTCCCCGCCGCGATCACCGCGTTGCGCTTCATCATGCCAAGCTTTGCACGCTTCATGGCACTCTTCGCGAACGCCGCCCGCCGGGCGTCCTCGTCCCACCGCATGACATCGACCAGATCGAACGACGCCCGTTCCCCCGCGTACTCGGTGTTCGCTTCGCCCACATCGCCCGACCTTGGCGAGTTGTGCGGGCACACCTCCTGGCACACGTCGCAACCGAAGATCCACTCACCCATCCCTCGCTCAAGCTCGGCTGGGATCGGTTCGCGCCGCTCGATCGTCAAGTAACTGATACACCGGCTCGCGTCCACGCTGTAGGGCGTGATCGCATCGGTCGGGCACGCGTCAATACACCGCGTGCAGGTGCCGCAATGATCGACCTCTTCGCCGCTGCACAGCTCGAGTTCCAGCGTCGTCAGCACGCCGCCCAGCAGCATCCAGCTCCCAATCTTCGGATGAATCAGCAGCGTGTGCTTGCCGACCCAACCGAGCCCCGCAGCGAGCGCAAGTTCCCGCTCATGCACGGGCGCGGTGTCGACAAACGCCCGCGTGCGCGCTCCAGGCCACAGTTCACCAATCTCGTCGCACAGCGTGTGCAGCCGCTTCTTCATCACCTTGTGATAATCACCGCCGTATGCATACCGCGCGACCCGGCCGTGCCCATCCGGCGGGTCATCGGCATCGCCGTTCCGCGTGGCGTACAGGTCGGCCACCATGATGGCGGCTCTCGCGCCCTCGAGCATGTGGGACGGATCGGCCTTCAGGTCCGCGTGCCGAGCCAGGTACTCCATCGACCCGTGCTTGCCCTTCGCGAGCCATTCCCGCATCTCGGCTTCGTGGCGCAAGGGCCCAACCGGAGCAACACCGGCCAGAGCAAAGCCAAGCTCCCGGCAACGCTCCAGCACCAGCCTCGTGCGGTCGCTCGTGTTCGTGGCGTCAGACCGCCCCGGCCGCCTGCGGCGCGGCGGCCTTCTTGCTGCCCGTCGCACCAAGCCAGCCGTAGATCGTGCGAATCGCCTCGGGCAGCACCGTCTCGGCCGGGGCGAGCGACTCGTCCCAGGCCGCGTCCCATTCGTAGTTCAGCCAGCCGTCGAAGTGCCCGTACGACACGAGCGCATCGACGAACGCCCTGGCCTGGCTGTTGCCCGTGCCCAGCGGCACGCAGCCGCCCTCGCCCATGTCCTTGAGCCGGGCGATCCTCAGCCGGCGCCCGAGCGTGCGGATCGCCTTGGCGTAGTCATCGCCGGCCGCCAACCCAACGGCGTTGTTGTAGCACGCGGCCAGCAGCGGGCTGTCGACCATGTCGACGATCTCGCGCAGGTCCTCGGCGGTGCGGAAGCTGCCGCCATTCTCAAGCACGATCGTCACGCCGCGATGCCGCGCATGATCCGCGATGGCAGCCAATCGTCCGGCAATCAGCCTCAGGCTCGTGATCCGCTTCTCGCCCTCGGGCACCTCGAACCCGAACACCCGCACGCTCGTGGCACCCACCATCGAGGCGTAGTCCACAAGCCGAGTCGCCTGCCGCGTCACGCGCTCCTGATCGAAAAGGAACGTCCGGCCCACAACGTGCGGCCGCACCGGCTGGTCGAGCGAGATCGACGTCGCCAGGCCGCACACGTCCACGCCAAGGTCGCCGAACGTGCCCGCGACCTTCTTCGCGCTGGTCATCAGCGGGTCGCACACGAACTTCCGCGAGTCGTAGCCGAAGGTGCGGAGTTCCACACCATCGAAGCCGAGCTCGGCTGCCGTGCGTGCCACACGCTCAAGAGACCACTTCGGGCAGGCAACCGTACTGAATGATGTGCGAATCATGGAGTGGATCCTATCGCCGAGGGCGCGGAAAGCATCGGGTTTGTCCCCAAGGGACATTCCCTTGGATGCCGACCGAAACCGCTCCGGCCCGGATGGTACGGCCGGCCCAACGCCGGTCAACGCCCGCCCGGCCTGCCCCGAACCACCAAAACGGGCAAAAACTACCGATTACGCCGATGCCGCGATCCCCATTCGCCCGATGATCGGCCCTCGCACGAGCCAGCCTGCCGCGAGGAAGGGAAGTTAGGAAAGTGCGACCCCAAGGTGCCGCCCACGCTTCTTCGCGCGCGCCGCAAGTGAATCTCGCTCCTGCTTTATGAACATGGCTATCCAACCGCGACAGACCGCACGACCCGCAAGACCGATCGCCGTCGGGGCCAGCCTGGCCCTGATCGCCTGCGCCCTGGGCGGCTGCTCCTCACCCGATCGGGCCGACGGCCCGCCGCAGGCCCGGTCGTACGCCCCCACCGTGTGGCAAGCCACGCCATCGGCCTTGCACGAACCCCGCGTCGCCCGGGATGGCCGCTAGCTCTCTCAGGGCTTCTCGGTCGGTAGGCCGGCCTCGTTCCACCCGCGATACCCGCCGTCCATCGAAATCACGTTGGTGTAGCCCATCTTCTTGAGGTTGTCCGCCGCCAGGGCCGAGCGGTACCCGCCCCCGCAATAGAGGATGATGGTCGCGTCGGTGTCGGGCAGCTTCGCCTCGGCGTCGCGCTCGATCACGCCCTTGCCTAGGTGCATCGCATACGGCAGCCGGCCGTTCGCGTACTCGCTCTCCTCCCGCACGTCGACGAACTGGACGTCCTCCCCGGCCTCGCGCATCTGCCACGCCTGGTCGACCGTGCATTCCTTGATCCGGCTCTTCGCGTCGTTGACGATGGCCAGGAATTTTTCCGAGTGACTCATGGCGATACCTCCACTGGGCCCGCTCAGCCTAGCCGATCCGGCCGAGCCCGATTTGCTGTTGGCACCCAGCCCCAATACGCTTTAGGGTAATGCCCAACACCCAGCCGAACCCGCACCAAAACCGAGCCAGCCGAGCGTGAGTACCTCCGTCGCCATCGCTGGTGCCACGGGATATACCGGGCGGGAACTCATCCGCCTGGTACTCGCCCACCCAACGCTCGACTTGGCCGGCGTCTTCGCCTCGCCGGGCGGCAGCAACGTGGGCAAGCGGGTCGAAGAGGTCTTCCCAGAACTGCGGGGGCGCACCGACGCGACTTTCGCCCCAGGCAGCCCCGAGGCGATCCTCGCATGCTCGCCCCAGGTCACGTTCCTCTGCACGCCGCACGAGGCCAGCGCCACCCTCGCGCCGGCCCTGCTCGGCCCATGCGCCATCGTGGCCGACCTCTCGGGCGCCTTCCGAATGCCAGCCCATCTCTACCCCAAGCACTACGGCTTCGAGCACCCAACACCCGATTTGCTCGACAAGGCCGTCTACGCGCTACCCGAGCGCAACCGAGATGCCATTACCACGGCCAACCTCTTGTCGTGCCCCGGTTGCTACCCCACCGCCAGCCTGCTGCCGCTCTGCCCGCTCGTCGAGGCCGGACTCCTCGCCGAGGGACGCACGCCGTTCATCGACGCCGTCAGCGGCATCACCGGCGCGGGCCGCACGCCCTCGCCGCGCAACATCTTCGGCGAGGTCAGCCTCCGGCCCTACGGCGTGTTCGCCCACCGCCACCAACCGGAAATCGCCGAGCACGCCCGCACCCGCGTGCTGTTCACGCCCAGCGTGGCCCCCTTCGCCCGCGGCATGCTCGCGCTGGTCCACGTCGATCTGAAGCCAGGCGTCACCGAGAACGACATCCGCGATGCACTCGGGGCCGCCTACGGCCTGAGCCCCTTCGTGCGGTTGCTGCCCAAGGGCACCTGGTCCAGCGTTGCCGCCGTCGAGCGCACAAACTTTGCCGACATCGCCTTCACATACGACGAAGAAGCGAACCACGCCATGCTGAGTTGCACCCTCGACAACCTGCTCAAGGGCGCTTCGGGCCAGGCACTCCAGGCCGTCAACATCCGTCTTGGTCTCGATGAACGCGCGGGCCTCATGCCCGGCGTGGCGGGCACGCCCGCCGAGGGGGTCGCATGAACGCCGTCGTCGTCAAGCTCGGGGGCCGCGGTGTAGACGCGGCCGTCTCGCGCGAGCCCATCATCGACGCGCTCGCCCGCCTAGCCGCCCACGAACGCCTCGTGATCGTCCACGGTGGCGGCGCGGCCATCGACGCCCGGCTCGAACGGCTAGGCATAGAGGTCCGCCGTGTACAGGGCTTGCGCATCACCGACGAAGCCACCATGAACGAGGTCGTCGCCACGGTCGGCGGCGTCGTCAACCACGCCCTCGTCGGTGCCCTGATCTCACGCGACATCCATTGCACGGGACTCACCCTCGCCGGCGCGGGCGTCCGTGCCCAACTGCATCGCCCCGTTGACGGTGTCGACCTGGGCCGGGTGGGCGTGGTCGACCCCGACGAGGACGCCCACGATGTCGATGGGCTGCTCGCCCTGCTCAGCGCGGGCGTGCTTCCGGTCGTGTCGTGCGTTGGTGCCGACGAGGACGGCCGCCCGCTCAACGTCAATGCCGACGATGCCGCCGCGGGCGTGGCCGGCGCGCTCGGTGCCAGCCAACTCGTGCTGCTGACCGACACGCCCGGCGTGCTCGACGCCAACGGTGGACTCATCGAAGAACTCGATCGCCCCGAGATCGAACGCCTCATCGACAGCGGCATCATCGCCGGGGGCATGATCGTCAAGGTCCGCGCCGCCGTCGACATGGCCGCCCGCCTGCACGCACCGGTGCGCATCGCTTCGTGGACCGATGCCGACGCGCCATGGTGGCGCGAGCCCAACGCCCCCGGCGGCACCATCATCCGCGATGGCAAGCCGGCCTCGCTGGGAGCTGGGAATGCCTGACACCATCGTCAAGCCCGCTTCGGCGGGGGTGCCGCGCAGCCTCCTCTCCTCCGCCCAACTCGACGCGCCCGAAATCCAGGTCGTCCTCGACCTCGCACGCCGGATTCGCCACGACTGGCCCACGCCCCCGCGCACGCTCGAGAACAAGGCCATCGCCCTGGTTTTCGAGAAGCCCTCCCTGCGCACCCGCATCAGCTTCGACATCGGCCTCAGCCGCCTGGGCGCCAACGTGACCTACCTCGACCAATCGGGCTCGCCAATCGGCGACCGCGAGTCAATCAAGGACTTCACGATGACCCTCGAGCGCTACGCCGACGCCATCGTCGCCCGCGTGCGCCGCCACACCGTGCTCGAACAGATGGACCGCCACTCGAGAGTCCCGATCGTCAACGCCCTGAGCGACCTCGAACACCCATGCCAGGCGCTGGCCGACGCGCTCACCATCCGGACCGTCTACGGCCGCCTCAAGGGTGTGAAGATTGCCTACATCGGCGACGGCAACAACGTCTGCAATTCGCTCATGCTCACCATGGCCGCAATGGGTGCCATCGTCACCATCGTCGCCCCAAGCGCCTACGAGCCCGACCACGAGATCCTGGCCCGTGCCCGGCAGCGCGCCGAAGGATCGGGCGGCGCCGTCAACCTCGCGACCGATCCCGACGCGATCGCCGGCCACGACGTGGTCTACACCGACACCTGGGTCTCGATGGGCAGCGAGAGCGAGCGCGACGAGCGCGTCGAGGCGTTCCAGCGATACCGCGTGACCAAGGAGTCCATGCTCCGTGCGGCCGTCGGCGGCAAGCAACCCTCCTTCATGCACTGCCTGCCCGCCTTCCGAGGTGTCGAGGTCGACGACGCCGTCATCGACGGCCCCGGCTCGCTCGTCTACGAGCAGGCCGAGAATCGCATGCACGCACAGAACGCGTTGCTCACCATGCTGCTGAGCAACGGCAAGAACACGAACGGAGCCACCCCATGACCCAGCGCAAGGTCGTCCTTGCCTATTCCGGCGGCCTCGATACCTCGGCCATCGTGCCCTGGCTAGTCGAGAATTACGGCTTCGAGGTCCACTGCATCGTCGCCAACGTGGGGCAAGGCGCCGAAGAGCTCGAGGGCGTCATCGAGAAGGCCCACAACACCGGTGCCGCAAGCTGCAAGGTCGCCGAACTCAAGCAGGAATTCGTCGAGGACTACGTCTTCCCCACGCTCATCGCCGGCTGCCAATACGAAACCACCTACCTGCTGGGCACCGCCATCGCCCGCCCGGTCATCGCCAAGGCCCAGGTCGAGTACGCCCTGGAAGTCGGCGCAGACGCGGTCTGCCACGGCTGCACCGGCAAGGGCAACGACCAGATCCGCTTCGAGGCCGGCTTTGCCGCCCTCGCGCCGCACATGGAGATCATCGCCCCCTGGCGCATCTGGGACATGCACTCCCGAGAAGACCTGCTCGACTATCTCGCCGAGCGCGACATCAAGAGCACCGCCAGCGCCACAAAGATCTTCAGCCGAGACCGCAACCTCTGGCACATCTCCCATGAGGGCGGGCCCATCGAAGAACCCTGGAACGCGCCGCCGACCGACGTGTGGATGATGAGCCGCAACATCGAGGACACGCCCGACCAGCCCGAGGTCGTCCGCCTCACCTTCGAAGACGGCCGCCCCATCGCGCTGGACGGCAAGCCCACCGACGGCGTCACGCTCATCGAGACGCTCAACGAGATCGCCGGCCGCCACGGCGTGGGCCGCGTCGACATCATCGAAGACCGCGTCGTGGGCATCAAGAGCCGCGGGCTCTACGAAACCCCCGCCGGCACCGTGCTCGTCAACGCCCTGCGTTCCCTCGAAGAGCTCGCCTTCGACCGCGACGTGCGACGCTATCGCGAGCACATGGCCACCACCTTCGGCGAGCTGGTCTACGCCGGCAAGTGGTTCACCCCCCTGCGCCAGGCCCTGAGCGCCGCCGCCGAGTCGATGGCCTCGCGCCTCACCGGCGAGGTCGCCGTCCGACTGTTCAAGGGCCACGCCACCGTCGAGCAGCGCAAGTGCGACGCCGCGCTCTACGACCCGGGCCTGGCCTCCTTCAGCGACACGCCGCTGTACGACCAGAAGCACGCCGGCGGGTTCATCCGCCTATGGACCCTGCCCCAGCGCGTCGAGGCCCTGCGCCTCCAACGCGACGCCCACGAGCCCGAGGCTCCCGCCCGGATCATCCCATGACGGAACAGAAGCCCGCGGCCATGTGGGGCGGCCGCTTCGACGAGCCGCCCGACGAACTCTTCAAGCGCTTCAACGACTCGCTGCCCATCGACTGGCAGATGGTCCAGCACGACATCACCGCGTCCATCGCCTGGGCCCAGGAGATCCAGGCCGTCGGCGTGCTGAGCGAGGACGAGTGCCAGCGCATCACCGCCGGCTTGCGCGAGGTAGCGGCGCACGCCGCCTCCCTCCCGGGCGCACCGGTCGAGTCCGGCTTGGAAGACGTCCACACCTGGGTGGAACACGAACTGGTCCAACGCCTGGGCGACCTGGGCAAGAAGCTCCACACCGGCCGCAGCCGAAACGACCTGGTCTCCACCGACTTCCGTCTGTGGACGCGCGAGTGCATCAACCTTCGCCGCGCCGAACTGGCCGACCTCCGCCGCGCGCTCATCGACATCGCTTCCAAGCACTCGGCCGACCCAATGCCCGCCTACACCCACCTCCAGCCCGCCCAGCCCGTCACCATCGGCCACTGGGCGCTGGCCTACGAGGCCATGCTCGCCCGCGACAGCGCGCGCCTCGCCGACGCCCTCGACCGTGTGAACGAGTGCCCGCTGGGCTGCGGGGCGCTCGCGGGAACCGCCTACGACATCGACCGCCACCGCCTGGCGCGCAACCTCGGCTTTGCGCGCCCCAGCACCAACAGCCTCGACGCCGCCAGCGACCGCGACTTCGCGCTCGAAACGCTTGCCGTCTTCGGTGCGTGCGCCATCCACCTCTCGCGCTTGGCCGAAGACATGATCATCTACAACAGCGCCGAGTTCGCGCTCGTGAGGCTCAGCGACAAGGTCACCACCGGCTCGTCGCTCATGCCGCAGAAGAAGAACCCAGACGCTCTCGAACTGATCCGGGGCAAGTCCGGCCGCATCGCGAGCGCGCACAACCAGTTGCTCATCCTCCTGAAAGCCCAGCCCCTGGCGTACAACAAGGACAACCAGGAAGACAAGGCCGCCCTCTTCGACGCCGCCAGCGAACTGAGCATGTGCCTGCGCGTCGCGACGCTGGTGATCGACACCACCACCTTCGACCTCGACCGCTGCCGCGCGCGCGCCGCAGCCGGCTATGCCAACGCCACAGAACTGGCCGACTACCTCGTTGCCAAGGGCATTCCCTTCCGCGAAGCCCACGAGGTTGCTGGCAAGGCCGTCCGCGTCGGCCTCGATGCCAACAAGCCGCTCGAAGACCTGCCCCTCGAAACCCTGAAGGCCGTCCACCCCGCGATCGACGCCGACGCCTACGAGGCCCTCACCCTCGAAGCCACGCTCGGCAAACGCTCGGCAATCGCTGGCACGGCACCAGCAAGGGTTCATGAAGCAGTCGCCGCGGCTCGGGCACGGCTCGATGACGAGTCAGGGTCATCCTGATCATCGCGGGATGAGCACAACTAAAATACCCCAAATATCCTACCTTAACATCGGCGGAGTTCACCCAATTCTGTCCCATGCGCACCCAAAAGTGCCCATGATTGCTTGAGAATTCCGAAAGTTCGGCTTGCATGAGAGGTCGATTCTCGTTAACCTCTCCATTCCCGTCGCGACGCCGCCCCCCCTCGTCGCAAACCCTGACGGCCATGGCCATGGGATCGGACACCCAAGGCCACCGCCGCACGAGGAACCCTCCCAAGATGGTCTCTCCCTCACCCCTCAAACGGGCACGGTTGGCCTGCCTCGCCACCGTGCTCGCGCTGGCCGGCCTGCCCGCCGCAGCCAGCGAATTGTCGTTCTCTCCCGACCCGTACACAACCCTGCAACTGCGATACGCCGCGTTCGACCCCCTCGACACGATTCCTGCCATCCCCGCGGAATTGCGGGCCGGCGCGCAACCGGGCGTGTACATCGTCCAACTTGCCGATCACGCCACCGATGCCTCACGAGACGCGATGACCAGAACCGGCGCGCGTCTGGGCCGCTTCCTGCCCCACAACGCCTACATCGTGCGCATGGACGAACGCACCGCCGCCACCGTGCGCGCGATGACAGCGGTGCGGTGGGTCGGCCCCTATCACCCCGCGTACAAGCTCGACGAGCCGCTGCTCCAGGCCATCGTGCTGGGCGCGAGCTTCGACAGCCCGACGCGATATTCCATCCAGATGCTCGAACGTGGGCCCGCGAACCAGAACGCCGTCGCGCAAAAGATCGCCCAAGTGGGCGGCGTCGTGCATGGCTCTGAGCCAAAGGGCTACCGCATCGAGGCCACACTGGACCTGGCCCAGCTCGCGGCGATCGCCCATCGGCCCGAAGTCCTGTTCATCGACGCCAAGGGCGCGCCCGAGGACGACATGGACCTGGTCCGCATGTTCAGCGGCGGCGACAGGCTTCACGATCTGGGCTTCTCGGGCGAGGGCGTGCGCGGCGAGGTGCTCGACGGTGGCCTGCGCCTGACACACCGCGACTTCCAGGCGCGCCCCCCCATCATCCATGGTGCCAACAGCCCGGTGACCTCCCATGGCACCTCGGTATATGGCATCGTGTTCGGCGACGGAGCCGCCGACGCGACGTACACCGGCATGCTGCCCCAGGCCCAGGGCATCTTCGCCAGCTATCCCGAGTTGGGCTTTTTGGGCGAATCCCCCACACGCTACGACCACACCGCCGAGCTGGTCGACGAGGACGGCCCATACCGCGCTGTCTTCCAGACCAACAGCTGGGGCGACCCACGCGAGACCGACTACACCACCATCTCGGCCCAGATGGACGACATCGCCTTCCTCAACGACATCCTCATTACACAGAGCCAATCGAACTCGGGCACGCGCGACTCGCGCCCCCAGGCGTGGGCCAAGAACATCGTCTCCGTAGGCGGCATCAACCACGAGAGCACCGTGCCACGCTCGGACGACTTCCATTGGTCCGCAAGCACGGGCCCAGCCGCCGACGGTCGCGTGAAGCCCGACCTGTCACACTTCTACGACAGCATCGAGACGACCAGCAGCGCCGGACCGAGCGAGTACACAGTCTTCAACGGCACGAGCGCCTCGACGCCTATCGTGGCCGGTCACTTCGGCATCCTCTACCAGCTCTGGGCCGAGGGCGTGTTCAACAACGCCATCGATCCCACTGGTGACGTGTTCGAGAATCGCCCCAGCGCCATGACCGCCAAAGCGATGATAATCAACAGCGCTCGCCCCTGGCCGATCTCCGACGAGATCTCCCGGGCGGAGCAGGGCTGGGGCCCGCCCGACGTGTCGAACCTGCTCGATTCGCGACACAGCCTGTTCATCGTCGACCAATCGCGCACGCTGCTGCGCGCCGGCGATCGGGCCGAGTACAGCGTGAACATACCATCACACGCCAGGCGGCTTCGCGTGACGCTGGCCTATCTCGACCCCGCGGGCAACCCGGCCGCCCGCGTCCACCGCATCAACAACCTCGACCTGCGTGTCATGTCTCCCACCGGAGAGGTCTACCACGGCAACGTCGGGCTCGATGCGGGCCTGGTTTCGCTCCCAGGCGGCCGGCCCAACTCGATCGACACCGTCGAAAATGTGTTCCTGACCGGTGCGACGCCCGGTACGTGGAAGGTCGAGGTCCTCGCTCGCGAGATCAACGAAGACGCCAACCTGGCCACACCCGGCATCGATGCGCACTACGCGTTGGTCATCTTCGGTGGGAGCA
The DNA here is from genome assembly GCA_025916675.1 of Phycisphaera sp. Lineage (NCBI taxonomy): Bacteria > Pseudomonadati > Planctomycetota > Phycisphaerae > Phycisphaerales > Phycisphaeraceae > Phycisphaera > Phycisphaera sp. The sequence goes on from CP098402.1 coordinate 2,797,149, forward strand.
CGCTTCCCATCTGCGATGCCGACTTCGACGGCGACGGCAAGCTCACCATCTTCGATTTTATCGCGTACCAAGACGCGTTTACTTCGGGTGATTTGAGTGCCGACTTCGATCGTGACGGCGTGTTGACCGTGTTCGACTACCTGCTCTACCAGTCTCGATTCACCATCGGCTGCGACGCCTAAACGCACCAACAGCCCATACACAAATTCCTCCCGCGCCGGCTGCCAGCCGGCGCGGGACGTTTTACGTTGTGCCTCACTTCTGGAGTAAAACTCGTGGGGGGGTAAGAGGGGGGTCAGTTTGCTTTGGCGACTTCCTGAGCATCTTGCTCGCCCTTGCCCAGCGCGATGGCGTTCATGACCGTGCCCGTGTCGTACGCGTTACTCATCCAGGGAGTCGTTCCGTCGATGCCGGGGCCGTAGATCGCCAGCACCGGCGGAGCCTTCTGGTTCAGCTCACGCATCAGGTCCCACCCGGGCAGGCGCGTGCTGGTCAGGTCGGCCTTCATCATCACCACGTCGTCGTCGCGCAGCCTCGAATGGACGGGCTCAACGCCGAGGACCTGCTTCTCGAGCGCTTTGCAATTGATGCACCAGTCGGCAGTGAAGTCGACCACCACCACGAATCCTTCTTCGCGAGCGCGGGCCAGCAGGTCGGGCGAGTAATCGACCCAGGTGCTCGTCAGGATCGCATCCGCCCCGCCCTCGCCCCTGGCCTCGGCGATGCGTGCCTCTCGCTCGATGTAATCTTCCTTGGCGCTGCCGGTCACATCGAGCGCGAACAGGACAACACCAACGGCCACCACGAGGCCGAGCACGCCGAACACCCCTCGCTTTGGCAGGCTCTTGGTAATCTGCATGGTTCGTACAGCAAGCCAGAGGCATGCGATCGCGACGAACACCGCCGCCGCCCACCAGTGGAGTTGGCGGCCGATCCACGGCATGTCGAGGATGAGCGCTTGAAGGCCCGACGCGATGAAGTACCCGGCCGCTCCGAGGAGCAGCAGCCCCATCACCTGCTTGACCAGTTCGCTGGCGGGCCCGGTCCGCGGGATGACGGCAACCCACTTCGGATTCAGCGACAGGATGAGGTAGGGCAGCGCCATGCCCACGCCGAGCGAGCCGAAGATCAGCATCGTCACGTGCGATGGGAACGCGGCCGCGGCTGCCAGCAATGCCCCAGCCACCAGACCGAAGCACGGCAGCCCAAGCACGCCGGTCATCACACCAAACACGAACGAACCCCAAGGCGAGTCGGCCTTCGGGTTCACCTTGTACACCGACTGAGGCAGTTGCATGGTGAACAGGCCCATCAGCCCGATCGACATGATGGCGATGATCACGCCCACGCCAAACGTGAACCACCAGATACCAAAGATCGCGCCAACGGCCTTGCTCAAGAACGCCGCGGGCACGCCCAGCCCGACCCAGAACGCAACAACACCCAACGCCATCCAGACGCCCAGCATCAGCGTCTTGCCGGGCGAGCCGGCGTGCTGCGAGAGCGTCATAACCTTGATCGGGATCACCGGCAGCACGCAGGGCGTCAGGTTCAGCACGAAGCCGCCCAGGATGCCCATCAGCATGATGCCCACGATGCCGCCGGCCGATTCGGGACTGGGCACGGCGATGATGCCCAGGAACTTGTTCTGCGTGTCGGCCGAACCAGGGGGCGAGGCGGCCTCGGCATCGCCGGCGGGCATCTCGGTTGATTCGGGCTCGACCTCGGCGCCGTCGACAACTTCGGAACCGCTCATCACCGCCAGGGCGATGGCGTTGTCGATGGTCGATGATTCGATCGCCGAGGCCTCGGCGGGCGCTTCGCCCGAGCCAAACGCGGGCAGGCTGGCCACCACGTCGGCATCTTCGGGCGGGAAGCACACGGTCTCGTTGCACGCCTGATAGCTCACAACCATTTCGAGCGTGCGGGCTTCGGAGGCGGCCTCGCGGTCGATCAGCACGGGCACGAACACCACCGCGGCGCCCGAATACACGGGCACCTCGATCGGGTCGCCCATGCCGGTCGGGTCGGGCACGGGGTAGGGCTTGGGCGACGGCCATTGGATCTCACCGATCGACAGCACCGCGCCGCCGGTTGTCACCGAGACCTCGGTACGGATGGCGAACGCTGCAACATCTTCGGGCAGCACATCCTGATCAGCGCTGGGCCAGCTATGGAGCCCGCTGGGGTGGTCCATGGTGACGGCCACCATCGCCACCAGCGCGCCCTCGTCGGCTTGCCTCGGGGCCCACCACGCCTTGGCCGACATCGCGACCGAGTCATCCCCCCCGAACCCCATGGGCTGGGCAAGAGCATTTGGGATCATGAGCCCGATCAGTATCGCAACAACGCCAACGACCGTGAGATTCCGCATGCGAGCCCTCCGCGGCCTCGCGGGCCGCCGGTTTCCATCATCTCTGGAGTGCCCAGTGTAATCCTCGCTGGGCTTAGCGTGTTCCCGATTCTCGTTCTAGATTTGGCCCGCCTCTTGCGAGCGGGTTCCTCAAGCCCCACCCGCTGGGGGGCCGATGCAACCGCTGCGCGGGTGTGGCCCCGCCCCACGCCCCGGCTCCGAGACCCTCCATGGACGTTCTGGACCAAAACGAGGTCGATGCCCTCCTCGCGGCGGTGAACACCGACCAGGTCGAGGAGGAGGCGCCCCAGGCCCAGATCTTCAGCCGCTACCACCGCGACTTCGATGAGATCGAGGTCCGCAACTACGACTTCAAGCGGCCCGAACGCGTCAGCAAGGACCAAATGCGGGCGCTGCAGACCCTGCACGAGCAGTTCGCCCGGAATTTCGGGGCATCGTTATCGGGCTTTCTCAGGACCATCGTCGAGGTCAAGGTCGCCACCTGCGAGCAGATGACCTACGGCGAGTTCATCAGCGCACTGCCCAATCCCACCAGCTTCAACCTGATCGAGAGCGAGGCGCTGGCCGGCCAGATCTGCATGGAGCTCAGCCCGCTGATCATCTACCCGATCATCGACCGGCTGCTGGGCGGCACCAGCCAGGACCTGTTCATCCCCCAGCGTCCGATGACTCTTATTGAGAGCCGGCTGATCAGTAACGTCACCAATCGCGGGCTCGAGGCCATGAGCGAGGCCTGGGCCGGCGTGGCGCCGATGACCTTCGATATCAAAGCCACCGAGAGCAACCCCCAGCTCGTGCAGATCGTGCCGCCCAACGAGGTGGTGGTCGTCGTGGGATTCGAGCTCAAGATGTCCAACCGCGCGGGCACCATGAGCTTGTGCATTCCTTACAATGCGATCGAGCCCGTGATGGACGCCGTGAGCGCCCAGACGTGGTTCTCCCAGGGCCAAGGAAGCCGGTCGGCTGGTCTGGAGAGCCGCCTGAGCGAGTCGCTGGCCGCGGCTGGTGTGTCGGTCTCGGGCATCCTGGCCCGCACCACTATCAGTCTGCGCGATCTGGCGACCATGGCCGTGGGCGACCTCATCATGACCGAGACCCCCGCCACCAAGCCCATGGTCCTGTCCGTCGAGGGCGAGCGCAAGTTCCTGGCCCACATCGGCCAGCACCGCAACAAACGGGCCGTGCGCATCGACCGGCCGGTGACGCGGACCGACCGCGAGTAGGGCCCCATGACCGGGGCCATCTCCCCAGTTTTAGTTGACTCGGATGGGCCCCGTTCGCTACGATGCCCTTGCTATGAGCCACGCCAGGACTCATTTCGGCCCCTCGCAACCGCCCGTTGTCGGCGAGAGCGGGGGTGCTGGGCTGAGCCGGGCATGGAAGGGTTGCTGCCGATGATGTGAGTGTTCGGCACATCCTGTACGTTCATCGGAGGGTGTTTCGGCACCCGCGGCGAGCGGTTTGTGGCCGGGTCATGAGCGCATTGGGCGTCTTATGGCCCGGGTTGTTGTTGGCGGATTTCCGCCGCTGGATTGGTCTCGACACGCATCGGTTTCGACAAGCTGGCAATATGGACATGGGACGCCCCACAGGGCGTCGGAGGAAGCGGACGTTGAACGGCCCAGAAATGCTCAGGATCCTCGACTCGATCGCACGCGACCGCAAGGTCGAGCGTTCGGTGCTGGTTGCCGATCTCGAGCAAGCCATGGTGAGCGCGGCGCGCAAGCACTTCGGCTCGCTCGACCTGGAAGAGTTTGATTGCTCGGTCGACCAGCTCAGCGGCGAGATCGCCCTGACGCGGCACGGCGAGCCCGTGGAGCTCAACCCGCAGGACCTGGGCCGCATCGCCGCCCAGACCTTCAAGCAGGTCATGATCCAGAAGTTCCGCGAGGACGAGCAGACCAGCCTGTACGACCGCTACCACACCCGCGTGGGCCAGATCGTGACCGGCACCGCCCAGCGCTACGAGCGCGGCGGGCGGCTGGTGGTCTCGCTCGACGCGGGCGAGAGCGAGATGCCCCGGCAGGAGCAGATCCCCGGCGAGCAGTTCAGCCCGGGCGATCGCGTTCGTGCGATGATCCTCGACGTGAAGCGCGACGGTTCGGCCACGCGCGTCATCGTCAGCCGCGCCCACCAGGACTTCATCCGCCGTCTGTTCGAGGTCGAGGTGCCCGAGGTGATGGAGCGCATCATCGAGGTGAAGGCCATGGCGCGCGAGCCGGGCCAGCGCACGAAGATCGCGGTGAGTTCCATCGACAGCCGCGTGGACGCCGTGGGCGCCTGCGTGGGCGTGCGGGGCAGCCGCATCAAGAACATCGTCGATGAGCTCAACGGCGAGAAGATCGATATCGTGCGCTGGAATGAGTCCAGCCAGATCCTGATCCAGAACGCGCTCAAGCCCGCCGAGGTTGCCGAGATCAGCCTGTGCTTCGAGCTCGGCCGCGCCACCGTGGTGGTGCGTGACGACCAGCTGAGCCTGGCCATCGGCAAGCGCGGGCAGAACGTGCGGCTGGCCGCCAAGCTGACCGGCTGGGACGTGGACATCCTTACTCCCGAGGAGTTCACCAAGAACCTGGAGATCATGTCGACCACGCTCCAGCAGATCGACGAGATCGACGAGAAGATGGTCGACCGCCTGGCGGCCCTGGGCATGATCAGCGTGTTCGACGTCGAGGAGATCGGCGCCGAGATGCTGGCCACCGAGCTGGAGCTGAGCCCCGAATTGGCCGCCAAGGCCGTCGAGCTGGCCAGCGAACGCGCGAAGGTGGTGGCCGAGGAGCAGGCCCGGGAGAAGGAAGAGGCCGAGAAACGCCGCCTCGAAGAGCAGGCCCGGATCGCCGCGGGCGAGGACCTGCTGGGCCCCGAGGGCGCGCCCGACGCAGACAGCGCGGCGGCGGCCATCCTGGGTGGCGGCGGCGGCAGCGCTGCCGACACGCCATCGGCCTCCGATTCGGCCCCCGATAGTGACGGGTCGGCCGGCGGTGATGGCGGCAGCATGGGTAGTGGTGGTGAGGCTTCGTCCGAGGGGACCGAGGCTCCCGAGAGCTCTGAAGAAAAGGGCACTCCGGAGCAGCCCCAGGGCGAAGAGAACGACAGCAACGGCGATAGCCGTGCCGCGGAGATCCTCGGCGGCTGAGTGACAGAAAGAAGAGTGCCCCTTGGGGGCCCCCGGTGGATTGTGTGGGGCTCGGGCGCATGGAGTGACGTTTGGCTAAGCGTGTGTTCGAGGTTGCGAAAGAGCTGGGGGTTGCCTCCAAGGCCGTGGTACAGAAGTGCCGCGACGAGGGCATCCCCGAGAGTGTCATCAAGAACCACATGTCCACCATCTCGGTTGGGCTCGAGGCGACGGTGCGCGAGTGGTTTAGCGAGGGCGAAGCGCCCGCGCACACCGCTGTAGAGACGTCCAACCGTGTCGACCTGGAGAAGGTTCGCGCCAAGCCCCGCGCCCGCAAGAAGGCCGCCAAGAAGGTCAGCGCCGAGAAGGCCGATGCGCCCGAGGCCTCGACCGGCACCGCCGTAGCCGAGCCGCCCAAGCGCGCCGCACGTCCGGCGTCCGACGCGGCCAGCCCGAGCGAACCACCGAAGGACGGCGCGCCCGAGGACAAGCCCGCCCAGCCGGCCGCGAAGACCGAGGTGCTCGACAAGCCAGAGGCAACGACCGAGCCCCAGGCCGGACCAACAGCACCCGCCGCCGAGCCTGTCGCACCGGTGGCAAGCCCGGAGGCGGACACCGGATCGGCTCCAGTGCAAAAAGGCACCGACAGCGACGGTGGCCAGCAAGCCGCCGCGAGCGCGCCCGCCCAGAAGCCGGCCTCGCCCGCGCCGCAGAACGTGCCGACCCGGCCGACGGTGGTCAAGCCCGCTGGCCCGATGATCGACCAGCACGAGAAGACGCCGGTGAAGCTCAGCGGCCCGAAGATCGTGCGCGTCGAAGCGCCCGAGCAGGTCGATACGCGCCCACGCGGGCGCGGCGGGCCACGCGGTGGTGGTGGCCCCGGCGGTGGCGGCGGATTCGGCGGTCCGGGTGGCCCCGGCGGTCCGATGCCCCCCAGCGACGGTGGCGGTCGGCGCGGCGGCCCGAGCTCGCGGCGGCGCGGCCGCAACGAGCCCCAGCAGGGCGGCAGCGGCATGTGGCGCGAGCAGGACCTCATCGAGCGTGAGGCCAAGCTGCAACAGGCCGGCGGCTACCTGCGCAAGCGGCGCCAGGATCTGGCCCGCGGCGCGGGTCAGCAGAACCGCCCGCAAAGCGCGGCCGAGGCCGGCGGCACGGTGAAGATCACCGCGCCGTTCACGATCAAGGACCTGTCGGCGGCCACGGGCGTCAAGGGTGCCGAGATCGTCAAGAAGCTGTTCATGCAGGGCATCATGGCCCAGATCAACGGTGGCATCGAGGTCGAGAAGGCCCAAGAGATCATGATGGACTTCGACATCGAGCTCGAAGTCACCGCCGCCAAGAGCGCCGAAGAGGCCGTCGCCGCCCAGTTCGACGAACGAACGAACGTCGACGAGCGCCCGCGCGGCCCGGTGGTCACCATCCTGGGCCATGTCGACCACGGCAAGACCAGCCTGCTCGACAAGATCCGCAACGCCAAGGTGGCGGCCGGCGAGGCCGGCGGCATCACCCAGGCCACCAGCGCCTTCCGCGTGCCGGTTCGCGTGGGCGACGACCAGGAAGCCAAGCAGGTCGTGTTCATCGATACGCCGGGCCACAAGGCATTCACCGCCATGCGCTCGCGCGGTGCCAACGTGACGGACATCGTGGTGCTGGTGGTGGCGGCGGACGACGGCGTGATGCCCCAGACCATCGAATCGATCAGCCACGCCAAGGCGTCGGGCGTGCCCATCGTGGTGGCGCTCAACAAGATCGATCGGCCGGCCGCGACCGATGCCAAGATCCAGGAGATCCTGGGCCAGCTCGCCCAGAACGACCTGAACCCCGTCGACTGGGGCGGCGACGTCGAGGTCGTGCGCACCAGCGCCCACACCGGCGAGGGCATCGACACGCTGCTCGAGACTTTGGACCTGCAGGCCCAGATCCTCGAACTCAAGAGCGACTTCGGCGGGGCGGCCCGCGGCACGGTGGTCGAGGCCCAGATGGAGCCCGGCCGCGGTGCGGTGATGAACGTGCTGCTGCAGGACGGCGCCCTCAAGGTGGGCGACTTCATCGTTGCCGGCCGGGCGTTCGGCCGCGTACGCGACATCACCGACGACAAGGGCCAGCGCCTCAAGGAGGCGCACCCGCCCATGCCGCTGCAGGTCACCGGCATCGACGTGCTGCCCGACGCGGGCGACAAGTTCTTCATCGCCACGAGCCTGAAGGAGGCCCAGAACGCCGCCGAGCAGCGCCGCGCCCGCGAGCGCGAGGAGCAGCTGGCCCAGCCGGCGATGACCCTCGACCGGATGTTCAGCCAGATGGCCGAAGCCGAGCTCAAGGAGATCGTCGTCGTGCTCAAGGCCGACGTGCAGGGCTCGGTGGATGTGCTCAAGGCCGAGATCGAGGGCGTGTCGACCGAGGAGATCAAGGTCCGCGTCATCCACGCGGCCGTCGGCGGCGTCACCGAGAGCGACGTGCTGCTGGCCGAGGCGTCCAAGGCCGTCATCGTGGGCTTCAACGTCATCCCCTCGGGCAAGGCCCGCAAGGTGGCCGAGAGCAAGGGCGTGCAGATCCGCACGTACGACGTGATCTACCACATCACCGAGGACATGCACAAGGCCGCCGAGGGCCTGCTCGACCCCGAGCTCCGCCAGGAGGTCCTGGGCCACGCCGAGGTGCGTGCGGTGTTCAAGGTCTCGAAGGTCGGCACGATCGCGGGCTGCTACGTCACCGACGGCGTGGTTCAGCGCGACGCGCTCATCCGCGTCACCCGCAGCGACATCGTCATCGAGAACGATCGCAAGCTGAGCCAGCTCAAGCGCTTCAAGGACGACGCGAAGGAAGTCCGCGCCAACATGGAGTGCGGCATGAAGATCGACGGCTACGACGACATCAAGGAAGGCGACATCCTCGAGTGCTACAAGCAGGTCGAGGTGAAGCGCACCCTTTGACCGGGTTGGTGGCGTAAATCATGGTCATCGGCGTCCTCCAATTCGAGCTGCTCGTGCCCGGGGCCGAATCCCTCAAGGACAAGCGGGCCGTGGTGCGCTCGGTGCGTGACAAGCTCAGCCACGAGCTGCGCATCAGCGTGGCCGAAGTCGGGGGCCACGACAACCACCAGGTCGCCGTGATGGGGGCCGCCCTGGTCGCCACCGATGGCCCCCGCGCCCACGAGCGGCTCGACAGGCTGTGGAACCGGCTCAAGGAGCTCCGCGACGGGCAGATCGGCAGCGTCCGCCGCGAGATCGTCGTGCCCTCGCGTGAGGAGGACGTGCCGCCCCACGAGCCAGACGCCGAGTCGCTTGCCACCGAGATGCTCGAACACTTCTCACACCATGAAGAAGGCGGCCAAGCATGAGCATCCAGAACGACCGCCTGTCCTCCTCGCTCCTCCGCGGCGTGCAGCAGCGGCTGGCCCGAGGCCTGCAAGACCCTCGCGTCCGCGGGCTCATCACCGTCACTAAGGTTGAGGTCACCAACGACGGCAAGCTGGCGACCATCGGCGTCAGTGTGCTGCCCGCCGAGCACCAGAAGCTGACCGTCCACGGCTTGCAGAGCGCCGCCAGGCACATCCGCCGGGACGTGGCCGACACCATCCGCACGCGCACCATGCCCGAGTTCCGCTTCGTCGAGGACGACGGGCTCAAGAAGCAGGCCGAGGTGCTCGCGACCCTGGCCAAGGTGCGCGAGGAGATGGACGCGAAGGAAGCGGAATCGGGCGAGGCCGATGCCAGGCCCGAGGATGAGCCCGGCGAGGGCACCCAGCCATGAACCACCCCGTCGCCGACACGCAGCGCAAGCTCGAGACGTGGCTGGAGAGCGTCCCCGTGGCACCCGCGCCGGATCCGGCCGCGCTTCTGCCCGGTGCCATCGACATGCCCACCGCCGAGTTGGTCTTTTCGATGCTTGTCTGGGAAGCGGGCGTGCCCGCGGCCGTGAGCGCCGCGCGCCGGCTGGCCGAGCAGTTCGTCGACATCAACGAGCTGCGCGTCGCCCTGGTCAGCGAGATCGAGGACACCATCGGCCTGACCGACGTGTACGCCACCGAGCGGGCCCAGACCATCACCGACACGCTCTACCACGTGTTCGATACCGAAGACGCCGTCAGCATCGACCGCGTCGCCCGGGCCGGCGCCCACGAGGGCCGGCCCTACCTCGAAGCCATCGAGGGGCTGCCCACGTTCGTGGCCGACCGGGTGTCGCTGCTGGTGTTCGGCGAACCCCACGTGCCCATCGACGACCGGCTCCGGGGCGTGCTGGTCGAGCGGGGCATCATCTCGACCGAGACCCCCGCCACCGACGCGGCCGACCTCATCACCCGCTGCTGCCCGCCCGACGACGCCAAGGGCTTCTATCTGAGGCTGGAGGCGGCGGCGTGCCGGCTGGCACGAATCTGACCCCACGCGACACTAGAATCACCACGAGATCGGCCGCGATTCGCAACGGCCACGAGAGACATTGGCGCAGCCAGGGAGCAGCACGTGGCCGGACATAGCAAGTGGGCGAACATCAGGCACCGCAAGGCGCGGCAGGACAAGAAGCGCGGCACGATCTGGAGCAAGTGCTCCAAGGCCATCATGGCCGCCGCCCGCGCGGGCGGCGGCGACCCCGAGACCAACCTGGCCCTGCGCTACGCCATCGACGAGGCCCGCTACGCCAACATGCCCAAGGACACCATCCAGCGGGCGGTGGACAAGGGCAGCGGCGCGGCCGAGGGCGAGGGCTTCGCCGAGATCACCTACGAGGGCTACGGCCCCGGCGGCGTGGCGATCATCGTCGACACCCTGACCGACAACCGCACCCGCACCGTCAACGACCTGCGCTACATCTTCAGCAAGGCCGGCGGCACACTGGGCAACACCGGCAGCGTCGCGTTCATGTTCGAGACCAAGGGCCGCATCTTCATTGAAGCGAGCAAGGCGACCGAAGAGCAACTGATGGAGGCCGCCCTGGAAGCGGGCGCCGAGGACATCGAAGCGCCCGAGGCCGACGGCGACGGCAATCCAGACGAAGAGGGCTTCTGGGTCATCTCGACCGAGCGCACCGGCTACCACGCGGTGCGGCAGGCCTTGGAGAGGGCCGAGATCGAGGTGAGCGAGGGCGGCATCGACAAGATCCCCAACGTCATCGCCAAGCCCACCGAGGAAGAAGCCGTCAAGCTCATGAACCTCATCGACGCCATTGAGGACAACGAGGACGTGCAGAAGGTGTACCACAACCTCGATGAGGACATGGCGGCGGAGGCGGCGGAGTAGTCCCGCTCACACGTTCGGCACGTGCTCCCCCAACATCCAGAGCACCACGCCCAGTTGTGCCAGCAGCACGAGCATCTGCATCACGATCGCCGCGCGAGCTGGCCGTTGGGGCGCCGCTTGCTCGCGCCCGCGCGCCGCGATCGCGGTCGCGAGCATGCCCAGCGCGACGGCTATCGCCGCGAAGAGCCCGATCGCATAGACCGGGAACAGGCTGAACCACGGCCCCCACTGGCCCGAGGCGATGCAGCCCCACAACGTCGCCACCGGCACACCCGCCAGGGCGGCCATCACCAGCCCCGCCACCGCCATGGCCCGCCACCGCGACCGCCAGCCGGCGGAGACGCCCACGCCGCAGGAGACCAGAGTCGCGATGGCGGCCACCCAGAGCATCGGGGTAGGCACGCCTCAGCAGCCCGCGTCGAACGCGTTCTGGAACACCAGGAAATCGAAGATGGTCAGCGCGCCGTCGTTGTCGAAATCGGCCACGGGCGAGTGGCGGTCGAAGAGGTTCTGGAACGCCAGGAAGTCGAAGATACTCAACTCGCCGTCGCCGTCCAGGTCGGCGGCGCAGGGCGTGCAGCGGTTGATGAAGACGCTCAGGTCATCGCTGGCGCGGTTGGCGGTGATCACCTCGGCCCGGCCGTCGCCGGTGAGGTCCTCGGCCAGGGCCCAGCGGGGCGTCGAGCCAGTAGACATCACCACCGGCTCGGAGAACCGCCGGTCGCCGACGTTCCGCAGCAGGCCGATGGTGTCGCTGTCGGTGTTCGCCACGACGAGGTCCACGCGGCCGTCGCCATCAAGGTCGGCCGCCGACGCGCTCCACGGGCCAAGCCCGCCGCCGCCAAAGTTCTGGGCAATGGTGAACGTGCCGTCGCCGCGCCCGAAGGCGACCGCGATGGCGTCCAGCCCGCGCACGGGGGCGAGCAGGTCCTGGTGGCCGTCGCCATCGACATCCGCCAGGCGCACGCGGAAGGGGCTCTCGCCCACCGCCACGCGGCCGGCGCTCGCAAGCTCGCCCTCGGCCGTGCCCAGCAGCACCGACACGTCGCCGTCGAGGCTGTTGGCCACCACCACGTCGCCCCGCCCGTCGCCGTTGAGGTCGCCCGAGTCCATCCCCTCGGGCCGCTGGCCCACGGGGAACGTCACCTGCGGCCGGTACCCGCCCTCGCCGTCGGCGATCAGCACCGAAACGTTGTCGTGATCGCGGTTGGCGATGACCAGGTCGACCCCGCCGTCGCCGTCGACGTCGGCCGCGGCCAAACCCACCGGCCCGCGGCCGGCCGAGAAGCGCCGCTCGGGGCCGAACGAGCCGTCGCCGTTGCCCAGGTACACCGTGACGTCGCGGCCGGAGATGTTGCACGCCGCCAGGTCGGCGTGGCCGTCGCCGTCGAGGTCGGCCGCGATCAGGCCGGCGGGGAAGTTGCCCGCCCCCAGCACCAGCGGCAGCGCGAAGCGGGCCGGGGCGGTGGCCAGCAGCACGCTGATCCGGTCGCCGATGGCGTCCGAGCTGGCCAGGTCTTGGAGCCCGTCGCCATTGAAGTCGGCGGCGACCACGGCGTTGGGCCCATCGCCCGCGGCCACGCGCCGCTCGACGCCCAGGGTGCCGGCGATATCGCAGTGCTGGGCCATCGCCCACGCGGGCGCGGCAGCGAGGGCGAGCAGGGCGGGGGCGAGTCGGATGGTCGTGGGCATGGCGGGATCCTCTCGGGGGTCCTCTCGGGTCGGTGCCCGCCAGTATACCGACAGACGCGGCAAACCGGCCCCCGATCTGGTCACGGCGGCGCAACGACGGACCGAAAACCCCCACGAACCCGCCAGCGACGCCCCGAATCCCGCCAGACACCGCGCAATCCTGGCGAGCAACGCGGCGCTGCTGGGGGAACTTTCCGCTTTTCCCCCCAGCGAAGCCGCTTCTCCGCCCCCACTTCCCGGGTTCCAGCCCGGCGTTGCGGCCCGCCAGGGCTGTTGGGCCACGTTCTCGGCGAGCCCGGCCGCCTTCGTCTCAAGCGAAGCCGCCCCCGGCTCGATGTTCCTGTTGGGCACGCCCGCGCGGGCCAGCACCCGGGCCAGCTCGCGGGCGAACAGGACACCAGCCATGCCGACCGATCCGACCTCTGCCGACACCACCCCGCACGTGCCGACCATCCCCAAGGAACTGCCACGGGCCATCGACTGGGTGCGGATCCACGCCGCCGGGTGGGCCCAGCCGGGCGTGGCCGAGCAGATCGGGCTGCGGGTCCAGGGCGTGGCCGAGCTGGAGGGGCTCGCGGGCGAAGCCGCCGACGCCCTGGCCGAGTACCGCCGGGCCGAGGCCGAGCTGGCGGCGCTGGGCCAGCGGTACCGGTTGCTGGCCCGGGCCATGCGGGCCAACGCCAGCGGCCAGGTGGCCCAGATCCGCGGCTACGCCCGGGCCAGCGGCGAGCCTGGGGCGGTGTACGCGGCGGCGAAGATCTGCCGCCCGGCGACGCGCGGGGCGGCCCCGGCCCCCGGCACGGCCACGCGATTCACGACGAGGCTCCTGCCCGACGGCGGGTTGGAGGTCGCCTTCCGCTGCCCCCACCCCAAGGGCGTCGAGCACGTGACCTACACCGTCGAGCGGCGCGTCGGAGGCCAGGTGGGGGGGCGGGGCCCCTTCGAGTACCTCACCACCACCGGCGAGCGACGCTTCGTCGACGACGCCGTGCCCGTCGGCGCGGGGCGGGTCGACTACCTGGTGCGGGCGCGGACCTCGACGCGCGAGGGCAAGCCGGCGATGCACCAGGTGCGGCTGGGGACGGTGCGCGAGGATGCGCGCGTGCACGGGGCCGCGGCGTAGCGACCGCTCGACGATCAACCCGTTCAGCTCCACGGCAGCCGCGGCACAACCCACACGAGCGTGAAGAAGCCCTGCCCCAGGGCCAGCAGCGCGTGCGCGAGGACCAGCCGCAGCACGTCTTCGAGCATCCAGCCGCCGCGCGTTGGTGGGCCGATGACCGCGTCGGGGTCGCTGCGCGATTGCACCATGCAGCCCACCGCCACGACCACGATCGCGAAGGCCCAGAGCATGCCCAGGAGGTTGCCGAGGGCCGACCACGCCGCGACGCGTTCCCATCCGTCGAAACGGCGGGGGTCGCCGGGATAGGCGTGGGCCAGACGGATCGCGACCATCGACCAGATCATCAGCCCGTTCACGAGCAACGTGATCGAAGACATCGCTCGCCAGAGCCCGCGCGACACGACCACGGCGGCGACGCCGGTCCCGATCGCGGCGAGGGCGAGGGCGCTGGCCAGCAGGTCCATGCGGGCAGCCTAGCCGGTGACGGGGGCATCGGCGTGCTATGACCCCGCGACGGCGTCCTCTTCGAGGTCCTCCACCTGCGCCTGCACCAGCCCCGCGTACGCCCCACCCCGCGCCAGCAACTCCTCGTGCGTGCCGACCTCGGTGAGCTGGCCCTTGTGCAGCACGACGATGGCGTCGGCGTGGCGGATGGTGCTCAGGCGGTGGGCGATCACGAACGTCGTGCGCTCGCTGGTGAGCTGGGCCAGAGCGCGCTGGATCAGTCGCTCGCTGTGGGTGTCCAGGTTGCTGGTCGCCTCGTCCAAGATCAGAACCTTGGGGTCGGCCAGCACCGCCCGGGCGATGGCGATGCGTTGCTTCTGCCCGCCGCTGAGGCGCACGCCCCGCTCGCCGACGATGGTGCCGTAGCCTTCGGCCAGCTCGTCGATGAACTCGTCGGCGCTCGCGATGCGCGCGGCCTCGCGCACCTGGTCTTCCGTCGCCCAGCGACGGGCATACGCGATGTTGTCCATGATCGAGCCGTCGAAGAGGAACACGTCCTGCTCGACCACGCCCAGCAGCGCCCGGTAGCGGTCCACGTCGATGTCGCGCAGATCGACACCATCGAGCAGCACGCGGCCCTTGGTTGGGTCGTAGAACCGGGCCACGAGGTTGCACAGCGTCGTCTTGCCAGAGCCACTCCGCCCGACGAGCGCGATCGTCGAGCCGGCGGGGATGTCCAGGTTGATGTCCTTGAGCACGTACTCGGGCTCGGCGTTCTCGTCCTTGGCCTTCTTGCTGGCCGGGTACGCGAACCACACGCTCTCGAGCGCGATGCGGCCGTGGACGTGGGCGGGCATGCTGGCCGCGCGATCGCGGGTCTCGGCGAACTCGCGGGGCTCTTCGAGCAGGTCGAGCGAGCGGTCCAGGCCCGATAGCGCGTTCTGGATCTGCGTCGCGCTCGCCGCCAGTGCTTCGATCGGACCCAGCAAGTACAGCAGGTACACCGAGAACATCATCACGTCGCCGATGGTCATCGTGCCGCCCAGCA
This sequence comes from Phycisphaera sp., assembly GCA_025916675.1. Classification (NCBI taxonomy): domain Bacteria; kingdom Pseudomonadati; phylum Planctomycetota; class Phycisphaerae; order Phycisphaerales; family Phycisphaeraceae; genus Phycisphaera; species Phycisphaera sp. The sequence goes on from CP098402.1 coordinate 2,812,179, forward strand.
CGGCCGCCCCGCCGTAGAGCAGCACGCCCGCGCTCGCCGCGGGGATCATCACCGCCCACACCAGCTCGACCGTCCGGCTCCACCACCAGGCCAGCAATTCCTGCCTGGCCATCAGGTGGACACCGCCGGTGAACCGAGACGCCTCCTGCTGCTCGCGATGGAACCCACGGACGACTCGCGCCCCGCCGAACGCCTCGGTCGCGTGGGCGTCGATGTCGCTCCTGGTCTTACGCACGTGCCGATAGATCGGCCGGATGCGGGCGATCCACGCGCGGTGCGTCACCCACACCACGGGCAGGATGAGCAACGCCCCGGCAAGCATCCGCCAGTCGACGACGGCCATCGCCACGAGCGCGCCCAGCAGCGTGACCACCGCGCGCCAGGGGTTGTAGATCATCCCAAACAACAATTCGGCCGCCGCGCCGGCGTCTTCCCTCAGGATGCTCGACACTCCGCCGCTGCGCATGGCGTGCACGCGGTGCAGGGGCAGTCTCGCGGCGTGCTCGAACACCCGCCGCCGCAGCATCGCCTGCACGCGCTTGGTCATGCGCGTCATCTGCCAGCGGCCCCAGATGCCAAAGCCGACGGCCAGCACCGAGACGACCATCATCGCCCCGCTGAGGATCAGCAACGCCCGCCAGCGCAGGCCCCTGAGCTCCGCCTCGCCCATAGAGCCCAAGGACTCCATCGCCCGCTCACGTCGCAGCTCGGGCAGATACTCGGCCAACCCCATCAATCCGGGTTCGGTGCTCAGGATGTAATCCAGCGCGATCTTGGTCGACAGCGGCAGCAGCAGACCAAGGCCCGTGGCGATGGTCAGGCTGACCAGCGCCGCCGCGACCATGCCGTGGTGGCCGCGGCACAGCTTCCAGAATTCGCGGGCCAGCGTGCCGAAGCCGCGGGTGCGTTTGCCCTTCTTGGCCAGCGGGTCGGCCGAGGCCTCCTTGGGCTCCGCCCGCTTCTCGCGCTCCTTGGCGAGATAGTTCTTGAATCGACGACTGCTGACCTGCTGGTTCCTCGCCACGCACAATGGTATGGGCGGGGGTAACGATTCGCGAACGCGGCCGCATAGTGTTGCGGGAATCACTAGCCCAACGCGGAAGTCCATCGCGGATAAGAACGCACTCGCAGGAGGTTCCCATGGCCGACGCCGCCCCAGCCAAACCACGCCGCAAGGGCCTGGCCCTCCACTGGCAGATCATCATCGGCCTCGTAGCCGGCATCGTCGTGGGCCTCATCATCAACCTGGGCTGGACCAGCGGCACGTGGACGTCGATGGGCGTCGACCACGTGCCCGCATTCCTCGACAAGGACGCGTCGGCCATGGTGCCCGTCACCGGTCTGGGCAGCGAATCGCTCGAAGCCATCCCCAACCAGGACACCATCCGCGCATTGGCCGAGAACGCCGATCGCCCGGACCTGGCCGACCGCAAGCCCCTCAGCCTGACCGAAGCCGAGGCCAACGCCATCGGCCTGGACATGAAGCCCGCCAACGAGGATGCGAACGTCCTCGCCCACACCGCCCGCTTCATCCGCAACGCCAACCTCTTCGTGGGCGACCTCTTCATGCGCAGCCTGCGCTTCATCGCCGTGCCCATCGTGCTGTTCAGCCTCATCGTGGGCGTCAGCACGCTGAACAACCTGACCAAGCTCAGCCGCATCGGCGGCAAGACCATCGCGATCTACCTCGTCACTACGGCCGTGGCGATCTCGCTGGGCCTGGTGATCGCCAACCTCGCCCGCCCGGGCTCATTTGTGCCGCAAGAGACCCGCGATCGCCTGCTCAGCGACTACCAGGACGCGGCCCAGGGCGGGGTCGCGCGCGCCGCGGCTGCCGAGGGCATGAGCGCGTGGGAGCGCATCGTCGACCTCATCGCCGCCAACCCCTTCGCCGCCATCGCCGAGGGGAACATGCTGCAGATCGTGATGCTCGCCCTGCTCATCGGCATTGGTTTGAGCCTGATCCTGCCATCGGAGGCCAAGCCCGTCGTCGACTTCTGCGACGGCATGACCAAGGCGGTCATCAAGCTCGTCGAGCTCTTGATGCTCACCGCCCCCATCGCCGTGTTCGCCTTGATCGTCAAGGTGATCGCCGATCTCGGGCTCGAGGTTCTCGGTGCGCTCGCGGTCTACAGCCTGTGCGTGGTGGGCGGGCTCGCGCTCATGGTGTTCGTGGTCTATCCGATCGTCCTCAAGGTCTTCACCGGCGTCGGCCCGGCCCGGTTCTACAAGGCCATCGCCCCCGCGCAGCTCCTGGCGTTCAGTAGTGCCAGCAGCAGCGCGACGCTGCCGGTCACGATGGAGTGCGTCGAGAAGCGGCTGGGCGTCAACGACGAGGTCTCCAGCTTCGTGCTGCCCCTGGGCGCCACCATCAACATGGACGGCACCGCCCTCTACCAGGGCGTGGCCGCCGTCTTCATCGCCCAGCTCTACAGCATGAATCTCGGCATCGGCGACCAGCTCGCCATCGTCGGCACCGCCACGCTTGCCTCCATCGGCACCGCGGGCGTGCCGGGCGCGGGCGTCATCATGCTGGTCATCGTGCTCCAGAGCGTGGGCGTCCCCCTCGAGGGCATCGCCGCCATCCTGGGCGTCGACCGCCTGCTGGACATGTGCCGCACCACCTGCAACGTCACCGGCGACGCGATGGTGGCGACGGTGGTGGCGGGGACGGAGGGGGAGTTGGCGGGAGTGGAAGAGGTGGAGCGGCGGTTGGGGGTGGATGAGTCGCCGGGCAACTAGCTCATACAAGGATCACTCATACATCATCAGTCAGCCGCTTCAGCCAAGTTCTCTGCCGCTCGGACTCGTTCTGCGTGACTTCAGAGTTCGTAGCCTTCACTCGGGACCGGCTCAATGCGGCCTCCAATTCATTCCGATGCCGCGCGATCCACTCGATCCCCTTTGACAATGTCAGCGGCTCATCAACTACCCCGGATAGCCGACGCCGTGCAGCCCATGCTACCCAGTCCTCGATTATGAACATGTGACTTGGAGTCTTGGGGCTTCCAAGTTTGAAATAGTGAATCGATCGATCTCGCACTACATCCAACAGCAGTCGAGATCCGATCCTGCATCTCACTTCATAATCCCCAAATGACTGAGGACTATAAGACACGAGGACACAGTCTGCATCAGTAATGCCGCACCGCTGGAGTTGATCTTCAACTTCTTGCAATGGCGTCTGGTTCAACGTCAGCACTCAAGCTACGCGAAAGGCAGGCCCTACCACTCCGGCCCCCCCGCATACCTCCCATAAATATCCGCCATCGCCTGCACCATCTCCCCGAGCGTCGCGTTCGCGAGCGCGCCCTCGATCAGGTGCGGCATCACGTTCTCGCCCTGCTGGCAGGCCGTGCGGATGGCGTCGAGGGCCTTCTTCGTCTCGTCGGCGTTGCGGCGGCTCTTGAAGTCGCTTAGGCGGTCGAGCTGGGTGGTCTCGACCTCGGGGCCGATCTGCAGGATGTCGATGGGCCGGCCCTCGCTGTCGTCCTTGTACTCGTTCACGCCCACGATGATGCGGTCGTGCGCCTCGCACTCTTCACTGAAGCGATAACTCGCCTCGGCGATCTTGCGGCGGAAGTAGCCCTGGTGGATGCCCTCGACCACGCCCCCGTACCCACCAATTGGCTTGCCGCCGGTGGGCTTGGCGTCCTCACAGCCCTTCCACACACCGCCGCCCATGGCGTCGATCTCGCCGATGTAATTGAGCGCCTGCTCCTCGACCTCGTCGGTCAGCGCCTCGACGAAGTAGCTGCCTCCCAAGGGGTCGACCGTGCGCGTCACGCCGGTCTCGTGGGCCAGGATCTGCTGCGTGCGGAGCGCGACCGTCACGGCCTGCTCGGTGGGCAGGCCCAGCGTCTCGTCCATGCTGTCGGTGTGCAGGCTCTGGCAGCCGCCCAGCACGCCGGCCATGGCCTGGTAGGCCACGCGCACGATGTTGTTCAGCGGCTGCTGCTCGGTGAGGCTGCACCCGGCCGTCTGCACGTGCGTCTTCATGTACCACGAACGATCGCTCTTGGCGCCGTACCGCTCTCGCATCATGCGGGCCCAGATGCGCCGCGCCGCCCGCAGCTTGCAGACCTCCTCGAAGAACTCGTTGTGGCTGTTGAAGAAGAAACTGAGCCGCGGGCCGAAGCTGTCGATGTCGAGCCCTCGCAGCAAGCACGCCTCGACGTATTCCATGCCGTCACGCAGGGTGAAGGCCAGTTCCTGAGGGCCCGTGCTGCCCGCCTCGCGGATGTGGTAGCCGCTGATGCTCACCGAGTTCCACTTGGGCATGTGCTTGGCCTGGAACTCGATGGTGTCGACGACGAGTTTGACCGAGGGCTCGGGCGGATAAATGAACTCGTTCTGGGCGTGGAACTCCTTGAGGATGTCGTTCTGCAAGGTTCCGCCAAGATCCGCGATATCGAACCCGCGCTGCTTGGCCATCGCCAGGTACATCGCCCAGATCACCGCCGCCGGCCCGTTGATGGTCTGGCTGATGGTCACCTGATCGATGGGGATGTCGGCGTACAGCCGGTGCATGTCCTCGATGGTGTCGATCGCCACGCCGCACTTGCCCACCTCGCCGACGCTCAGCGCGTCATCGCTGTCGCGGCCCATCAGCGTCGGCAGGTCGAAGGCGGTCGAGAGCCCGGTGTTGGCCTTGGTCTTGGTCGTCGCGCCCGCGTTGAGCAGGTACTTGAACCGCTGGTTGGTGTCGTCGGCACTGCCGAAGCCCGCGAACTGCCGCATCGTCCACAGCCGGCTGCGGTAGCCCTGGGGGTACAGCCCGCGCGTGTACGGATACTGCCCCGGCTCGCTGATGTCGCGGTCGTAGTTCTGCAGCGAGGTCGCGGGGTTATCGGGCCCATACATCTGGTCGAGCACGATGCCCGAGATCGTGACGGCGGCCGGGTCGACGGTGGTTTGCCCGTTGCTATCCAGGCCAGTGCCGGTGATGCTGGTGTTCGCGGTGGTCATGGTCGTCTCCATAGGCCCGAATGCGGGCCGGGCGGCCAGTAAAGTCTCTCTCCGAATCCGTCCTCAAGTATACGTCCAGGGGCCGGACAGCCCGCAAAAAAGCACGGCCGGTAGGGTTCTACTGACCGCCGCAACGAAGCCATGCAGCGGGATGTATGCATTGCTATGAAGACCGCCGCACTCGCCGCCGCCCTGAGCATCCCCGCCGCCGCCCTTGCCCAGGATGAGATCTGGATCAACCACGAGGGCGACGCCGCACTGGAGGCCACCGGCTTCGCCTCGAGCGCCGTGCGCATGCCCGACTCGCTGCGCATCGCCGCCGATGACTTTGCCATCGGCGCGCCCACCACCACCACGATCACCGAGATCGTGTTCTACTCGGTGTGGATCGACCCGCCTGTAATCCTGGGCGGGGACTGGTACATCTACGAGTACGACGAGCGCTCCGGAGCGCCGGGCGCGCTCATCGTGGGCGAGGCCGACGCCGCCATCGAGGTCGAGCCGAGCGGGCTGACCAGCGCCAGCTTCGGCACCATCTACCGCAACTCGATGACCGTCAACGTGCAACTCGATACGGGCCGCTACTTCCTGGGCTTCCGCACCCACTGCGCGCCCGGGGCCGGCAAGCCAGTGAACGCACCGCTGCACCCCGAATGGACCAACGGCGACGCCACGGCACAGTGGAACTTCTCGGTCTTCGAGAGCGGCGACGCTCTCGAAGACTGGGTGCCGATGACCGTCTTCAACCCCACGCCCAAGGAGTGGGCCTTCGAGCTCTACGGCACCGTCGCCCTCGACTGCGCCGCCGACCTCGACATGGACGGCGCCCTGACCATCTTCGATTTCCTCATGTTCCAGAACCTGTTCGACGCCGGCGACCCCATCGCCGACTTCGATGGCGACGGTGAGCTCACGATTTTTGATTTCCTGGCGTTCCAGAACGCCTTCGACATGGGTTGCCCGTAAGGCTCAGTCCTTCGCCAGCGCGTCGGCGAGCTTCTGCAGCACCCCGCACACATCCGCGCCCAACCGCTCGGACACCTCACGCTGCGCTGCCTCCCAGTGCGGTACGGCGTCTTGAAGCAACTGCCTGCCGTCGGCGGTGAGCGTGTAGCGACGCACTCGCTTATCGGCTTCGCAGTCCGCGCACTCGGCCAAGCCCCGCTCGACCAATCGATCAAGGTTCCGGCTCAGCGTGCTCGTGTCGGTGTGCGTTGCCTCGGCCAGTTCTCGCTGGCTGGGCTGGCCCAGCTTGGCCAGGGTGCCGAGCAACGCTATCTGCGTGCCCCGCAGGCCGACCTCCCGCAGCCGCTCGTCGAACACGCCCGCAACGAGCCGATCGGCCTGGCGGATGGCCGACGCCAGGCAGCCCGTGAAGGTGGCCGCGAGTTGCTGATCGTCTTGCGTGGGTGGTGCTGGCATAGAGGACTCCAACAGAGACCAATCGATGCACATGCAAGTATATTCCCGGACGAGCCTCGTTCGTTGCGGCGTCGCCTCTCGGCAACATGATGCACGACAGCGTTGCGTAGGGCCACCACACCCACGTCCGATACGCTCCGACACGGTCCCAGAACCCAGGGATTTCGTGGTTATCACCCACTTTCGGCTTTGGCACCGGGGTTGAAGGTGTACTAACGAGCCGTCCCGGGTGCGGGCCGGCGACAACATCAGAGAGGGTAGAAAATGAAGAACGTCTTGAAGGTCTCCGACAGCGGCAAGCGGATCATGCTCCTTACGGTGCTCAGCTTCATCGCCCTTATGTGAGCCCAACGAGGCCCTGGCGCAAGCCTGGGCTCCGGGGGCTCGCAATCTCATGCGCAAACAAAAAGCCCGGGCTTGCGCCCGGGCCTCGTTGCGTTGATTTGGAACCTACAAGATCAGAGCTCGATCTTGTTGGTGCCCATCGCGTCGTGGTCGTCCATGCCGCCTCGGGTTGGGCCCGGGTCGGCGGTGTAGGAGCCGTCGCCCGCATCGCCCCACTGGGCACGCTTCAGGCTCAGGCCGATCTTGCGATCGCTGATGTCCACACGCAGGATCTTCACGTCGACCTCGTCGTTGGCCTTGACCACCTCCTGGGGGTCTTCGACCTTGTGGTCGGCCAGCTCGGAGATATGCAGCAGGCCCTCGAGATCGTCCTCGAGCTCGACGAACACGCCGAAGTTGGTGATCTTGGTGACCTTGCCTCGCACGACCATGCCGGGCTGGTAGGCACCGGGGATGGCGTTGAGCCAGGGATCCTCGGTGAGCTGCTTGACGCCCAGGCTGATGCGCTGCTTCTCCTGGTCGACGTCGAGCACCACGCACTTCACGTTGTCGCCCTTGGTGACGATCTCGTTGGGGTGGGTGACCTTCTTGGTCCAGCTCATGTCGCTGACGTGCAGCAGACCATCGATGCCCGGCTCGATCTCGATGAACGCGCCGTAGTTGGCCAGGTTCCGCACCGAGCCCTCGATGATGGTGCCGGGAGGATACTTCTCGGCCACCAGCTCCCAGGGGTTCACCTCGGTCTGCTTCATGCCGAGGCTGATTTCCTGCTTGTTCTTGTCGATGTCCAAAACGACAACGTCGACCTCGTCGCCCGCGTTGACCACCTCGCTGGGGTGGTTCACGCGACGCGTCCAGCTCATCTCGGAGATGTGGACCAGGCCCTCGATGCCATCTTCCAGACGCACAAAGGCGCCGTAGGACATGATGTTGACCACCTCGCCGCGGATACGGCTGCCCACGGGGTACTTGGCCTCGATGGCCTCCCACGGGCTGGGGTCCTTCTGCTTGAGGCCCAGGGCGATCTTCTCCTTCTGCATGTCGATGGAGAGGACCTTGACCTCGACCTCGTCGTCGACCTTGAGCATCTCGCTGGGGTGGTTCACCCGGCTCCAGCTCATGTCGGTGATGTGCAGCAGGCCGTCGATGCCGCCCAGATCGATGAACGCGCCGAAGTCGGCCAGGTTCTTGACCTGGCCCTTGACGATCTGGCCCTCTTCCAGGGTCTCCAGCAGGCGCTTCTTGGCGCTGTCGCGCTCCTTCTCGATCAACCGTCGACGGCTAATGACGATGTTGCGGCGCTCGGTGTCGATCTTGAGCACCATCGCGCGGACCGAGCGGCCCACGAAGTCGCGCACGTCGTGCGGGCGTCGCACGTCGACCTGGCTGGCCGGCAGGAACACCGGCACGCCGATGTCGACCAGCAGGCCGCCCTTGATCTGCTTGACGACCTTGCCCTCGACGATGTCGTCTTCCTTGGTGTTGTCGACGATGCGGTTCCAGGCGATCTGGCGATCGGCCTGGCGCTTGGACACCTCAACCACGCCGCTGGAGCCCTCCAGGCTCCGCAGCAGCACGTCGACGGTCTCGCCGATTTTGGGCTCTTCGTCGAACTCGTCCTTGGGCACCAGGCCCTCGCTCTTGAGCCCGACTTCCACCACGACATCGTCACCGGCATAACCGATAATCTTGCCCTTGATGATCTTGCCGGGTTCGAGGTCGGCAATCTGGGTATCCAGCAGGTCGTTCATGTCGCCTTGGGCCACAGCCTCGCCCAGCGCTTCACGAACCATCGCTTCCGCCTCGGTGTCTTCGAGGCCGAGCGATGCGATCAGGGTTTCATCCACCATAAAGTTGTGTCTCTCAGATCGGTCGTGCTCGCTGGAGTCGGGGCCGCCGGGCCACCCGATGCCAATCGACACGCCGCCGTGCCGGCTTGTCATGCCCCGCGGGCACGCCTCACAAGCCGACCCGCCCGAAGGCGGCTGAAGAATCGTTCTTGGTTCCGGGGCGCCACCACAACGCCTAAGGCACGAATCCGGACCGGCGGAACGGGAACTCGATACTAGGCACTCACCATATGGGGTGGCCCGCACTCCCGTTCGGCTCACGGCAGGATAGCCGCCCAGAAAATCGGGCTCGGACGGTGAATAGGCCTCCGATAATGCCCACCACTCGGAGCGCTTTTTCCTTCCATTCCGGCTAGCCTTAGGGCTCAACGCTGCACGCGGAGAACCGGCCGATGGGAACACCGTTGGGCCGATGGCGAGCGGTGGCTGGGGCCTTGGGAATTTCGGGCCCAATCCGGGCCCAAAAAGACCGATACCCAGGGCAGAAAGCACGAGGACGCAGGCGAACGGATGGGCCGCTCGCTCGTAGGTTCGGACTCGTAGGCCAGACATAGTTGACGGGCCGCCCGGAGGGACTCCGGCGGCCGGTCGGGGTTGGCGGACCCCGCACCGGATGGAACCGCCGCATTCACTGTGAGGCAGCCGTAGCAATGACAACGATCGCGACGCAGACCCAAGGCTCGGCGGGGGGGCCCTCCCTCGACGAAGACAACCGCAACCCGGTCTTCGATGAGCTTGGGTTCCCCAAGGATCCCAACAACCTCTACACCCAAACGGTCGGCAGCATGCTGCACGCCGCCGACATGCTGGACCTCCAGCACCGCGTCAAGATCATTCTGGCCCAGCCCAAGAACGAGATCATGGTGCACTTCCCCGTCCGCCTGGACGATGGGCACCACCACCTATTCAAGGGCTACCGCGTCCAGCACAACAACGCCCTGGGCCCCTTCAAGGGCGGCCTGCGATTCCACCCCGACGTCCACCTGGACGACGTGAAGGCGCTCGCCCTGCTCATGACCATGAAATGCTCGCTGGCACGCCTGCCCCTGGGCGGCGGCAAGGGCGGCGTGAAGGTCGACCCCCGCAAGCACAGCGCCGACGAGATGGAGCGCATCACCCGCCGCTTCACCAGCGCCATCATGAACGACATCGGGCCCGACTACGACATCCCCGCCCCGGACGTGGGCACCACGGCCCAGCACATGGCCTGGATCGCCGACACGTTCCAGATGTCCAACAGCAAGACCGCCTACGACGGCCTGCGCGTCGTCACCGGCAAGCCCGTCGAGGTGGGTGGGTCGGTCGGCCGCGAGAAGGCCACCGGCCAAGGCGTGGCCGACGTGATGGCCGAGATCCTGCCCCAGATCAAGATCCCCATCGAGGGGCTGCGCTTCAGCATCCTGGGCTTCGGCAACGTGGGCTCGTGGGCCGCCCGCATCCTGCAAGACATGGGCGCCACGCTCATCGCCGTCATGGACCACTCGGGCGCCCTCCGCTGCGAGACCGGCATCGACGCCCACGCCCTGACCGAGTACAGCTACGAGCACTACGGCATCGCCGGCTTCGAGAAGACCAAGGCCGCCACCGACAGCGGTAAGGGCGGCAAGGGTGCCGACGCCGTCTCGAAGGAAGACTTCTACAGCACCCCCGTCGACGCGTTCATCCCCGCCGCCCTCGAGCAGATGATCGGCCCGCGCGAGGCCGAGATGCTCCAGTGCCGCGTGGTGGCCGAGGGTGCCAACGCCCCGTGTACCCCCGCGGCCGACCGCGTGCTGCAGCGCCGCGGCATCGAGGTGCTGCCCGCCATCCTGTGCAACGCCGGCGGCGTGACGGTGTCCTACTTCGAGTGGGTCCAGAACAAGGCCTGCCAGATCTGGGACGTCGAGACCGTCGACCGCGAGCTGAACAAGGTCATGTGCATGTCGGCCCGCCGCACCCTGCTGGCCCGCCAGCGCTACGAGTGCGACATGCGAACCGCCAGCTACCTGGCCGCCCTCGACCACATCGGCAAGGTCTACAAGACCCGCGGCATCTTCCCGTAAAGACCACACATAACGAGCGACTCATCCGAGCCCCAAGCGCAAGCGCGGGGTTCCTTTTTTGTACTTTTTCAACACATCCCCGAGCGCCCCACGCACCTGCGCCACCGTGTCACTCGCCGGATCAACCCGCACCGCCTGCCACCCCAGCGACCGCGCCGCACGCACGTTCGTTTCCAGGTCATCGAAGAACACGATCTGCTCGCCGGTCGCGCCCACCGCCGCCTCGAGCGCCCGATAGAACCCAGTGTCGGGCTTGGCCAGCCGATGCTCGTGGCTGGCGAGCTGGTGTTCGAGCATGCCCGCCGCTGTGAATTGCTCACGCCGCGTCCAGTGCCTCACATTGGTGTTGCTCAGCAGAGCGCTGGTGACGCGCGCGTGCCCCGCCAATTCCTCGGCCAATGCCACCGCCCCGTCGTACTCATGCAACAACCAGGCATCGTGCAACCGCTCGATGTCCAAGGCGCTGTACCCCGGCGACAATTCCGCCACCGCCGGGTAGTACGCCTCGCACGACAGATTCCCAAGCTGGTACGCCTCGGCCAGTGCTCGCCGCCGCGCTCGGATCTCGGCGCTCACGGGCACCTCGGGCAACGGCAACCCCGCCGCCACGCACGCCTCTTCCCACCCGTTGCAGATCCGCAGCAGCACGCCACCCCAATCGAGGCACACCACGCGCACCGCCTCGGGCTTCTCGATGCCCGGCATTCCGCTCACGTCGCCGGCACCCGGTCGGGCTTCATCACCTCGGCCATCGCCTCGGTGGCGTAGCTGCCCTTGGGCAACTCGAACCCGCACCGCACGTAGGTGCCGTGCGCATCGGCCCCGCCCTCGACCTGCGGATACCGCAGCGGCACGCGCAGCGGCCGGCGGTCGCCGTCCATAGCGCCGCGGTTCTTCTTGGCGAAGCGTTCGAGGTCTTCGAGCGTGATGCCGAAACGCTCGAGCACGGCCTTCTCGGCCTCGGCCGTTTCGCCCCTCGCCCATCGCATCGACGGCCCCCACATCGGCCCGGTCGGGCTCACCTCGATCTTGGCCAGCCGCTCGGCCATCTCAGGAGACCCAGCCTCCTCGGCGCTCACCACGAAGGTCGTGCGTGTCGAGCCGTGTACCACCGCCACGTCACCTTCCATCAGCGTGTCGAGCGTGCCGGCCCGCATGCGCTCGTGCAGCACGGCATTGAACATCGCGCTTTGGAGTGCGCTCACCATAAAGCCGGTCTCGGTGCGCCCGAGCCTCTGGATGGCCCGCTTCGGGCTCTGCCCCTGCACCAGCGCGTCGAGCACGCGCCGCTCGCCCTGGGCCGACAGCGGCGTCGCATGCAGCGCCTCGGCAAAATCGCCCTCGGCGTACGCGACCCGCGCATCGTCGATGTGGGCATGGGGCGTCGGGCCCAGCAGCAGGTCACAGGCTTCTTGGGCCTCTCCCCGCACCAACGCCCGCCCGATCAGGTGGTTCGTGCCCCACTGCCCGAAACGCTGCTCGCCAACCCGGTTGGCCATGCCCTTAGCTTCCAGGATGCCCAGCACGCGGTGCGCCTGCAGCACCCCCTGAGGGTTCACCTGCCGCACGCGGATGGAAAACCCGTTGCCCGCCAGGTGCCCGCGCCGCATCTTGCGATCGTGCAGGTCGGCCCACAGGATGCTCACGCGCTCGTCCTGCAAGCTCGGGAAGTCCTCGGGCGTCTTGCCCGGCACGTGCACGGTCACGTGCTGCCGCGTGATGGCCAGCTTGTCCTTGAGCCCCGCGTACCCGATGTCGCCGTCGCGCACGCCGAAGTGCCGAGCGAGCAGGCCGACCATGTACGACGACGACAGCCCCCGCTTCTCGACGAACAGCATCAGGTGCTCGCCCTGGCCACTGGGTTGGTAGAGCGGCAACTCGTCTACGAGAAAATCGTCCTCGCGCTGCTTGAGCACACCGCCGATGCCCGGCACGCCCTCGCTGCGGTACGCTCGCTCGGGGATGGAATTGGTGGTCGCTACTGGCGGCGGTTCGGGCGGCATCAGAAGGGCGGCCCCTCTCCCTCGTCATAGCCCTCGTCCTCGTCGTCGTCGTCCTCGAACTGGCTCTCCAGCGGGTTGTCGCTGGTCGCTTGTGCCAGCACATGCTCGGCCACGTAGATCGGCACGCTCAGCCCGATCCCGAGCGCGATCGCGTCGCTGGGCCGGGCGTCGACCTCGACGACCTCGCCGTCGCCATCGCGGATGCTCAGCACCGCGTAGAACGTCGACTCGGCCAGATCCGTGATCGCGACCGACTCGAGCGAGGCGCTCAGCCCGTCCATGATGTTGGCCAGCAGGTCGTGCGTCTGCGGCCGCTTCACGGGCACGCCACTCAACCGCCGCTCGATGGCCTGGGCCTCGGGCAGCCCGATGACGATGGGGAAGGTCCGCAGGTCTTCCTCGGGCGTGCCGTTGTCGGCCACCTCCCGCAGCTCGATAACCTGGTAATCGGTCAACTCGCGGATCAGGATGCGCGACAATTCCATCCGTACCGTCATCGCCGCCCCCTTTCTCTGGTGCCTATGAGCCGAACCGGCACAGGATCGAAGGCCCACCGCACCCGGCCGTCAACGCGCCGGCGGCTTCCCTCTACCATCCGCCCGTGCTGAAGGTCAGGCGTACCAGCCCCGAGCCCCGCGTCGAGATGGCCCCGCTCATCGACGTGGTGTTCCTGCTGCTGACCTTCTTCGTGTTCTCCCTCGTGCTGCTCACCCGCGTGAGCGTGATGGACCTGGACCTGCCCACCCTGGGCTCGGGCGGCCAAGGCGAGGCCCCACAGGCCATCATCGTGGCCGTCGATAGCCAGGGCATGGTCTTCGTCGATGGCCAGCCCGTGGGCGAGGCAGCCGTCGCCGGCCAGCCCCTGGCGGAAACCACGCGTGTGGCCCTGCTGGCGGCCATTGACCGGGCCATCGAGCCGCAAGACCCGGGCTCAACGCCAACGATCCGCCTGGAAGTGGACGAGAAGGGCGTTTCGGGGGCCCTGCTGCGGGTTCTGGACGCCCTGCGCACCCAGGGGTACGAAGCGGTCGAGCTGGTCGGGAAGCCTGCCGAGGCCGCCCCCGCAGCCGTCCCGTCCACCGACCCCTAAGCCCCGCACGCTCGTAGCATCCACCGCCATGGCCGGCACCACCCCAACTGGAATCAGCACCGTTGCCCGCTGGGCCGTCGCCGTGCCCGCGAGCGTGGTTGTCCACCTGCTGGTGGCTCTGGCGCTGCTGCGGGGCGGGGCCGATCCGGCCCGGATCGCCGACGCCGCCGAGCGGGCCACCCCGCTGGAAATCCCCATCAAGCTGGGCATCGAAAAGAGCGAGGCCGTCACGCCCAACTGGCTTGGCTTCGAGACGCCCGAGCCCCACGTGGCCTCGCCCGCGACGGTGAACCAGAGCGAGTTGACCCGGGCCCGGGGCGACCAGCGCGACAACCCAGACACTGGCCGACGCCAGGATGATGCTCGAGGCGTTCCGCGCCGAACTAGTCCGCGCCCAGGCCGAGGCGGAGAAGCGGGCCGAGCCCGAGCCCGCACCCGCCGCCCAGACGCCGCCCCAGCCGGCCTCCGAGCCATCCCAGGAACCCAAGCCCGCCGAGGACGACGAACAGGACGGCAGCCCGGGCCAGAAGGACACCCGCGCCGCCGACGCCGTGAGCTTGCCCACCGACGTCCGCCGGACCGACCTGGGCAAGGTCGTCGCGGGCGAGGGCCTGAAGATCAACACCACCCGACTGCACCTGACCGACCTGCAACGCGCGATGGGGCGCCCGCCCAGCCCGCTCGTCGAGATGTTCTTCGACCACACCGGCCGTGTCTCGCGGGCCCGCATCCCCGACGGCCGGGGCTCGGGCCGCTCGGACATCGACCAGGCCCTGATCAACGCGATCTATGAATGGACGGCCCAGGGCGAGAAGATCGACGCCCTCGAAGAGGGCGACCCGCCGCTGCTCGTGCGTATGAGGATCATGTTCTGATGAACTGGCTGCTGCTCGTGTTCGGTCTCTCGCTCGCCCAGGACGGCCCCGTCCCACCGGAGCGCGTCGATCCGCAGTCGATCCCGGTGCCAGCGGCCACCGAGCCCGTGCCGCCAACCGAGGGCTCTCCCGCCCAGGAACAACCCCAGCGACAATCGCCCCGGATCGACCCACAAGAAGCGCGCCGGGACATCGCGGCCCCCCGCGCTCGGCCGGCCGCGTCGATCTTTACCGACGAGGAGTACCGGCACGCCCGGGTGCGGTCGCTGCTGGTAAGAGCGATGGAAGGCCGCGCCTGAAGGCCGATCTTTCCATACCCAAAGCCGTGCCCCAAGCACGAGTTTGCATCTCTCCGACCGCACACAAAAAAAGCCCCGCGCAAGCGCTTGGGGCTGGGAAAGACCGTGTTGAAGAGCAGCCGGTGGTATGAGCGCGGCCGTTTCGGCCCGCGATCACTCGCCTAAAAGGGCGCTGATCTCGTCCTCGACGGGGTTGGACACCTTGCGGGTGGGCTTGGCCTTCTTGTCGTCCTCGCTCTCGCTGGTCGTCTCCACGTCGTCGTCGTCATCGACACCCGTGTCGGCGGCGTCGAGCTTGGCGATCTGGGCGTCAAGCTCGGCGTCGGACTTCGCCTCGGCGGCCTCGTCCTTGGCCTTCTGCCGCTTGGCGGCCTCGACCTTGTTCTTGTCGGGCGCAAGCACGATGCTGGCCTGACGCATGACCCAGCGCGGGGCCATCTCGACCTTGGCGATGTCGGCGAGCTGGTCGACGATCTCGGCCAGGCGCTCGATGCCCAGTTCCTTGTGGACCATCTCGCGGCCGCGGAAGCGCTGGGTGATCTGCACCTTGTGGCCCTGCATCAGGAATCGCCGCGCCTGGTTCACGCGGATCTGCACGTCGTGGGGGTCGATCTTCACCGACCGACCGAGGCGCACTTCCTTGATTTCCTGCTGGCCCGTGGTCTTGTTGTCCTTGCGCTTGGACTGCTCGTACTTGTACTTGCCGTAGTCCATGATCTTGCAGACCGGTGGCCGCGTGTCGGGCACGATCTCGACAAGGTCGAGCCCGGCCTCCTGGGCCATCTGCATCGCTTCGCGCGTGTCGACCACGCCAACCTGCTCGCCCTCGGCCCCGATCAACCGGATGGGGCTGATGCGGATCATGTGGTTGACCCGGGTGCGTTGCACGGGGCCGGCGTCGCGGTAAAACCTTCGTCCTCGGATGGGTGTTCTCCTTCGGGGGTGCCAGCGTCAGGCCGGCCGATTGGTCACGCCGGTACACACCGGCAACATCATCTGGATTCTGCCGCCCCCACCACAGCGGTGAGAGGCAACCAAACGCTCACGACGGGGCGTCAACCCCACCACGGCTTTCGTGCGACCGGGCCAACCAGCCGGGACAAAGCCCAAACCAGACATCGGTTGATGGTGATGGCCGCTCAACTCGGGCGGCTCATGCTTCTTGCCACGCCGTAGAGAATAACAGATCTCCAGCCGCCGAGCAAGCCAATTTGTCGGGGGTACTCCCCACAAATTGCAAACCACCGAGCGAGATCGGGTGTTCCAAGATGCGTACAAATGCCCAATCTGCCGGCAAAATCACGCGAGTTGGATCAGATTGAAGACAAAGCTGATGGCCAGCAGCACGCCCACGGCGATCAGCAGCGGTGTGCGAAAATCGCCGCCCTGGGAGATCGGTGCCTCGGGCTGCATCTCTGCCGGGGCGGCCACGCTGGCCGTCTCGAGGTGGCTCAATGAGGCAAGATCGGCCTCGTCCAGCCCCCGGTGGGCCAGCGGCGGGGCCTTGCCGGCCGTGACAGCATCCAGGTCGTTCAGCAGGTCCTTCACCGAGCGATACCGCTGCTCGCGACGCTTGGCCAGCATCATCTCGATGACCTCGCTGATGCCGCCGCTCAGCTTCGGATTGGCCTGATCGGGCGGCACCGCGTCGGCCTTCAGGTGCTTGTGCATCACGCTGGTGGGGTTCTTGCCGTCGAAGGGCACGCCCCCGGTGACCATGTGGTAGAGCGTTACGCCCAGCGAGTAGATGTCGGCCTCGGGCCCGACGTTGGTCTCGCCACGGATCTGCTCGGGGCTGATGTAGAAAGGCGTGCCGAAGGCCTTACCCGCCTCGGCCTCGGCGGCTTCCTTGTCGCTGACGGCGCGGGCCAGGCCCATGTCGGCCAGCTTCACCACGCCCTCGTTGGTGATCATGATGTTCTTGGGCTTCACGTCTCGGTGGATGATGCCTCGCTCGTGCGCGTGCCCGAGCGCTGCGGCCACCTGGCGGACGAGTTCGATCGCCTCGGCCTCTCCATACCGCTTATGCTTGACGATGTCGTCGTACACGGTGCGACCGTTGACGTACTCCATCACGAAGTAGTGGTACTCGCCGGCCTTGCCCACGTCGTACGCCTGCACGATGTGCGGGTGGTTCAGCTGCGCCGCCGCACGGCCCTCGGCGTAGAAACGCTCGATGAATTGCGGGTTCTGGCTGAACTTGCGGGGCAGCACCTTGATGGCCACCAGCCGGTCGAGGTTGAGCTGGCGGCCCTTGTACACCGTGGCCATCGCGCCGGCGCCGAGCTTGCCCAGCAACCGATAGCCGGGGATCTTCTGCCCGCTGCGCTCGGCGTCGAGGATGGCCTTCAGCCGTGCGATCTGCCGCTTGGTGACGAAATCCTGGTCGACCAGCTCGATCGCCAGCGAGCGCTGGCCGGCTTCTTCACCGGCAGCCACCCCGGCCTCGCGCATGCGGTCCTTGCAGAGATCGACTTCTTCGCGCGTCGCGAGCCCATAGTCGACGACCAGACGCCCCAGCGCGGTATCGACGTTCGACCCGCCCTTGGCCACCTCGGCCATCGCCGCGTCGGGGTCTGCGGGCGTCGATACGTTGCTCAGTGGCGTGATGCCCGAGCGGTCCATCGCCTGCATCGCGGCAGTCCGGCTGCCCGACAGCGCACCGGTCCCCGACATCGCGCCCGTGCCCGAAGCCGAGGCTTCGGAGGGGTTTCTCGCGGGTGTCGGGCTTGGTTCGGACATCGTCTAGGGCTGCCTCAATCAGGACGGTTCTTTGGGACACGCGGGTACGGCCCGCTCGGCCTCGCGGTCGCCCCCGAAACGGGAGGGGAACATAGCGACCCAACCGCCCACGGACAAATCACACGAAAGGCCGTGGGGCTGGCCCGCACGGCCTTCCGCAAGCGTTATCGACGCCCGGCACCCACCGGCCCAGCCGGCTTGGCGACGCGGACGCAGATCGGATCCCACCGGGCATCCGATTCGCACCATTTCACCAAAAGTTCGCGCCCGGTTCGGCATTTCCCCTCGCCGGCCACCCCGAATCCAGGCCGATAAGGCCGCTACTGTTGCGACCCCGTCGGTAGGGCCCGATGCCCACCGACCCCGGGGGCTTGGTAAGGGCCACCCATGGTCATTGGTACATCCCGCCCTCGAGACCTCGGGGCCATCCATGCCGGCCCGTTGCTCTACGGGGACTGGGGCACCAGCCGCCTCTACGTGCTGGGCCTGGCATTCCTCTATACGGGCCACGCCAGCGTGGTCTACCTCGCCGCCATCGGCGTGCTCATGCTGGCCGTCAGTTGGATCTACACCCACATCTGCCGCTGCTATCCCGATGGTGGCGGTGTTTATTCGGCCGCCCGCGACGTCAAACCCGTGCTGAGCGTCATCGGCGCCACGCTGCTCATGAGCGGGTACATCATGACGGCGGCCATCAGCGTCATCGAGGCCTTCCACTACTTCGGCGTGCCCAGATACCTCACCCTGCCGCTCGCCGTTGGCACGCTGGTGTTCATCGGCGCGATCAACTGGCTGGGCTCGAAACGCTCGGGCCAGTTCGCGCTCGTCGTCGCGATGCTTGCCATGCTGGTCTCGGCGATCCTCGCCGTCCTGGCAATCCCGCTGTTCGTCGACGGGCTGAAGACCATCAGCTTCGAGTACTTCACCCAGGTCGGCCCGTTCGACGCCTGGGTCAGCTTCGCCAAGATCTGCCTCGCGCTGGCAGGCCTCGAGGCCGTCGCCAACATGACGGGCATCATGAAGAAGCCCATCGGCAAGACGGCCCGCCGCACCATCTGGCCGGTGAGCCTCGAGGTCGTGGTGCTCAACATGCTCTTCGGCATCGCCCTGGCGGGCATGAGCACCACGCTGCACACGCACGCGCCCGATGAGATCACCTACGGCGACAAGCTCTCGATGACGCACAACCAAGTGGTGCAGGCGGTCGAAGCTGGTGAGTTCACGCAGGAAGAGGCCGACCAGCTCGAGGCTGTCATCGAGTATCGCGACACGGCCATGAAGCGCATCGCCATCGAGAGCGGCCAGCGCATCACGGGGAATGACACCGCCGCCTTCATCCTGGGAAAGATCGCGGGTGTCACTTTCGGCCTGCTGCTGCTGAGCGCTGCGAATACTGCCGTGATGGCCATGGTCAGCGTGATGTTCGCCATGGCCCAGGACCGCGAGCTCCCCCGCGCGCTGACCAAACTCAACTACCCCGGCGTGCCCTGGGTCGGGCTCATCGTGGCCGTGCTCATCCCCACGGGCGTCATCCTGGTCGAGCAGGACGTGCAGGTGCTGGCCAAGCTCTACGTGCTGGGCGTGTGCGGGGCCATCAGCACCAACGTGCTGTGCGGAGCGGTCAATCGCAAGCTCGACATCCCCCGCGTCGTGCGCGTCTTCATGTGGGTTTTCGGCGGCATCCTGCTGGCCGTCACCATCACCATCGCCGTCACCCAGCCCGAGAGCCTGGCCTTCAGCGGCGGGCTGGTGGCCATCGTGCTCACGATGCGCGCCCTCGTGCAAGCCAAGCGCAGCCGCGACCCCAAGCCGCTCGAAACGCCCATCGCCGGATGGCTGGCCGAAGTCCGCCGCGACCCCATCGCGCTGGACTCCAGCAAGCCGCGCATCATGCTGGCGGCCCGCGGCCGGTACCAGTCCGAGTTCGCCGTCGACCTGGCCCGCAGCCGCGGCGCGGTGCTGTTCGTGATCTTCGTGCGCACGTTCCGCGTGGCCGACATGGGCCCCCAGCGCCGGCCCAACATCGACGACGACCACGAGGCCCAGGAAGCCCTGGGCACCACCATCCTGCTCGCCCGCGAGCACGGCGTGCCCTGCGTCCCAATCTACGTCACCAGCAACGACGTGGTGCACGAGATCCTCGACCACACCGTCACCTACGGCTGCGACACCCTCATCATGGGCGAGAGCCGCCGCCCCCTGCTGGCCCGCAAGATCGAGGGCGACGTAACGACCCGCATCGCCCACGACCTGCCAAGCCAGATCGCGCTGATCACGCGGTCGGCGAATACGCGGCATGCGGTGAGACCCAAGGGCTAGCCCCCAGCGCTGTCCATTAAACGCCCATCCTTCCAGGCCGGAAACTCCGTGCGCCATTTGCGGAACGCCGGCACGTCGAGTTCCACCGTCAGCACGGCCTCCTCATCGCCAAGCTCGCCGATGACCTCGCCCTTGGCGTCCACGGCGATGGTGCCGCCGGCGTAGGCCAGGTAGGGGTCGTTGCCGCGGCGGTTGACGGCCAGCATGAAGGCCTGGTTCTCGATGGCGCGGGCGATGGCCAGCGTCCGCCAGTGGCTCTGGCGGGCGGCGGGGAAGTTGGCGATGCAGGTGAACGCCTCGGCGCCCTTCTGGAGGCCCAGCCGGTAGAGCTCGGGGAAGCGGACGTCGTAGCAGATGGTCGGGCACACCGTCAACGACTCGCCGCCGGTCTCCCAGCGGAAGGTCTCAACATGCCGCCCGCCGACGAACTTCTCGCCCTCGCGGCCATAGGTGAAGGGATGGATCTTGGTGTAATCGCACAGCAGTTGGGGCTCGCCGCCGCCAACGCCGGGGGCAAAGACCGTGGCGTGGTTGGTCGCCTTACCGCAGCCGCCGTTGGCACAGCCTCCAACCGTCCGGCCGCCCATCACCACGGCCCCGAGATCGTCGGCCAGCCTTGCCAGCCAAGCCTGGGTGGTGCCGTCGTCGGCGGTGGTGTCGGTATTAAGGGAAAACCCGCTATCGAACATCTCGGGCAGCAGCACCAGGTCGCCCTGGCGCACGTCCGCACCATCCAGCAGCCGCCCAACATTGGCGAAGTTGGCCTCGCGGTCCTCCCATACGATGTCCAGTTGGACCAGGTGAGCTCGCATGGAGGCAGGATAGCGGCTGACCCGCAGGCGTCGGCTTGGCCCCCGGTGCGCCTCCTTCTGGCCAGCGGAAGCCCTCGGCGGCGGGAGATCCTGACCGAGCTGGGCGCCGACTTCACCGTTGTGCCCTCGAACGTCGACGACGGCCAGCTCACCCCGCCCCATGGCGCGACCGCCCTCACCTGGACCGTCGCGATGGCGTACCTCAAGGCCTTCGCCGCCATCGAGGTGCTGCCCGAGGGCGCGACCGGCGTGGTCATGGGTGCCGACACCGCGTGCGAGCTCGACGGCCGCATCATCGGAAAGCCAGCGACCGACGCGCACGCTCGGTCCACGCTCAGGTCGATGGTCGGCCAGACGCAACGCGTCGTGACCGGGGTCGCACTCATCGACCCGCACCATCCACACGCCAACCGCCTGCTGCTGGCCGACGTGGCGCTCGTGACGTTCGGCAACGTCTCCGAAGACGCCATCGACCGCTACCTCATTACCGGCGGCTGGCGGGGCAAGGCCGGCGGGTACAACCTGACCGAGCGTTTGGCCGACGGCTGGCCCATTACCGTTCAAGGGGACCCCGACACCGTCGTCGGCCTGCCGACGCAGCGCCTGCCAGGCTGGCTCGCCCTCACCACCGCTTGGGGGGCGCGCCCATGAACGGCCTGGTGCCCATCTGGGTCTCGGCGCCTCTGGCGATGATCACGCTGGTCACGGTCGCCGCCCACCTGCTGGCCATGCGCGGGGCCGACATGCCCGAAAGCCGGCGGCGCATCCGCACGGCCAACGGCTGGCTCATCCTGATCACCGCGCCGGTGCTCGTCGTCGCGTTCTCGGTGGTCTCGCCGCAGAATACCCGCCAGTTCGCGCTCATCTGGGCGGTCGCCATGGTGCTGGTGGGCTTCGTGATCCTGATGGCGTTCATCGATATCGCCAACAACCTCCGCATCGCGCGCCTCCAGCGACGGCGTCTGAGCCGGTCGATGGGCACCCGGCTCCGCCAGCAGTTGCTGGCCGAGCGAAAGGATCACGATGCCCGGTGAGCGCGGGCCGATGCCCGCCGCCCTGCGCCCCCTTGCGCCGCTGGCCGAGCGCGTCTACGCGCGCATCGTGCGCGATCGCAACGCCAGCTTCGACGCGGGCAAGCGGGCCAAGCCGTTCTCCTTCAGCGGCTTGAGCGTGACGCTCGATCGCCCGGTCATCTGCGTGGGCAACCTGAGCGTGGGCGGCACGGGCAAGACCCCGGCCGTGCAGATGGTGTGCAACTGGCTCATCGAAGCCGGCCACCATCCCACGATCGCGCTTCGCGGCTATGCCTCAAACAACGGCCTGAGCGACGAGGCCGAACTCCACCGCACGGCGTTGCCCGACGTGCCGCTGGCCGTTGGGCCGAACCGCGTGCAGCAGCTCTTGCAGTTGTTCGCCACGCCCGAGGGCGAGAACGTTGATGTGGTTGTGCTCGACGACGGCTTCCAGCACCGGCGCTTGGTGCGCCAGCTCGACATCGTCCTGATCGACGCGACGCAGGACGCCTTCGCCCAGCGACTGCTCCCCGCCGGCTGGCTGCGCGAACCGGTGTCCAGCCTCGCGCGCGCCCAGGCGGTGGTGCTCACCCATGCAGACCGCGCCACGCCCTCCGACCTCTCGCGGATCGAGGCCGAGCTTCGGCGCCAGTTCCCCCATCTGGTCGTTGCCCACGCCGAGCACGCGTGGAGCGAATTGCTCGTCATGGATCGCGTCGAGCCGTTGGATTGGCTCAGAGGCCGCCGCTACGCGCTGGCCTGCGCTATCGGCAAGCCGCAGGCGTTCATCGACCAGGCCGCCGCCGCGTTCGGCCCGCCCGCTCACACGATCGAGCTGCGCGATCACGACCCCTACGCGCCCGCCACCATCGAGCGCCTCCGTCGCGCCGCCGATGGCATGGACGCGTTGCTCGTCACCGAGAAGGACTGGACCAAGCTCGCGCGTATCGAGCCCGATGCCTGGTCGTGTCCGATTGTGCGTCCAAGGCTCCAAATGCGCCTGAGCACCGGAGTGTCGCAGATGCGAACTCTGGTCTTGTCGGCCGCTACATGGCAAGATGACGCATCGGCAGCAGGCTAAGCACGCTTTCATGCCCGGTTCATCGTAGTTACAAAATCACGCTGTATTCTCCTTGATATGTCCCATTGCCATTGGCGTGCTTCCGCACCGCCCGATGGGTGCAACAAAGGAGAATTGCCATGAGTACCGTCATCACCGGCCTGTTCAACACGCCCGCCGAAGCCGCCGCCGCCGTCCAGACGCTCGAAGTCCGGGGCATCCCCGAGAACGAAATCAGCATCATGGCCGGGGAGAACTTCAAAAAGGAAGCCTTCGCGGTTAACTCCCACTCGAAGTTGCCCGAGGGCGTGGCCATCGGTGCTGGCGCCGGTGGTGCGGTCGTCGCGCTCGCGGCCGGCCTGACCGCCGTGGGTGCGGTCGCCACAGGTGGTGCCGGCTTGCTCGTCGCCGGGCCGCTGGTTGCTGCTCTCGCCGGCGCGGGGGCGGGTGCTGCTACCGGCAGCGTCATTGGCGGCGCGATTGGTGCCGCCATCCCCGAGCACGAAGTCAAGTTCTACGAGGATGCCGTCGAGAAGGGCTCCGTGCTCGTTGGTGTCCAGTGCGAAGATTCCGACCACAAGGACATCGCCAAGCAGGCCTTTAAGGACTGCGACGCCGAGAAGA
This sequence comes from Phycisphaera sp., assembly GCA_025916675.1. NCBI lineage: Bacteria > Pseudomonadati > Planctomycetota > Phycisphaerae > Phycisphaerales > Phycisphaeraceae > Phycisphaera > Phycisphaera sp. Next base: position 2,835,643 of record CP098402.1, read on the forward strand.
TCTCGAACGCCTGATCATTCGATACCCGTCGAGAACAACACCAGCCCCTCCGGCGATGACGCCGGAGGGGCTGGTTTCTTGTTTCGATGCGCGAGTATCGACTCGAAACCTACTCGAGAATGATGATCTCGACGCGGCGGCTCTCGCGCTTGCTGCTCTTGGCCTTGGCCGGGCCATACGCGGCCGAGTGGACGACATCGTTGCTGATGCCCTTGGACACAAGGTAGCTCTCGACGGCCATAGCGCGCTCGGCGCTCAGCCGCTCGTTGGTCTTCCAGTCGCTCTTCTTGATGGGGTCGTTGTCGGTGTACCCGGCAACGCGGATCTCGGCACCGGGATACCGCTGCTTGATGACCCGAACTACGCCGTCGAGCACGCCGCGAGCGGCGGGCTTGACCGTCACCGAGCCCGAGTCGAACAGCACCTCGCCGGCGATGTCGACCACGACCTCGCCCGCCCGGCGGCTGACGCCCGCGCCCAGGCCCTCGAAGCCGGTGTCGCCCAGCGGCTCGGGCTGCGCCGCGAGCTGGCCGGCGAGCTGCCGGTTCTGCTCGTCGAGCGCCCGGTAGCGGGCCTCGGCGTCGTCGAGGGCGATCTGGAGGTTTTCGTTCAGACGCCGCAGTTCCTGGTTCTCCATCACCAGCGGGTCGTCGGGACGCGGCCCGTTGCTCGCGCAGCCGATGGTGGTCAGGCCCACGCCAAGCAGCACGGCAACGAGCAGGACACGAGTAATCGAATTGGGAAGCGAAACGCACATGGGCATGCCTTGGATCCTCCAACGCCGATGCGAATGAACAGAAGCGACCAGCGGCGAGCCCTCCGTGGGCACCACCGGCGATACCCACCTTATCGGCGTGCGGGCCCAAAAGTCTGAGATTGCGGCCAAAAACCGGTTAACGCCAGCAAACAACAAGCGATTCGTGGGACTACGGCAGATTCACAACCTGCCCAGTCAACCGGCTGAGCCACAGCTCGATCGCCGGCTTGGCCAGCAACACCAGCACCGTCGCGATTGCCAGCGAGGGGCCGTAGGGCATGGCCCGGCCCACCCCGCGGCTGAGCGAGATGCTGTAGAGGGTCAGCAAGATACCAACGAAGGCGGCCCCGAAGAAGGCCAGCACCGAATCGACCCAGCCCAGGCACGCGCCCACGGCGGCCATCAGGTGGACGTCGCCCAGGCCCATGGCCTCCTTGCCGAAGCCCAGGCTGCCGAACAGCCGGACCGCCCACACCACCCCGCCGCCGACCAGGTAGCCCAGCAGCGAGCCGCCCAGGGCGTCGAGCCACAGCGGGCAGGGGCCTGAGAAGGTGCTGGTGAGCATGAACCCGCCCCAGGCCAGCACCGCCGGGCCGGCCAGGAAGGCCATCTCCTTGACCATCTCACGCCGGGCGTGGGGGTAGGCGATCCAGACCTCGGCGTCGCTTGGGTCTTGCTTGTCGCTGGTGGACTTTGGGGCCGGAAGGAACATCCGCAGCGGGATGCCGGCCACGATTGGCCCCGCCGCCATACCGATGATCACACCGATGCCCGACGCGTAGCCCAGCAGGTGCGCGATGAACCCGCCCGCGATCGCGCACACCAGAACGGTGATCGCGATAACCGCCGGCCCGCGGAGCCATCCCTTCTTGGGCCGCCACTGGCCTGTCTCCGAGTCGTCGATCTCCTCGCCCTCGATGGGCGGCAGCCCCTTGGCCTTGCGGTGTTCCTCTTCCCACTGCAACGCGTCGGCGAAGCTGCGACCGATGACCTTGAACTTCAGCATCAGCAGCGACAGGCCCACGCCGGCCACACCGCCGATGCCAATGCCCACGCTCGCCCAGCCGTACGTAGGGATGGGCCAATTCCAGGACATGTCGCGGCTGGGCATGGGGTACTCCAACCCCTTCACGCTCAGGAACACACCGTACCCGGTGTGGATGAGCACGCCGGCGAGGGTGGCGAACCACGGCAGCACCAGCGGGATCATGGTGGTCTTCAGGTCGGTCAGCATCATCGCGAAGAGCGAGCCGAGCAAGAACAAGACGATCGCGAACATGGGGGCCGAATGCCGGGGCACGCCGTTGTGGCGGTCGACCTCGGCCCAGTCGTGCCGCATCGTGCTCAGGTCGAGCCCCAGCACCTCGAAGCTCGCGCTCGTGCCCGAGTATGCGGGGATCAGGTACCAGGCGATGAAGAACACCGCGAACAGGCTGGCCACGAGCAACTCAACCAACGGATACTCGGGTGAGATCGGCGCCTTGCAATACCGGCACTTGCCGCGCACGAACAGCCACCCGAAGATCGGGATGTTGTCCTTCCAGCGGAGCCTCGTCGAGCAGGCCGGGCAGCGCGAGGGCGGGGTGACCACGCCGATGCCCCGCGGCAGGCGGTAGGCCAGCACGTTGATGAGCGACCCCACGCACGCCCCGAAGGCGAACACGAACAGCAGGGTGGCCACCCTGGGCAAGATGATCACGAAGTCATGCACGATTCTGGGGCTCCCGGGGGCTATCGGCGATATCGGGCCACCGGGTCAATCGGTCTTCGGCGTCTTCGCCTCGGCCTCGAGCTTGCCGGTGACGTCCTCGATGCGCTGCTCGGCGTCCTTCAGCAGTCCCCGACAGCGCGCCAGTAGCCGCACGCCCTTCTCGTACTCGCCGATGGATCGCTCCAGCCCGCTCTGGCCGGTCTCGATGCGCTCGATGATGGCCTCGACCTCGGTTAGCGCCTCCTCGAAGGTGGGCTCGGCTTGTTCTTGCTTGGGCTTCTTCTCGGCCATGATCGTCAACCTTTCGAGCCGGGCGTCGACTCGCCGAACAGGTCCATCTGCGGCGCGGGGTCGTCCTTGGGGGCCGGTTTGGGCGGCGTAGATTTCTTCTTGGGTGCCTGCCCGGCGACGGTCGAGCGTACCCGCCCGTCGGCCAGCGTGGTGTGCAACTCGTCGCCCGGCGACACCGCCGAGGCCGAACGCACGAGCCGGCCGTCGGCCAGGGTGGTATAGGAATACCCCCGAGCCAGTACGCCCTGCGGCCCCACCGCCCTCAGTTGACGCTCGTTCGACTCGATCCGTCGCGACTCGGATTCCATGCGTTGGTCCATCGCGCGGGCGAGTCTCTCGGCGGCGTGGTCGAGCCGTTGCGCGCGGCGGGCCAACTCAGCGGCTGGCTTGTGGGCCTCGAGCCGGGCGCTCAACCGTTCGAGCCGCAGCGTGGCGTGGTGCAGCTTCGCGCGAGCGCGGTCGGCCAGGCGGTCGGCGGCGCGATCCAGCCGTCCGCGCGCATCGGCGGTGATCGTCATTGGGTTGGCGATGGGCCGGCGGCGCGACAACGCCTCGATCGCGCGTGCGCCGTCGGCCGTCCGCCTCAGGAGCGCGCCGCGCAACCGGGTGCCGGCGATGTCGACCTGTTCGAGCAGGGTGTCGCTGTCGGGCGTCAATCGCATGGCCGCCTGGGTTGGCGTGGCGGCCCGCACGTCGGCCACCAGCTCGGCGATGGTCGTATCGGTTTCGTGCCCGATGGCGGCCACGACCGGTACGGGGCACTTGAGGATCGCCTCGGCCAGCGCCCGGTCGTTGAAGGCCCACAAGTCCTCGGCCGATCCGCCGCCGCGGGTGATGATGACCGCGTCGATGCCCAGGGCCCTGTGCTGGCGGGAGAGTGCCCCCAGCTTGGCGCGCAACTCGGCGGCGGCCGCCTCGCCCTGCACGCGGGCGTCGACCAAGGCAACCTCGACCGCCGGGCATCGCCGGCGAATCGTGTCGAGCACGTCCTGCAACGCCGCCGAACTGCGGCTGGTCAGCACCGCCACGCGTCGTGGGAACGTGGGCAAGGGCCGCTTGCGGACGTCATCGAACCAGCCCAGCCCCCGCAATTCCTCGCAGAGCTGGCGGAAGGCCAGGTCGAGCGCGCCCGCCCCCACCGGCTGGGCGTTGGTGCCGATGAGCGAGAGCTTGCCCGCCTTGGCGTAGAACTCCAGCGAGCCGGTGACGACCACCTCGAGCCCGTCGCGCAGGACCACGCGATGCTTGCGCACGACGTTGGCGAACAGCACGCAGGCGACGACCGCCTCGCCGTCCTTGAGATCGAAGTAGAGGTGGGTGCGATCGCGCAAGCCGCTGACCTCGCCCACCACACGCAGGGGGCTGGCCACGCCGCGGCGGATGGCACCGTCGACCAGCGCCGCCAGTTCGCGCACACGCATGGGCGCCTCGACGGTATTGGCCGGCTTTGACGCCTCGGGCTCGCGCGGCTTGGCGGCCATCTTGCTTGGATCGAACAGCGGACGCGACATCGGGGGATTATCGCACCCAAACAAAGAGGGGGCCCCGCCACATAGCAGGACCCCCCAGGCAAAGAAGGAGAACGTTTCTCGGCTCTCTACGCGACCGGGTGCGGTGCGGATTCGGTCAGTTGGCCGACGCGACGGTGGTCTCGGCCACTTCTTCGGTCTCTTCAGCCGGCGCGGCCGCGGCGCGGACGGTGGCCCGGTGGGCATTCATCCGCTCCAAGGCGGCGACCAGATTGGAACGGTCGGCCTGCGGGGCCTGCACGCGGAAGCCGCCGCCACCGCTGGCACCCTCGGGCATCGTGATCGTGGCGCGCGGCGTGATGGCGGTCTGCTCGCTGCCGACCCTTTCACCGGCGTGCGAGGTCACGGCGGCGTTCTCACGCAGCCACGCGATGCGGGCCTCTTCGAGCCGGTCGGCCACGTACCGCTGGGCGCGGACGAAGCCGTTGGTCACGTTCTGGTAGTTGCGGATGGTGCCGTCCACGCGGATCTCGAAGCGGGCCGGGTCGTTCTGCCGCTCGTTCGGGTCGATCACGAACCGCTGGAAGGGATCCAGGCGGTCGAGCGTGGGCACCTCGACAACGATGCTGGTGACGGTCTCGGACTCTGTGGCCGCCGTGATCGCCTCGACCGTGCGGACGTCGCTCACGGGGTGGAGCCCCTGGGCCAGGGCCGAGGGGGCCGCCGCGCCGAGGGCCATCGATGCGATAGCAATCGTGTTCTTCATATCTTCGGACTCCTCCGTCTTCGCCACCCTCCGGGCGGCAAGGTCGATCTCCCTGCACTGGTCTATTCAACTGCATAAACCAGCCTGTTGCAAGCCTTTATGCGCATTCGGCAGAATTTCTCTCAAGTACCCGCCCGGGCGATCGTCAGGGCCGGAATTATCCGGACTTGCCCGCCAGCATCCCCTCATACAGGGTCTGGACGGCGGCCACGTGGGCGTTGCCCGCATGAAAACGCTCGACGGCGGCGAACCCCGCAGACCGGCGTTCGTCGGCCAGGCGTTTGTCCTCGAACACGCGGCGGAGTTCCTCGGCCCAGCGCTCCGGGTCGCCCGGGTCGAGTTGGGTGACCCCATAGTCGGTCCCCAGTTCGTCGATGACCGGATCGGTCACGGCGATCACGAGGATGCCGTTGGCGTGGGCGTCGAGCACGAGGCTGCGGTGCTCGCGCAGGGCGTCGGGCAGCAGCAGGGCGTCGACCCGCAGCACTGGGTCGCGGTGGGCCTCGACGCTGGCAACGAAGCTGACGTGCTCGGCCAGCGCCAGCCGCTCGACCACCGAGCGCAGGTGGGCGTCGTGGGCCGCGTCGGCGTCGGCGAAGATGAGCGGCGGCTCGTCGCCGTCGAGACGAACGCGGGACAGGGCCTCGAGCGCGTGCGTCCAGTTCGCGCGGTCATGGCCGGTGCCTGCGAGCAAGACCGCCGGACGATCGCCACCGGCCATGGGCTTGTCGGCCGGCCGGGCGTCTTCGGTGTGGACGCCCCACCGCACCAGGCGCAGGTGGCGGCTGTCGAGCTTGCGGAGGCAGCGCCGCTCGAGGGCGGCCCCGGGCACGCTGGCGATCACCTTGTCGTCGACGCTGTCGAGGTGGGCCCCGCCCAGGGCGTCGGCCAGGTGGGCGTTGAAGACCTCGAGCACGAGCCCGGCGCCCAGCATGCCCGCGACCTCGAAGCCCAGCGGCCAGGCCTGGTCGCCGAACACATGGACGAGCGCGATGCCCTCGCTGGGCCCGGCTTCGAGTGCGCTGCGGGCCAGATCCCTCGCGCGACGCGAGAGCGGCGGCAATGGACCGTGCGGCACGTAGCCGATGGCCTGCGAGAACACGCGGCCGTCGAGCAGTTCGGGCAGCGAATCGGGCACGGCGTGCAGCACGCGGAAGCCATCGGCCACCAGCCCCACCTCGAGCCTGGCGAGCAAGTCGCGCTCGCGCGAGGCGAAGTCTTCGTCGGCCAGGATCATGATGGCGGGCATGGAGCCTCGCTTGTGCGGTGACGGTGGCGCTAGACGGCCGCGGGTTCCCCGCGCTTCGCGCGGTAGTTCAGGTCGGGTGGGCGGCTCTCATGGTCGCTCACGGCCTTGGTGCGCCACACACCCACCCAGTGGCCGGTATCGACCTCTTGCAGGTAGTAGTCGCCCGCGGGCTCGTCCTTGGCGGCCAGGTCGGCCGGCGGCTTGTGCCAGGGCCACCAGGGGCGGACGCCCTCGTCGGCGCCGGGCAGCTTCTTGAACTGCGCCTCGTCCTCAACGACTTCCTTGATCGTCACGAGCCGGTCGAGGCGGTGGCCAATCTTGGGGATGCTGGCCAGCAAGCCGCGCGTGTAGGGGTGCATGGGCTTGTCGAACACGCTGAAGACGGTGCCGTACTCGACCACACGGCCGGCGTACATGACGCATACCACGTCGGCGTTCTCGGCGACCACGCCCAGATCGTGTGTGATGAGCATGACGGCCATGTCCATCTCGTCCTTGAGCGAGCCGAGCAGTTCGAGGATCTGGGCCTGGATGGTCACGTCGAGCGCGGTGGTGGGCTCGTCGGCCAGCAGCAGACGCGGGCGGCAGGCGAGCGCCATGGCGATCATCACGCGCTGGCGCATGCCCCCCGAGAACTGGTGGGGGTACGCCTTGATGCGCTTCTCGACCTCGGGGATGCCCACCGAACGCATGGCCTCGAGGGCGATGTCGCGCGCCTTGCTCGCGCTCACGCTCTGGTGCAGCAGGATGGCCTCCATGATCTGGTCGCCCACGGTGTAGACCGGGTTGAGGCTCGTCATGGGCTCCTGGAAGATCATGGCGATGTCGTTGCCGCGGATGTCGCGCATCTCCTTCTCGCTTAGCCGCAAGAGATCGATGGTGTTGCCGTCGTCGGTGCGGAAGAGGATCTGCCCGCGGTCGAAACGGCCTGGCGGGCGGGGCACGAGCTGCATCGAGCTCATCGCCGTCACGCTCTTGCCGCAGCCGCTCTCGCCCACGACGGCCAGCGTCTGACGCGGGTAGATGGTCATGCGGACGCCGTCGACGGCCTGGATGCGCGGGCCGGTACCGTTGTCGAAGGAGACGGCCAGGTCTCGCACCTGCGCCAGCGGCTGGGCGTTGGGATCAACGTCGCCGTCTTTGGTGCGCTTCGTTGTGGTCGCTTCGGTCAAATCGGGACTCCCTCGGTCGTGGGCGCTGCGGGCGGGGGGTGCTCGGGCGGGGTGCGCGTCACACCCGGGCCTTCTTCAGCTTGGGATCGATGGCGTCGCGCAGGGCCTCGCCGATGAGGTTGTAGCTCAGCACGGTCAGGAAGATGGCAAAGCCCGGGAAGATCGCCAGCCACCACATGAACTTGCCCACCTCGTTGGTCGCGTCGCTGAGCAAACCGCCCCAGCTGGCCTGGCCCGGCTTGCCCAGCCCCAGGTAGCTCAGCACGGCCTCGGCCAGGATGGCCGCCGCGATGGCGAACGACGCGTCGACCAGCACCGGCGTGACGCCGTTGGGCAGCATGTGCTTGAACAGCACGCTCCGCAGCGGCAGGCCCACGGCCCGGGCCGACTGCACGAAGTCTTGCCCCCGGAGCTTATAGAACTCGGCGCGGATGTACCTGGCGCTGCCCGTCCACGTCACACAACCGATGATGGCCATCATGACGTACGTATTGCGCGGCAGGACGGCCGCGGCGACGATCAGCAGGAACAGCAACGGGATGGCCATGAAGATCTCGACCACGCGGTAGAGCAGCATGTCGACCCAGCCGCCGAAGTAGCCCATGAGCGCTCCGACGGTCACGCCGATGACCACGGCGATGGTCGTGCTCACCAGGCCGATGGAGATCGACAGGCGGCTGGCGTGCAGGAGCTGGCTGAGCATGTCCCGGCCCTTGGAGTCGGTGCCCAGCGAATACGCGGGGCCGGGGCGGGCTTCGAGCACCGCCGCGGCGTCGGCCACGGTCATCGTGGGATCGGCGTCGGCGGCCGCCTGCACGGCGGCGAAGGCTTCGGCCGGCTTGGAGGGCAGCGAGTCGGACGCGAACCCCAGCTGCGCCTCGATCGCGGCGAGCACCTCGGCGTCGAGGGGCATCTGGGCAACGGGCATGCCGGTGTCGCGCGCTCGTTCGTTCAGCGCGACCTCCTCGAGCCCCTTGAAGACCTGGGAGTACACGTTGCTGGCCGGCTTGAGCATGTCGACGGCCGTGCCGCTCTGGTTGGGCGACCACGGGACGACGGTGAAGATCGCGCTGGTCTCACCCTGGGCCACGTTGGCAACGTAGCGGAAGTCGGGCAGCGGCGTCGACCAGCGTGCGGCGATGATGCCGAACATCACCAGCGTGACCAGCAGCGAGACGCCCGCCCGATTGGTGAGCCTGGTCAGCGGGTGGAGCGGGACGAAGATCAGCCCCACGATCGCCGCGATGCCCAGAGCCGCGATGACCTCGAAGTAGGGCTGCTGCTCGAAGCCGCGCAGCCATCCGGCATCACGCTTGGCGGCCTGGCCGCTGACGATCGTGTGCAGCAGCATCGCCAGCCCGGCCTGGAGCGACACGGTCAGCAGGACCTTGGCCCGATCGCCGCGCCCGCCGGCCATGCCCGCCCACTTGGGCACCAGCAACGCCAACGCGACAACGGCGCCCAGGAGCAGGGTGAGGTCGACCACGGTCAGGTACTCGAGCATGGGCGAGAGCACCGGCGTGTCGGCGTCGACCCGAGCCGCAACGCCGAGCAGCGAGCCCAGGCCAAACAGCACGATCACCGGCACGGTGGCGATGCGAACCCGGCGGGACAACTCGAACGTTCCAGCGGCCCACACCAGGCCGGCGGCGATGGCCAGGTCGATGATGATCTGGAATGTGCGGCTGGAGCCGACGCCATCTTCGGGGGGGCCGAGCAGGAAGCCTGCCAGGCCGCTGGTCTCGTTCCCGGTCGAGGCGCTAAGGAACTGGGCGATCACGAAGAGCCCGAACACGATCGCCACGATCGCGCCGGTCCCGAGCTTCAACGCCGGATGCAGGCGTTGCGGTGCCATGATCCACGCGACCGACCAGAGCAGCATGAAGATCACCAGCCGCGCGCCGTCGAACGTGCCGACGGCCTCGTCGAGCCCGCCCAGCAGCTTGCCCAATGGGTTCACGCCGCCCTGCTCGACGAGCAGGATGGGATGGCCGTTGGCCACCAGCGGCGCGAAGACGGCAAAGAACGCGATGATGCTGACCCAGATGATGCCAAGCACCGCCCCCGGACGCTTGAACACGCTGCGCCAGGCCTCGAGCCAGAAGCCCTCGGCCGGGCGATGGCCGATGCCCTGCATGAGTTGCACGCCCGTCACGGCGGTGAGCTGATCGGCGGTCTGCGGGTTGTTGTCGGTGTCTTGGCTCATCAGTCGTATGAGATCCGTGGGTCGGCCATGGCGTACAGGATGTCGGCCAGCAGCAAGGCGAGCATGTTGACCAGGCCCACGATGAGCGCGTTGGCCAGCAGCAGTTCGCGGTCACGCAGCGTGATGGCCTCGATGATCAGGTGGCCCATGCCCTGCACGCTGAAGATGCTCTCGATCACGACCGACCCGCCCAGCATGGCCGGGAAGATCGACACGAACATGGTGATGACCGGCAGCAGGCTGTTGCGGAACACGTGGCGGAAGACCACGTCCTTGCGCGACACGCCCTTGGCCTTGGCCGTGCGGACGTAGTCGGCGTTGAAGTTCTCGAGCATCGCGGCGCGGGTCTGCTTGCTCAATACGGCGAAGCCCGTGTACACCAGGCACGCCACGGGCAAGACCAGGTGCCAGAGCGTGTCGAGGATGAACCCGCGCTGCCAGCGGCCGTCCACCGTCTGCGGCAGCATCGACATCGACTCGGCCTCGGACGAGTGCAGCCCGGTGACGGGGAACGCACCCAGGTAGTCCTTGCTGGCCAGGAAGCCGACCGCCAGCACGCCGGCCCACACGATGGGGATCGACCAGAGCGCGACGTAGAACGCGCCGAGCCCCACGTCGATGAGCGAGCCCTGCCGGCTGGCGGCCAGCACACCCGAGGGGATGGCCACGAAGTAGATGATCGGGACCGCGATCAGGTTCAGCAGTAGCGTGACCGGTAGCGCCTCGGCGATGAGCTGCGACACCGGGCGCGACTTGGCGAAGCTCATGCCCAGATCGGGAGCGGCCAGCGACACCGCCCCCGGGATGATCGGCACACCGGCCTGGCGGAACATCTTGGCGTCGAACATCGCCTGCGACCTGGTGGTGGCGTCCAGCAGCCGCTGGTAGTCGCGCATCATCTCGGCGGCGCGGGTCTGAGCGGTGGCCCACAGAAGATCGTCGGCGTTCTCGAACGCGTCCTTGCCGATTGAGCGAGCGGGGCCGGGCTTGATCTCTCCTCGATCCTTCACCGCGTCTTCTCGCTCCAGCACCTTCGCGATGTCGCCGATGGCGATCTCGAATCTCGTGCGAGCGCCAAGGTACGCGGCGCGGACCTGGGCGTAGTCGGCGCTCGCCTGCCGGTACATCTGGGTCTGGAGTTCCACCTCGCCCGGCACGACCAGGGCGGCCGCCGGCTCGGCGGTTGGCAATTCGTCGCCGAACCACTCCCAGAGGGGGGGCTCGGTCACGGTTCGTGGCGGGCTGAACCTTTCGCCGCTGGGCGTGAACTGCTCGCGCGCGCCGAACTTGACGGGGCTCACCCGGCCCAGCCACTTGACGTACTGCACGACGTACGGCGCGTCGAGACCGTAGCGGTCTTCGAGGTAGGCGCGCTGCTGGGCGACACTGCCCGAATCCATCTGCCCGCCACCGGCGCCGCTCTGCAGGGCCGCGCCGACACCACCGGGGCTCATGGCCACCAGCATGAAGATCAGCAGCGTCATGCCGATCAGCGTCGGAATCATGAGCAGCAGGCGTCGGATGATGTACGTAGTCATGGGCGGTGGCGCTCTGGTGCCGAAGAGTCGGGTTGGGGTCGGAGAAGGTCGAGGTCAGTTCTGCGAGGGCTGGCTCTCTCGACCGACCCAGAACTCCGCGTACTCCAAGCCCGAGGCGTATTCCTGGACATTGCCAGCACGCTTCTTGACAAGACGCACCCACGGGATCTCGCTCATAAAGGTGTAGGGCTGCTCCTCGTGGTACACCGAGTGCAGCTCGTGCCAGACCTTCATGCGCTCGTCGAAGTCGAGGGTCGTGCGGCCCTTCTCGATGAGGCGATCGGCCTCTTCGCTGCGCCATTGGATGAAGTTGTCGCCTTGGTTATCGGCGTTGTCCGAGTGCCAGATCTGGTAGGGATCGTTTTCGGGTGTCGAGGCCGACCACGCAAAGGTGATGGCGTCGAAGTCGCGGCGGTTGAGGATGTCGGCCAGCACGGACCAGTCGATCTGACGCACCTGCAGGTTGATGCCAACCCGCGCGAGTTCGTCCTTGATGAAGTTGACCATCTGTTCAGTGCTTTCGTTCCCCTTTGCAAAGGTGAACTCGAAAGTAAACGGGTTGCCGTCCTCGTCTTCGAGCAGGCCGTCGCCGTCGCGGTCCTGCCAGCCCGCCTCGGCCAGCAAGGCGACCGCTCGGTCGGCATCAACGGGCCAGGCTTCGATATCGGGGTTGGCCTGCGGCGTAGAACTGAGGAACGGCCCGGTTGCCACGCGGGTGACATTCTTGGAAATATCGCGACGGATGCGGTCGCGATCGATGAGCAGGGTCATGGCCTGCCGCACGCGCTTGTCGTGGAATGGCGTGAGCTTACCGCCGTTGCGGGGGCCGCACTGCCAGCCGATGAACGAGTAACCGCCACGCATGTTGAACCACTTGCGGGCCTCGCTGTGCTCGAGGAATCTCGAGTCGGAACGCTGGGCGACGAACTGCTTCGAGTTCGGTCGCATCATGTCACCCTGCCCATTGTTGAAGGCGATCAGCTTCGTCGTGTAGTCCTTAATCACCGAGATGCGGTAGCTGTCGAGCCTGGGGCGTGGCCCCCAATACTGCTCGTTGCGGACCAGCACGATGTCCTGGCCGGGCGTCCACTGGTTCCCCGGGTCGACCGTGACGAACCGGAAGGGGCCAGAGCCGACCGTCAGGTTGGTGCTCTGGTTGTACCGCGTGGGCGTCTCGACCCACGGCTGGTAGACGTGCTTGGGCAGCACCTTGAATCCGAAGGCCTGATCGAGGTTGTCGAAGCGGGGCTTCTTGAAGGTGAACTCGACCACGCGGCTGGTCGCGGGGTCGCCGATGACCTCGACCTTCTCAATAGCGTTATACACGCTGCGGAAGCGCTCGGCCTCGATCTGCATATTGAACAGCAGGTCGTGGTACGTCCACCTGACGTCCTCGGCCAGCACCGGCTGGCCGTCGCTGTAGCGGGCCTCATCGCGGATCCTGGCTCGCAGCCACATGCCGTTGGGGTCGTACTGCCACGCGTCGGCGAGCCGGCCGCGCATCTCGAGGGTCTCCGGGTCGTACCAGCCCAGGCTCTCGCAGATCATGTCGCACACGCGGCGGCCGTACACGTCGGCGTAGGTAAAGGGCGTCAGCTTCGGCGGCTGCCCCTCGTAGATCTCGTGGAACTCGCCGCCGGTGACGACATCGGGATCGTTGGCCGGGTCGGTCGTGAATCCCCACGGCTCGCTGGTGGTCACCGCGACGCCCTCGCGGGCCCAATCCGTGCTGGCGCGGGTGGTGGCTGGCTGCTGGCCCGGACCGCCCGAGGGCGTGGTGCCGGGCTGCTGGGTCACGACCACGGGCCGCCTGAGAATCTGCTCTTCGAGGCGGACGATCTGCTGCTCGAGATCCCCAAGGCGGGCATTGGCCTCCTGGGTCTTGCCCCAGCGGCGGTCGTCCTGGTAGATCGAGATCCACACGCTGACGAACAGCCCCAGGATCAGGGCGATGATGATCATGTCTTTCAGACCGAAGTTATTCTGCATGGCGCAACCTCGCGGCGGGCGTGTTCGGCTCTCGATGGGCGCAACATTGCAGCAGGGCCACCAGCACCCGCGATAGTGTAGCGTGCGGGCCTAAAGAAGCCGTGGGTGCCTTGAGGGGTTGAGACTCGGGGAGTACCCAAACATCACGGGCCCGCGCGCAACAAGAGATGCGCCGGGCCCGGCTTGGGAATCTGGTTGGATCGACCGATCAGGCGGCGCGGGGGCCGTCGTCGTCGTCGAGATCGAAGCGATCGATCAGGTCGCGGAGGTTGTCGAGCCGGCGCTGGGCGTGGAACAGGGCGCTTTGCACCTGCTCGGCGGCATCACTGGAGCCACCCAGATTGAGCCGGAGGGACCCAGCCTGAACCGGGGGCGCCTCCGCGGGCGTTGCGGTCGGGGTAGGGTCGTTGGTTGTTTGGGTTTCGGTGATCGTAAGCATTGCTATGTCATCGACTTAGCGATGTTCTAGCTTTGCGCACTTGGCCGTCTGTTCGCGCCCGAAACGGGTTATGCACCGGCCTAGCCGCTACGGCCCGCGCGGATTCGCATATCGGATGGCGTTACTGGGCCTTGGCGGCGGCCTTCTCGGCCTTCGACCTGATCTTGGGCTCGGTACCCGCGAGGATGCGCCGGAGGTTGCCCGCGTGGCGGGCCACCACGAGCAAGGCCAGCAGCCCGGACATGGCCAGCATGGGAACGGCCGAATTCGAGAGGTGACCCTCGATCGTTATCGGGAGCAACGCCGCCCAGAGCGGCACGCTGACGGCGGCGCAGACCGAGGCCAGGCCGACGTAGCGGGAGAGCTTCAGCACAACGAGCCACACCAGCAGCCCGCCGACCACCGCGAGGGTGAGCACCCAGAACACGCCCAGGAGCGCCCCGAGGCCCGTGGCCACGCCCTTTCCGCCCTTGAAGCCGAGCCAGGGGCTGAACATGTGGCCCAGGACCGTCGCCACGGGGGTCAGCAGCCACACCCAGACGGTGGTGGGCGGGGCGTCGAGGTTGCCCAGAGTGCCGAGGATGAGCCCCGCGGTGAGCGTCGGCAGCAGGCCCTTGGCGACGTCGAGAGCGAAGCAAAGGTTGCCCGGGCCTCGCCCGACGACCCGCTTGACGTTGGTGGCCCCGATGTTGCCCGAGCCTTCCTTGAGGATGTTCACGCCCTTGGACCGGGCGATGAGATAGCCAAACGGGATTCCCCCAATGAAATAGGCGGCTACAGCGAGGATGAGGGCGGTGAGCACTGGACGAGGATATGGGGGCGGTTTGGGGCAAGTAGCGTTGGCGAATGGGCCGGCTTGGGGTAGGCTGTAGGGGTACGACTTCTCAAAGGGAGAGCAAGAGATGAACGCACGGATTGGTATCACGGCGGTTCTTGGGCTGGGCTGCGTGGCGATGGCCCAGGAGTCGGTCTCGATCGACCTGGCCGGCGTGGAGTTGGAGGATGGGGGCAGCGTCTCGCGCGACAGCGCTCCCGACACGATCTCGCCGGCCAACCGGTACCGCTACGAGGTCTCTGGGATGGTCCAGGGCAGCGGCATCGTGCTGGGCTCGCTGTTCCCAGACCCGACGCCGCTGGCGGACGCGCTCGAGTCGCTCTCGCCCGGCTCGTCGGACTTTTTGACCGGCGAGGTCGAGAACCCCGATGGCACGCACCCGTTCCAGGTGCTGGGTGAGACCATCGAGGGCGAGGAGACGCTGGTGGGCATCACCGTACGCTTCTCGGCGACCTTCGACGCGGGCATCGGGGCCGATGACGTGGCGTTCTTCAACGTCACCGACATCGTCCTCTCGCCCAGCTTCCTGGTGGGCTCGCTGCGCTTCACCGAGGGCGCGGCGCTGATCGAGCGCATCGAGGACGTGTGCCGGGCCGATCTGGATGGCGATGGCGAGCTGACATTGTTCGACTTCCTCGCGTTCCAGAACGCATTCGACATGGGCGACCTGATCGCCGACTTCGACGGCGACGGCGAGCTGACGTTGTTCGACTTCCTGGCGTTCCAGAACGCGTTCGCGGCGGGGTGTGCGTAACGACGGGGATTGAGCACGCCGTTGTGGAACAGAGGCCAATCAGGTTCATTGATTGGGTCGGGTCGTGTTCGCGACATCGCCCTGTTCACGGTCATGACGGCCTTCGCAGGGATAACACCTAAACCAATAACTGGCTTGTTGCAGTATCATTGAAGATGCGGGAAGGGCGCGCACACGGAGAAAGGAAGGGGCAAAAGATGGGTTACGCGGCACGGGCGTGCTGGAGGCAGAGAGGATTTCTGGCAGCGGTCTTGGGGGGTCTGCTGCTGCCCGGCACCGCCCTGGCGGACTGCGGCCAGTTCCCCGAGCGTGTACTCGTGACCGTTGGGAGTGCCCCCCGGTCCGTGGCGATCGGCGATCTTGATGGTGATGGCGATCGCGACTTGGCCGTCGCGAACTCGGGCACCGACGACGTATCGGTCTTGCTGGGCAACGGCGACGGGACGTTCGCACCGGAGGTCCGGTACGCTGCGGGCGAGAGACCCACCGCGATTGCGATTGGCGACTTCGATAACGATGGCAATGGCGACCTTGCCGTTGCCAACGTCTTCAGCATCGAAGTCTTGATCTTGCTGGGCAACGGCGATGGGACGTTCGCACCAGCGCTCCGCTACGGCACTATCGGCAGGCCGAGTTCACTCGCGATTGCGGACCTCGATGGGAACGGCACCGACGATCTCGCGTTGACGATCTCCAGCATCGACAACGTTCTGATCCTGCTGGGCAATGGCGATGGGACGTTCGCCGCTCCGCTCAGGCTGCTGGTCGGCAACGACCCCATTTCCATCTCGATCGGCGACCTGGATAACGATGGCGATGCCGACCTCGCCGTCGCGTACAACCGCGACGACTTCGTTTCGATTGTGCTAGGCAACGGCGATGGGACGTTCGAGCGCGAAGTCCGCTACGACACGGGCACTCGTCCCGAGTCCGTTTCGATCGGCGACCTTGACGGCGATGGCGATGCCGATCTGGCTGTCGCGAATCCTGGAAGCGATGACGTTTCGATCCTGCTGGGCAATGGCGATGGGACGTTTGTCGTGGGGGACCGCTACCACGCGGGAGATGCCCCCGCGTCTGTGCTGATCGGCGATCTCGATGATGATGGCGCTGCCGATCTGGTCACGGCAAACGCGGGCAGCGATGACGTTTCGATCCTGCTTGGCAACGGCGATGGGACGTTCGCCGATCAGGTTCGATACGTGACGGGCAATTCACCCATCTTCGTGGCGATCGGCGACCTCGACGGCGATGACGATGCGGACCTCGTCGTGGCGAATCGTGTCAGCAGCGGCGTTTCCGTCCTGTTCGCCAACGGCGACGGCACCTTCCCAACCGATCGCCGCTACGGCGCGGGCGACCGCCCCTATTCGGTTGCGGTCGGCGATTTTGATGGCGATGGAATCGTGGACCTGGTCGTGGCGAACGCGGATAGCGACGATGCCTCGGTCTTGCTCGGCACTGGCCCGGGGACGTTCGCCCACGAGGTT
This sequence comes from Phycisphaera sp., assembly GCA_025916675.1. Taxonomy (NCBI): domain Bacteria; kingdom Pseudomonadati; phylum Planctomycetota; class Phycisphaerae; order Phycisphaerales; family Phycisphaeraceae; genus Phycisphaera; species Phycisphaera sp. The sequence continues at coordinate 2,852,309 of CP098402.1, forward strand.
CGGTATGGCGTGGGCGGCATTCCGCACGCTGTTGCCGTGGGAGATCTCGATGGCGATGGCAATAGCGATCTGGTCTTCGCCAATACGGGCAGCGATGACGCCTCCGTTCTGCTGGGCAACGGCGACGGGGCGTTCGCACGCGAGGTCCGTTATGTTGTAGGGGCACGGCCCCAGTCCGTGGCGATCGGTGATTTTGATGGCGACGGCGACAATGACCTTGCGGTGGCGAACGCGGGCACTGCCGATGTCTCGATCCTGCTCGGCAATGGCGACGGAACGTTCGCAACCCAGGTTACTTACAGAACGGGCGTCAGCCCCTGGTCCGTTGCGATCTCGGACCTGGATGGGGACGGCAATCTCGACCTGGCTTTGGCGAACGCGGGCAGCGACAGCGCCTCGGTGCTGCTGGGCAACGGTGACGGGACGTTCGCGCGTGAGGCCCGCTTCAGCGCGGGCGATCTTGCCCAATCCATCGCGATCGGAGACTTCGATGGCGACGGCGATGCCGATCTGGCCCTGGCGAACGCGAGCAGCGACGATGTCTCGATCCTGCTGAACAACGGCAACGGGAGGTTCCCATCGGGGGCCCGCTACGACGTGGGCGACCTTCCCCAGTCGATTGCGATCGGTGATCTGGATGAAGACGGGGTTCTCGACCTCGCCGTGGCGAATGTTTCTGGCCAGAGCATTTCCATCCTGTTTGGCAACGGCGACGGGACATTCGCATCCGCGGTGCGCTACGACACGCCCAACGGTCCCCAATCCGTTGCGATCGGGGACTTCGATGGCGACGGCGATCGCGACCTTGCCGTGGCCAACAGCGGCGTCCGTGGCGTTTCGATCCTGTTCAACCAGTGTGGCGATTGCCGCCCGGACCTCGACGGCGACGGCGTGCTGACCATCTTCGATTTCCTACTGTTCTTCAACGCCTTTGACGCCGGCGACCCCATCGCCGACTTCGATGGCGATGGGGAACTGACGCTCTTCGACTTCCTGGCCTTCCAGAACGCGTTTGACGTTGGGTGCGAGTAATGCCGATAGTCTCGGCGTGAGCGGTTCACTCGTTCTTGTTGGCGGCGGCGGGCACGCGAAGGTCGTGGCTGATGCCGCCCGCGCGGCGGGTTTCAACGTGGCGGGGTTTGTCGATGACGATCCCGAGGCGAAGGTGCCGGCACTGGAGTGGCTCGGCGGGCTCGATCGAGCGCGCGAGCCCTGGATTGTTTGCATCGGTGATGTTGGCACGCGGATGCGGGTTCTTGGCTCGCTGCATGGCCAGGCGGCGATGGTGTTGCATCCCGCCGCGATCCTGAGCGAGCGCGTGGAGATCGGGCTGGGGGCGTTCGTTGGCCCCGGAGCGGTGGTGAACGCCGACGCGGTTGTGGAAGACCACGCGATCGTGAACAGCGCGGCCGTCGTCGAGCACGATGCGCGGGTGGGGCGTGGGAGCCATGTCGCGCCCGGGGCCGTGTTGTGCGGCAACGTGGATGTTGGCGTGGGGTGCCTGATCGGTGCGGGCGCGGTGGTGCTGCCGGGCGTTGGGGTTGGCGATGGCGCGATCGTGGGCGCGGGGGCCGTGGTTACCGGGGCGGTGCCGCCTCGGACGCGGGCGGTTGGGGTGCCGGCGCGGCTGCTGGACGCTCGAGGTGCCCGCGGAGTACGGCACCTATAGCGGCCTCGAAGCGGTCTTCGCTGAAGCGTTGGGCGTTCTCGACACAATCGCTTGAATCGCATGCGATCGCGCGATTGGCGGCTTCGGCGAGCGCCTTGGGTGAGCCATCGCACAGAGCGCCGGTGATGCCGTCTTGCACGATGTCGAGTGCGCCACCTTCGTTCCTTGCGGCGACGGGGAGGCCGCAGGCCTGGGCCTCGACGGCGGTGATGCCGAAGTCTTCGACCTGGGGAAAGAGCAGGACGGCGGCGGTGCGCATCTCGTGGCGGAGTTGCTCGTCGGTCAGGCGGCCGGTGAAGGTGACGTTGCTCGGGGCGTTGCGTTCGAGGTCGGCACGTACGCTGCCATCGCCAACGATGCGGAGTTGTGTTCCGGCGAGCTTGGCGGCTTCGATAGCGGTATCGAAGCGTTTGTAGGGCTCGATGGCCCCCACCGCCAGCCAGTGGTCGCCGCGGGGTTCGCTGCCCGGGGTAAAGAACGCGGTGCGTGCGGGGGGATGGATGACGGTGGCGTCACGGCCGTAGGCGTGCTCAATGAGTTTGGCGACGTGTGTGGAGTTGGCGATGAAGGCTGTGGCGTGGGCGGCGGTGGAGCGGTCCCATGCGCGCAGGGGCCTGCCGAAGGCGCGGAGGCCGAGGCGTTGGAGCGGGCCGTATTGGTCGGCCTGGGACCAGAGGTATCGCGCGGGGCTGTGGCAATAGCAGACGTGCGGCACGCCGGCGGGCGGGCACAGGCCCTTGATGGCGGCCGAGCTGGTGGAGACGAGCAGGTCGATCGGGCGGCGCTGGTGCATGCCCAGCAGGCGGTAGGTGAGCTGGCCGACGGCGGCGGGGTAGAGCGGGAGCATCCAGCGACGGGCCCTGAGCGAGCCGGGCAGGTTGCCGAGAGTTGAGACCTGGCGGGGGAGGGCGTCGAGCTCGGGCGTGAGCGGCTGCCCATCGTCAAACATGGTGAGGATGGCTTCGACGTGGCCGAGGCTCTGGGCGACGCGGGCGATATGGTGGAGCACGCGCTCGCCGCCGCGGAGGCCGACGAGCCAGTCGTGGGCCAGGACGATGCGCGGGCGATCCCCAGGATTCGCGCGGCTTTCATCATCGGCGGGGGTGCTGGGGTTTACAGTGGTGGATGAATCCGCCTGAGGCATCCCAGACTGTACATCGCCGGACTCCTGCAAACTTGCTGGGCTTGGACTATCTGGCCGAGGCCGGGCGGTTCGGGCCGCCGGCGGTGCCGATCATCGACAGCCACGCGCACATCAACGGCGTGAAGGCGGCCCCGGTGTATCGCAAGGCGATGGAGGCTTTCAGCGTGGCGCGGGTGTACTCGCAGACGCAGATCGCCCAGGCGGCGGCGATGCGGGAGATCTTGGGCGACAGGATCCGGTTCGTGGCGATCCCCGAGTACATGTCCGACGATCGGCGGCGGGCGATGCGGGAGGGGTTCTTCGAGAACATGCGGCGGTTCCATAGCGAGTTCGGCTCGCGGATGCTGAAGTTCTGGGCGGCACCGCGGCTGCGGGATTTTCTTGATCCGGTGCAGGACGCGGACATCATCCGAATCGACAGCCCGCTGCGGCGGGAGCTGGCGAGCGAGGCGATGTCGATTGGGTACATGTTCCAGGCGCACATCGCCGACCCGGACACGTGGTTTGCCACGAAGTACGCCGACGCGAGCAAGTATGGTGCGAAGGCCGAGCACTACGAGCCGCTGGAGCGGATGGCCGATGACTTCCCGGTGCCGTGGCTGGTGGCGCACATGGGCGGGTGGCCCGAAGACTTGGGATTTCTCGATGGGTTGCTGACACGGCATGACAACATCCATCTCGACACATCGGCAACGAAATGGATGGTGCGCGAGCTGAGCAAGCACCCGCGGGACGCGTTCCTGGCATTCCTTGAAAAGTGGCGCGGGCGCATCTTGTTTGGGTCGGACATCGTGACGCTGGACGACCATTTCGAGGCGAGCGACGACGCGAACAACCGGTTTGGCGCGCATCAGGCGAGTGGTGAGGCCGAGGCGTTCGACTTGTACGCGAGCCGATATTGGGCGCTGCGGACGATGTTTGAGCGGGAGTATGCTGGGCCGAGCCCGATCGCGGACCCGGACTTGATGATGGTGGAGCCGGAGAAGTTTGACGCGATGAGTTCGCCGGCGCTCAAGGGGTTTGCGTTACCCGAAGACTTGTTGAGGGTTGTGTATGCGGGGGCGGCGGAGTCGTTGCTCGAGCGGTGGTGGGCGGAGCACTAGGCGGTCGTTGAATCGTGGATGACGAGCCCCTCGCGTGAGCGAGGGGCTCGTTGGGGTGTTGTCGGTACTCTTACCGGAAGCTCCAAGGCTCGCCTGGCGTGTAGCCCAGAAGGTCGTAGAGCTCGGCGCGGGTCTGCATGTTGCCCAGCGAACGCTCGACGCTGCCGTTGGCGGCGAGGTTGGCGAGCATGTCGTCGACGGCTTTCATCGCGATGCGCAGGGTCGAGACCGGGAAGATCACGATGTGGTAGCCGATCTCGGCGAAGCGGTCGCGGGGGATGATGGGGGTCTTGCCGAACTCGGTCATGTTGGCGAGCATGTAGGGGGGCTTGCCGGTGTCTCCGACTTGGGCGCCCTGCATGGCTTTGGCGAATTGCTCGAACTCACTCTCATCCTTGAGGCCCTCTGGGAAGATCATGCTGGCGCCGGCCTTGGCGTATTGGGTGGCGCGGGCGATGGCATCGTCGATGTCATTGACACCGCGAGCGTCGGTACGCGCGCAGATGATGAAATTGGGGTCGCTTGTGTCTTTGGCGGCGCGGGCGGCCCACTCGATCTTGCTGGCGGCTTGGTCGGTGGGGATGAGCGTCTTGCCGTCGAGGTGGCCGCAACGCTTGGGGAAGACCTGGTCTTCGAGATGCAAGCCGGCCGCGCCGGCGCGCTGGTACTCGATCACGGTGCGGCGGGTCATTTCTTCCTCGCCGAAGCCGGTGTCGGCGTCGGCGATGACGGGCAGGGCCGGGCCGCCGGGGGCGAGTCGCGAGCCGTCGACGACCTCACGGACAACGGCGGCGAAGCGGTCGAGGGTGAGCAGGCCAACATCGGGCACGCCCGCGGCTGCGCTGGTGGCGGCGCCCGAGACGTAGGCGGCCTCAAACCCCTGGCGGGCGACGGCGCGGGCTGTCAGGCCGTTGAAGGCGCCCGGAGCCATGACGCAGCCCTTGTCCATAGCGGCCCTGAGGCGCTGGGAGGGGGTAGCGGAGGTATCTTGTTCGGTTTCTGTGGTGGTTACTGGCATTCTCACATGATAGGAATGCGGGCTGGGAGGTCTGCGCGGATTTTTCCGGCTGCGGGGATATTGGACTGAATCGGGGTTTGGGAACGGTCGATGGGCTTTGGGAGAGGTCCGAGTAGACCGGAGCAAGCCATGACCAGAATCGACACTGAACACGAATTACGGATTGGGTGCGAGGGCGTGTGCGGCGAGTGCGACTGCACCGAGCCCGAGGACGGCAAGGTCGGGGTGGCCATCGATGGCGACCCCGAAGAGGTCGACATCCTGACCCGTGGGCTGCTTGGCAACTTCGCGAGGTTCATTGCCACGGGCGAGGACAGCGAAGACGAAGCCGGGGCCGAGCCAGAAGACACCGAACCGAAGCCCGACCCTGCCATGGATGATGCGCTCGGCCGCGTTGAGCAAGCAATGACGGCCTTGGTATCGGCCATGCCGAGCCTGGAAGAGCGGCTGGCGGACATGGAAGAGCGCGTCGAGGACTGGGGCGGCAGCGAGATCGCCGAAGGGATCGACCGAGACGAGGTCGCTCTGGGGTTGCGGGACCGCTTGGCTGGTGTGGAGCGTGAGTGCAAGCGGCTGGCCAGCGTGCCAATCGAGCGGATCGAGACGCGCGTGGCGTCGGCCGAGCGTTCGCTTGGGTCGCTTGTGGAGCGCGCGGAGGCCGCGGTGCTTGAGTGTGCGAGCCAGCGAGAGGCCGCCGAGCGGGCTGTCGAGCAGCTCTCGTCGCTTGCGAGTGCCTTGGCGCCGTGGGTCGAACTGCTGGAACTGCGTGAGAGCGAGGGCGGTCTGCCCAAGCCCATGTCGACGCTGCTGCGCGTAGCGGGTGCCGAACTGGCACGAGAGATGGCGGGCGTCCGCGGGAGCTTGGAGCGCTTCGCGGGCGTGCTGGAGTTGCCCGGGGCGGAGCCGGCGGCGCGAGAGGTCGAGGCACCGACGATCCCGGATGTTGAGGGATTGCCCGGGGAGGGAGACATCGTGGCGCCAGAAGAGCCGAGTGAGGGACGGCCACGCAAGAACGGCCGAGGGAAGAAGCCCAAGGCGGTGCGCGCGAAGGGCAGCGAGGCCGAAGCGCCGCGGCGCGGCGCTTCGGACAGGCGGCTGAGCGCCGAAGCGCGCCTGCGCGCGCGGAGTCGCGCCGAGGGCCGCCCGCCGCGACGGTAAAACGGCGCTAGGGTATTGGTGTTAGCACGATCGGGGCGCGGCCCCGGGGGAACGACGCCATGGACCCACACGCCATAGGACTCACGAGCAGCGCCGATCCCGGCCAGCACGGGTCGGACACGATCACGCCTGTCAAGACAGACGCGGGCGAGGCTTCGGTGCGCGTGCGGGTTCGCCCGGAGTATCTGCCATCGCGCAGCGATCCGCGGCAGCCGATGCACGTGTTCGCGTATCACATCACGATCGACTACCAGGCCGAGACCGGTGCGCCGATGGTGCAGTTGGTCGACCGGTATTGGCGCATCGTCGATGCGCACGGGACCGAGCAAATCGCGCAGGGGGAAGGGCTCGTCGGCCAGCAGCCCACGCTGCGGCCGGGCGAGCAATTCGAGTACGCGAGCTACAGCCCGATCCGCACGAGCTGGGGCACGATGGAGGGCCGGTTCGGCCTCGTGCTGCTCGACGGGCGGGATCAGCCCACGTCGCGGCAGATCGTTGATGTCGGCCGGTTCTATCTGGTTTCAGAGTAGTCAGGCGTTCGCGGGCGCGGTGGACTGGGCTATGGTCGTGGCCGCGCGTGCGACGTCGGCGAAGGTGTTGTAGAGCGGCACGGGAGCGAGGCGGACGACGTCGGGCTCGCGGAAGTCGGCGACCACGCCGTGCTCTTGGAGCGTATCGCGGATTGCCTTGGCGCGATCACCGAACGAGATGCTGAGCTGGCAGCCGCGCTGGTTGGGATCGGTGGGCGTGATGATGCGTGCGGCGGGCGCGACGCTCAGGACGGCCCGTTCGAGGAAGGCGGTGAGCTTCAGGCTCTTCTCACGAAGGGCGGGCATGCCCACGCGGTCGAAGATCTCAAGCGAGGCGGCAAGCGGTGCCATCGCAAGGATGGGCGGGTTGGAGAGCTGCCAGCCGTCGGCGCCCTTTCTCGGGACGAATCCGGATTCCATCTTGAATCGTGTGTTCGGGTCGTTGCCCCACCAGCCGGCCAGGCGGGGGAGGCTTGGGTTGTTGCCATGGCGTTCGTGGACGAAGCAGCCGGCGATGGCGCCAGGGCCCGAGTTGAGGTATTTGTAGCTGCACCAGACGGCGAAGTCTGCGTTGCAATCGTGCAATTGCAGAGGCGCATTGCCGGCGGCGTGGGCGCAATCCCAGCCGACGAGTGCGCCCGCGCGATGGCCAGCCTCGGTAATGGCGGGCATGTCGAACCACTGGCCGGTGCGGTATTGCACGCCGGCGAGCATGACCAGGGCGAGCGTATCGCCGGCTTGCTTGATGGCCTCGATGATGTCGTCGGTGCGGAGCGTTTCCTCGCCGTTGCGTGGGCGCAGGCGGATTATGTTCTCGCTGGCGTCCAGCCCTCGATGCTGGACGTGGCTCTCGACGGCGTAGTCGTCGCTGGGGAAGAGGGCGTCTTCCACCACGATCTTCGTGCGGCCGCCCTTGGGCTGGTAGAAGCTCGCCAGCATGAAGTGCAGGTTGGCGGTCAGGCCGTTCATCATCACGACCTCGCCGGGTTTCGCGCCGACGAGGCGGGCCCCGCTCTCGCGGAAGCGCTCGTGATAGCCGAACCAGGGGTTCTTCGCGTTCAGGTGGCCGTCGACGGCGAGCTTGGCCCAGTCGTCGAGTTCCTGCTCGACGGCGGCCCGGGCGCTCAGGGGCATGAGGCCAAGGGAGTTGCCGGTGAAGTAGGCCAGGTCGTTGTCGGCGGGGTCTTTCGGGATCGCGAAGCTGGCGCGCTCGCCTTTCAATGGGTCGGCGGCGTCGAGCTTCGCGGCTTCCTCGAACAGGGTGTTCGCGTCTAGGTCCCTCACTTGCCCGCCTCGCTTCCGGTTTGGGCGGACTCGGCGGGGAAGGTCGCGGCCCGCTCGCGGGCGGCCTCGCGTTCTTCGATGAGGTCGGGGAAGGCGTCGGCCTCCATCCCCAGGAACTCGAGGGCCGAGCCGCTCATGAGCTGGCGTTTGGTCTTGTCGGTGAGGTCGTACATCGAGTCGATCATCGCGCCGGGCCTGGCCTCGCCGAGCGGGAAGGGGTAGTCGCTGCCCAGCGCGACGCGGCGCTCGTCCATCATGGCGATGAGGTAGCGCAGGGCGTTGCGGCTGTAGACCGCCGAATCGACCCAGAAGCGGGCCGGGCGGCCGTAGTCGGCAAGATAACTCCAGGGGTTGTGCTCGCTGTCGACGGCGACGATGTCCGGGCGGCTGTTGTAGCCGTGCTCGATGCGGCCGATGGTGTAGGGGAACGACCCCCCGCCGTGGGCGAAGCACACTCGTAAATCCGGCAGCCGCTCGAACACGCCGCCGAAGATGAGCGCGCACACCGCCCGGGCCGTCTCGGCGGGCATGCCCACTAGCCACGGCAGCCAGTACTTGCCCATCTGGTCGCGGCCCATCATGTCCCACGGGTGGACGAGGATGCTCGCGCCCAGGTCCTGGCAGGCCTCGAAGACGTCGAAGAGGGCGGGCTCCCACAGGTTCCAGTCGGCCTCGCCCGGGCGCTCGATGTGGCTGCCGATCTGGATGCCGGCCATGCCCAGGTCCTTCATGCAGCGTTCGAGTTCCTTCACCGCCAGCTTTGGATCCTGCATCGGCAGCGTGCCCAGGGCGATGAAGCGGTCGGGGTGCGCGCGGCAGCGGTCGGCCAGGTCGTCGTTGAGCAGCACGGCGGCCTCGAGGGCGTGCTCCGCCTTGGCCCAGTAATTGAACATCACCGGCACCGTCGAGACGACCTGCACCTGGACGTTGTGCAGTTCCATGTCGCGCAGCCGGGCGTCGGCGTGCAGGCAGTTGGGCTTGACGTCGCGGAAGAAGTTCCCGTTGATCGACATCCGCGCCCCGCCGGCGAAGTCGCCGGGGTCATCGGCGGGGATGGGCGTGAGGTTGACCCAATCGCCGTAGCCAAACTTGGCGGCAAAATCGGGCACTGTTGGGGGGAGCATGTGGGTGTGGAGGTCGATCTTGAACATGGAAGTCTCGCGGGGCTTGGGCAGGCAGTAGCGCACGTCAGTGTATGGGCCCTGCCGCGGCTCGGTTGGCAAGTCACGTTCGTGTCACGAGCGCTGCTCCGGATGGAAAATAGGCTTGGAGAATACCGACTTTCATGGTATGGTGGGGTGTTCGCACACCCTGCTCTCTGGAGGTTGCCATGCGTGGATTGGTGTTGGTCGCGGGAGTGGTTCTGGCAGTGTCTTCGGCGGTTGCTTCGCAATCGGGGGGTGGGGGCTTCCCGCCGCCGGTGGACGTGCTGGGCGTGCGTGTCGAGTTTCGCACGATCTCGGCGACGATCAACGTGCAGAACGCCGAGCAAGGTGGGACTCAAGCTACACGATCCATCACGGTGAACGGCTCGGCGACGCCGCTGGCGCGGATCGAGGGCTCCAAATCGCCGGCGGAGGAAGATGGTGGTTTCGTTGGCACGACGGCCGTGCTCTGGGCCGAGATCGTGTCGCTCGTGGGAGATGATCGCGAGGTTGCGTTCGAGGGCACGCGGCAACGACATCTTGGGAGCGTGACGCAGCGTCGCCATCGATTCTCTCAGGTGCTGCTGAACAACCCACACGCGCTGCTCCAACCCCCGCCGCACCTCTCGCCGCAGCAGATCCAGGTCATGCAGATGACCTCCGGTGGGTTTACGGCGCACGCAAAAGTCGATACGCAGCCGGCCCGGATCGATCGGATGGTCGTGAGTCTGGACGTCGTACATGCGGCGAAGATGGAGATCGTCAGCCTGCCGCTGGAGGCCATGGCCGAGCACCAGGAGATCGTGCCGGGCGTGCGGTTCCTGGTGCGCTCGGTGGAGGACGTTGAATCATCTGGGCGTGCGTATACGCGGGTGGCATTGGAGTACTTCATCGAGCGTGATCATTTGGAACAGGATGCTGATGATCCCGATGCGTTCGAAGACACGCCGCTGGTGCCGGCGATCGCCATTCGTGATGCGAACGGGCAGATCGTCCACATGGTGCAGCGGGTGCAGGAGACCGAGACGCGCGATGAGTTCATCGTGTCGATCGGGGATCTCAACTTGGGGTTGTCACCGCAGGTCAAGCGGCCGCTGACCGTCGACGTCATCGTGCTGCACGAGTTGGAACGGCACGAGGTCGAAATGGTGGTTGAGGACGTGCCGCTAGCGGGGGAATGAGGTGCAGCATGGGCAGTCCAGAGAATTTGGGTCGCCTCGGCATGCGTGTTAATGATTGCTCTTTGCTCGGGTTGTGGCCGCGAGCCAGTTCGAGTATGATTCGAGTCGTTGGCGAGTGCTCGCCCAGGAGCGGAGAGGCGGACCTATGCACGTTCGATTTTTCGCAGTGTGGTGTTGCGCAGCCTTGCTCGGCCTGGCTCCATCGGCGCTGCGGGCGCAGGACGTGTACAACCTCGACGCTGTAGCCCAGTGTTGGGTGCCCCCGGCGGTGGATGGATTGCCGCTCGATCTGCTCGCGGGCCTGTACACGACGCTGCCCGTTGCCGGCGCGTTCAATGCCTGGAACGCGTGGGGCGGATCGGTGAGCGGATGCGACGGCAGTGGTTACGACTGCTCGACGGGATGGGCTACCGCGCACACCGTGTCGCGACCAGATAGATTGGCGATCGCCCGAACCCCGATCATTGGTGAGGTCGCCGAGAACCCTGCGCTGGCACTGCTTCGCCCGAGACGGATGATCTTCCGCATCTACGGAGGTGAAATTATCCTGCTGGGGATCGCGGACAGCACGTGTGGCGATAACATCGGGGGTGTGTCGGTGCGTGTCGAGCCCGCGGTGTGTGAGGCCGATCTGAACCTCGATGGCTCGCTGGACCTGTTCGATCTGCTCGAATTCCAGAACGCCTTCGATGTGAACAACCTGGTTGCCGACTTCGACGGCGACGGCGTGCTGACCATCTTCGATTTTCTCGCGTTCCAGAACGCGTTCTCGGCGGGGTGCTGATCGCCCCCTGCGGCTTGGCACTCTCTCGGGCGGCCTGCTCCTAGACTCGGCCCATGCACCGAACCGGCCGCCGAACCAGGACTCTCGCCGCCCTCGTGGTGATTGCTGGGCTCGCGAACGGCGTGCTGGGTCAGGACGATCCTGTTGGGATTGACCCCCTGGCCATCACCGGCGAGGGGTTCGGGCCCGTGCGGCTGCCAGCGGCGCAGGGGCTAGACACCATCGAGGTGGCCGGGCAACGGGCGTGGGCGTGGAACGAGGCGTCCCTGACGACCGGCGTGGCCCCCACGCGGCGGCTGGTGCTCGAGGGCGACGTGCGGATGGTCCTGGGCACGCTCGAGTTGCGGGCCCGGCGATTGCACGCGTGGGTGCAGGGTTTGCCCGACGGTGGGCAGCAGTTTTATATCCTCTTAGAGGATGCGAACATGCCCACCGGAGCGCCCGGAAGCGGGGTGGCCGGGCCGATCATCCCGATCGAGGGATCCCTGGCACCGGGGGCCAAGGTTGACCTGTCGTCGATCGTTCTCGAACAAGCGCCCCCCGCCGGCTCGGGCGAGACGGGGCGGGCGGTGGCGATGGCCCAGGGCGTGTTCACCGATCGGTTACGCCAGGTCGTGGGGATCGCGCTGCCCGAGGTGAGCGGCGAGATGCTGGCCGCCGAGGACGCGGCGCTGCGTGGCGTGTTGCAATTGGCGCGCGAGCGGCTGGGTGCGCTGGACGTGCGCGAGCCGATCCTGCCCGTGCGCGGGCGGGTGAGTTTTTCGGCCGCTGGCATCGAACAGGTGCGGCTGGGCGACGGTAGCGATGGCAGCGATGGCAGCCCGCCCTACGCCGTGGTGCTGCGCGGGCCCGTGGCGATCATGTTTACCGACATCGCTGGCGGGCGGCGGGCGCAGCTGACGGCTCAAGATGCGGTGCTGTTCCACAAGGCCGACCTGGTGGGCGCGCCGCGGCTGGACGCGGGCGACGTGATGGGCGTGTACCTCGAGGGCGAGGTTGTGGCCGATATCGAGCGTGACCGCGCGGGCCAGCGGGGCGGGATCGACCGCTATCGGGTGCGCTCACCGCGAGTGTACTACGACCTGGCGGGCGATCGGGCGCTGCTGCTCGACGCGATATTCCGGGCCGAGCCGGCGGGCTCGCCGGTGCCGATCTATGTTCGGGCGGGGGAGATCCGCCAGCGTTCGCTCAAGGAAGTGACCGCCACGGATGCCCGGCTGACCACAACCGGCTTCTTCCGCCCCCATCTGGCGCTCGGTGCCAGCACGCTCACGCTGCGATCCGAGGACGCCGCCGACGGCGGGACCCGGATGATCGCGGACGCACGCAACATCACCGTGCGTGCGGCGGGCGTGCCGTTCCTGTACTGGCCGATCTACGTGGGCGATCCGTCGCAGATCCCGCTGCGCAACATCGGCTTCGAGACGAGCGATCGGCACGGCGAGGTGGTTCGAACGGCCTGGGACGGGTTCGCGCTGACTGGTGCCAATCAGCCGGCGGGCGTGGACCTGGACTTACTCATCGACGCGTACTTCCAGCGCGGGGCAGGGTTGGGTGGCGAGTTGAGCTGGCAGGATCGCGCGGGCGGCGATGGCAGCCTGTTCGTCTACAACCTGTTCAACGACACGGGCCGCGACCTGTTGCCCACGGGGGCACGCATCGACCGCGACGGCGAGAACCGCACCCTGGCGATGCTCGAGCACCTGGGCAGGCTCGACGATCGGTGGACGCTGCGGGCCGAGGCGTCTTGGTTCGGCGATGAGAACGTGGTTGGCGCGTTCTTCCCGGCGATGACATTCAACGAACGCGAGCCGATGACCGGGGCGAGCGTGCAGCGTATCGACGAGAGCAGCATGCTGATGCTGGGCGCGAACGTGCAACTCAACGATTTCCTGGTGAGCGACTATCAGCTCCGCTCGCGCGGGTACATCACCGAGCGCCTGCCAGAGCTTCGCTATGCGCGACCGGGCGACGACCTGCTGAGCGATTCGAGCCCGGGGCTGCTGACCTACCGCAGCGACAGCCGGGTCGGGCAGCTCCGGTTGAGTTTTACCGAGCCCACCGCGGCCGAACTCGGATTCGTCAGGACGTCTCGCGCGCAGGCGGCGTTGGGTATCGACCCGGGCCAGAGCCCCGGCGATCGGCTCCGGGCGCAAGGGCTCACCGAGTCGTCGATCTTCCGCTTCGACACGCAACACGAGATCAGCAGCCAGTTCGAGATCGGCGTGGTGCGCGTGCAGCCGTTCGTGACCGGTCGATTGACCGGGTACGACACCGACTTTGACGGCTTCAGCGCCGTGAGCGGCGAGGATGCCGACTCGCTGGTGGCCAGCGGCGCCGTGGGCACGCGGTTCTCGACCCAGCTCACCCGCGTGTACGACAACGTGGACGTGCCGGTGCTGGACCTGTACCGCGTGCGGCACGTGATCGAGCCCAACGCGACGCTGTGGTACGGCGATTCGACCGTGGCCCAGGGCGCGATCCCGGTGTACGACGAGTACGTCGAGACTTTTGCGCGGGGGCCGGCCATCCGATTCGGCGTTGATCAGACATTCCAGACCATGCGCGGGTCGCTCGGTAGTTACGAATCGGTCGACGTGCTGAAGCTTGGAACCCACCTGGTGTTTGCCGGCGAGGACCGGCCCGATGAGGATCGCACGCCACGGTTCTTCGACGCGTACCCCGAGCGCAGCCAGTTTGGCGACTCGCTCGACCTGGAAGCCGCGTGGCGGCCAACCGACGTGTTGGGCATCACCGGGCAGTTCATCTATGACCTCGAGGCCAATCGGGCCGCCGAGGGCGTGTTCGGCATCGAAATCGAGCAGTGGCCCGACATGCGGCTGTTCACCGAGTTGCGGCGCTTGGGCTATAGCGAGGACACATACGTCAACGCGGGCCTGGACTACCAACTGGGCGATCGGTACTCGTTGGGGGCGGTGGGCGTGTACAACGAGAGGGCCGGACAATTCCAGAGCGCGACGTTCCGCGTCGGTCGCGAGATGCCGCACCTGATCTTGACCGGGCGGCTGACGTACAACGACATCACGGGCGACACAGCGATCGGTTTTGATTTCCAGCCGACGGGCATCGACCCAAGGCGCGAGCAGGTGCGACGGCTTGGCGCGGCAACCCTCGGATACTGATATCGCCGTGGTAGAGAGGAATGAGACATGGGATGCGCCATGGTTCGGTTGAACGTTCTTGTGATCGGCGGGATGATCCTGATGCTCGGTGCTGGGTGTTCGGGCAAGCCCAAGGTGATGCCCCAGGACACCTATTGGGAGAACCTGAGCGCCATGTGTGGCAAGGCCTACCCGGGCCGGGTCGTGGTTGACAGCACGAAGAGCTCGACCTTTCGCGACAAGCCGCTGTCGTTGCACGTTGCCGACTGCACCGAAGAGGCGATCGTGATGCCGTTGCTGATCAATGGGCAAGCGTGGGCGACACTCACGGTTTCGCGGGTCGATGGCACGCTGAGGCTCAAGCACACGCACGAGCCGGACGCCGATGGCACGAGCCCGCCGAGCGGCTACGGCGGCGGCACACGCGGGCCCGGAACGGAAATGGCCCAGGACTTCTACGCCGATGCGTTCACCGAACGCCTCGGCGAGGGAACCGGCGACACCGTGTGGACCATCGAGGTGCGGCCCGGATCGGTGATGAGCTACAAGCTGCGTCGCGAGGGCACGAGCCGGCGGTTCCATGCGGTGTTCGACCTCTCGCGCGGGCGGCCCGCACCGGCGGCGCTGCCACGGGCACCGTGATCAGAGCACTCGGCGGGGACGCCACGCCCGGACCGTGATCGGTTCGGCCATGTGCAGCAAGGCCTTGTCGGCTGGCGTGTCGATGCCCAGCGGCGCCGCCATGGAGTTGTGCCGAACATCGCACGACGCGGGCGCGAGCTGCCAGGGTTCGTGGTCGATCTCACCGACCCACAGACGCCTTGGCTCGCGTGGGGGCAGCTCGCTGGCGAACAAGCGGTAGCGGCTGGTCAGGAAGTCTTCGAGCGAGCCCGGTGTGGTTCGTGATGGCGCACCCTCGCCCCGATACGAGCATCGCAGCGAGGCGGCTTGGCCGCGAGCATCGACGCGCTCGCTGGCGTATTCCACACTGCCATCATGCTCGGTGAGCGACATGCGGGCCTTGAAGTAGGCCAGGTTGAAGCCGAAGCGTGCCGCCTCGACGGCCAGGCGGCTGGCGGCGTCGAGGCTGAAGAACCACACGCCCGGCTTGTCTTCATGCGTCACGTACGTGCGAACGTTGAGCTCGTGGAAGGCCCCAGGCCCGGGCAGCGCGGGCGTGAACCGGGCGCGCACGCCGGTCATGGTGAAGGGGACAATGCCGAGCCAGGCGTGGCCATCGGACGTGTCGATGTCGAGCATGGGTGGGACGTGGGGGCGGAGCGATTCAACCGGCACCGACCAGTGCATGAAGATCAATCGCGACCAGTGCATGGCCATGATCCACGGCGTTCGTGGTGGCGGGTAGGGGCGGTGGCTGGCGGGCACTGCGGCGTTTACTTGCGTTCGTCTGGGAAGGCGGCGGCCCAGCCAGCCTTGAGGGCTTCGAGCGTGTCGGCCATAACGCGCACTTGGTCATTGTTGGCTTGCGCGCTCTTGTGGCGATCACCGGTGTTGGTAATGCACAAGCGCTCGCGGGCACCGAGGTTCACGCCGTCATCCGGGTTATCTTTCCAATCGATCACGGCCGACCTGCCCTCGACCAGCGACACGAGTGTGGTGGAACTGGTTTGGCCTTCCTTGGGGGTACTCACGACGAGCAACCGTGTGCCCTCGGCACCAGCCACCAGGGCATGGGTGATGATCATGGGCCAGAACGGGAAAAAGCCGAGCCGTATGTCGCGGGGGCTATCGCCTTCGCCGGACTGGCCCGAGCGCGAGTCGCTGCCGAGTTCGGCGGCTTCGGCCACGATTGGATGGTCTGCGCCGGCCTGTGGGGCCAGGTCGACCAGTGCGGCGCCGGCGTGCAGTTCGAGGCCGACGTACTCACCGGCCCTTGTGCGACTAGTGAACAAGCCGTACTTCAACTCGCCGGCGTTGCCTTGCCCTCGGCCGCCCTCGTCGCTGACGGGCATGAGCACCATGCGAATCGGGCGGATCGAGCCGTCCACGTTGGAACGCATCGACACGCCGCGCGCGACCACGCCCTCGACGGTGCGCTCGCTACCGTCGGCGTTCCGTACGGTCCATTTGAGGGGCGTCACGGACATGCCGTAGACTGGCGCTGGTGCCTGCGCTGGCTCGGCTCGGGTCGCCGGCGAGGGGAGGAAGGTCAGGGCCACTAAGGCCGCCGCCATTGCCGGCATGATCTGTCTGCCGATGGATCGCTTGGTCATACAACGCATGGGACCACCTTTCTCTCGAAGTGGCATTATTGCCCGTTGATGGGTCGTCCGCGTCAAGGGGCCGCGGGGCAGACCTCGGTCCATTTCGCGCGTGTCAGGGTGTGGTACCAGGGGAACTGCCGGCAGCATACGGCCAGCCGCGCCCCGAGGCTTCTCGGAAGCTGAGCCGTCGCCCACCGGCAAACCGAGCACTCAGATACGAGGCCGTCAGACACGAGATTACCACGGCTAACAGCCAGAGTGCCGGGAGTGTCATCAGGCCGAAGTAGGTATACAGCAACAAGGTGCCCGCAGCAACGGCCGCGATGACCAGGCACAACAGGGCCAAACGCACGGCGCGCAACCCCCACCGAATCCCGGGCCGATGGCCAGTCGTGCGCACACTCACGCCAACGCCCGCACCAAGCGCCACGATGGGGATGCACACCAACAAGGTCATCAGTTTGGGTATCTTCCGGAATGTACGATTGGCCATGAGCACTTGGACCGCGCCAGCCAGAACTTCCCCACCGAACACATCGCGTTCGAGCCCGACGTCAATCCGGCTGTCATGCGTGGGATCGAGCACGACCAACGTTCGTTGCCCGACCTTTCGCGATCGTTCCTGGGGAGGATCGCGCAGCAACTGGGCGTAGTCGAGCGTCGCTTTGTCTAGAGCGTCGATGCCGAACACCGCCCGCTGCGTGTATGCCATGTTCCAGTCTTCGCCCCGGCCCCGGCGGGCGGCCTTGGGCACACGGCTCACCGATTGCTGAATTGCGGCTGGCCACAGTACATCGACGCCGATGCGGCGACGTTGTCCGGTATCGCCGACCGGCTGCCAGAACCGCATGCGCACGCCGTCAGCGGTGGTCCATGCCGAGAACTGCGCCTGTGGCTGTAAGGCCGCGGCGTTCGTCGCCAGCACGAAGCTCGGCAACCCCTCGCCCTCCGGAGGCTGGGCGACCAACGGGATGAGCGGCAACGGCCCCGCCAGATCGAGCAGCAGCGAGCCCCAGCGCGCTCCTGCCTGCCCAAAGGCCTCGGGCATGACCGGGCGATCGGCGGCGTCGACGATCCAAGAATTGGCCCCGATGACCACCGGCGTGCCACGCTCGGTGCTGCGTTCGATCGCGGCGGCGAAGGGGGCATCGAGTTCGGGCCACGCCTGGGGGAAGTACAGATCGAAGGCCACGACACGCGCGCCCGCTTGCGACATCGCATCGACGAACTGGCCGTGCATGGGTCGCCATGTTCGGGCCGGGGACGCTTGGACACCCTTGACACCGAGTTCGGTTGCCAGAGCGACCATCTCGAAGGGCGGCGGCATGCGCACGATGCGGACTTCCTCGAAGTCGTTGACCGTTTCGGCGTCGAGTGCTGGGAGCTGCGCGAGATACCAGTTCTCTAGCGGGCGGAACATGCGCAGCGGGAACGAGAACGCGAACGCGAGCACCAGGCCGATGACCATGCCCAGTACCCACGCCACCAATCTAGGCCTTGTTCGGCACCAGCCGGCGAGCACGGCTTTGCCGCGACCCACCGGCGTACGCCCCTCGGCACGCACTTGCGCAATCGCGTTCGCGAAGGCGTGGGCGCTCTCGTGCCGGTCCTCCCGCTGGGCCGCCAGGGCCTTGCGGAGCAAGGACACCAGCGCCAAGGGAGTATCCGCTGGCAGCAATGAGAGCATAGGATCGCTCTCAAGCTTGATGCGGCGGGTTTCCTCACGCGTTGGGATTGCCGGCATCGGTACTGGAACGGCACCATCGGTGAGCGAGCTGAAGAGCGTGGCCCCGAGCGCGTACACATCGCTGCGCGCATCGAGATCGGTCGCCGATAGGGAGCACTGCTCGGGGCTTTGATACGCCCGAGTGCCACCGCTTGGAGTATGTCCCGCTTCGATGCGGAGCTGCGCCAGCCCGAAGTCGGCAACCTTGGCCGTGCCGAAGCGATCAACCAAGATATTCGCGGGCTTGAGGTCGTGGTGGAGCACGCCAAGCGAGTGCGCATAGGCCACGCCCCGGGCGGCCTCTTCGATAAGCCGCAGGCGCTCGTCGAGGGCGGGCTTATGCTCGGCGATCCAGTAGTCGAGGGCGGCACCACGGCTCAGCAGTTCCATCACGATGTACGGCCGCTCCCGGCCCTGGCGGTCAGTGAGCGTCCCGAAGTCTTCCACCGCGACTACGTTGGGGTGATCGATGGCCTCATGGATCAGCGCCTCGGCCTGGCCATCGGTCGGGCGGAGGACCTTGATGGCGCGCTGGCGTTGGCGGCCTCGCTTCCGCGCGCGGTAGACGCGGCCCATCGCCCCGCCGCCGATGAACTCGAGCAGTTCGTACGAGCCCGCGTTGAGACCCGTAAGGTCATCCGTGCTATCGGCTTGAGTATCCGGCTCGTGCTCCCACGGATCGAGCGAGACAATTACCGTGGGATCTTGCTTCCCGCTGGTGCGCCCCTGGCTATCAGGCCCGTGCGTCATGACGCCCCCATGGCGATGCCTGCCGGAGATCGGAGCCGATCTCTGTCCAGTTATTATGACAGCCCACGGGGGAGGTTCCCCGTAGGGGATGAGATTCTTGGGTTTCTAGGGAAGCTGCCCCGGAGGGACTCTTGAATCAGACATTGAAGTACTTTGCCTGCGGATGGTGGACCACGAACGCGCTGGTGCTCTGCTCGGGATCGATCTGCCAGTTCTCGGTGAGCTCGCAGCCGATGCGTTCGGGCTGCAGCAAGCGCCAGATGATGCCCTGGTCGCTCATGTCGGGGCAGGCGGGGTAGCCCGGGCTGTATCGGCTGCCTCGATACTTCTGGCGGAAGAGGTCGGGGATCTTTGGAGAATCCTCGCCGCCGATGCCCAGCTCGGCCCGGATGCGCTTGTGCCAGAGTTCGGCGAGCGCCTCGGCGCTCTCAACGCCCATGCCGTGGACGAAGAGGTACTCCTTGTAGTCGTTGTCGGCGCGGAGCTTGTTAGCAAATTCGGTGACCTGTTCACCCATCGTGACGCACGTGAGCCCCAGCACGTCCTTGTGACCGCTGTCGACACTCTTGAAGAAGTCGGCGATGCAGAGGTTCTTCTTGCCGTCCTGGCGCGGGAAGCGGAAGCGCTCGATCTCCTTGTCGTGATCGTCGGCGTCGAACACGATGAGGTCGTCACCGTCGCTCTGCACGGGCCAGTAGCCGTAGGCCACGCGGGGGTGCAGAACGTTCTCGTCGCGGAGCTGTGCGGTAAGCCGATCGAAGACCGGATGGACCTTGTCGTCGAGGAATCGCTCGTATTCCTCGGGGCTCATCGAGCCCTTCTTGAACTGCCACTGGCCGCGATAGAGGGCGGTCTTGTTGATGAAGGGGTAGATCTCGTCGAGCTTGATGGTCTCGACCACGCGCGAGCCCCAGAAGGGGGCCTCGGGCACGTCGATGTCGGTGGCCACGGCGCTGCGCACACGCTCGGCGGTGGCAGCCCCGCTGTCTTTTGAAGCGGCGAAGTCATCCTGCCGCTCGGCTTTCTTGGCACGCGCTTCAGCGACGACCTTCTGGGCGTCGGAGCGCTTGGTCAAACGTTCGCTAATCTCGCCGTCGAGCACGTCGGTCTTGCCGCCCTTGAGCATGTCCATGGTGCGCAGGCCCTCGAACGCATCCTTGCCGTAGAAGACCTTGCCGGCGTAGAGGTCGCGCAGGTGGCTCTCGCAGTAGTGCCGCGTGAGGGCGGCACCGCCGAGGATGATGGGCACGTCGATGTCCTGGGCGTTCAATTCCTTGAGGTTCTCTTCCATCACGGTGACGGACTTGACCAGCAGGCCGCTCAGGCCGATGGCGTCGGCCTTGGTTTCCTTCCATGCCTCCAGGATCTGCGGCAGGGTCTGCTTGATGCCGATGTTGTGGACGGTGTAGCCGTTGTTGGAGAGGATGATGTCGACGAGGTTCTTGCCGATGTCGTGGACGTCGCCCTTCACGGTCGCCAGCACGATGGAGCCCTTGCCCTCGCCCTCGATCTTCTCCATGTGGGGCTCGAGATGCGCGACGGCCATCTTCATGACCTCGGCCGATTGCAGCACGAAGGGGAGTTGCATCTGGCCGCTGCCGAAGAGCTCGCCGACGGTCTTCATGCCGTCGAGCAGGTGGTCGTTGACGATCTCGAGGGGCTTGTACTTCTGCATCGCCTCTTCGAGGGTGTCATGAAGATTTTCCTTCTCGCCGTCGATGATGTGGGCGCGCAGGCGCTCTTCAAGGGTGAGGTCCTTCTTCTCTTCAACTGTGGCACCGACGCTGTCGACGTCCTTGAAGAGTTCGATGAAGGCCTGGAGGGGGTCGTAGCTCTTGTCGTAGGGCTTGGTCTCAGGCAAGGGCGACCTCCTCGGTCTTCTGCTCGTCTTCGGCGGGCAGGCCGGTGCCGCCGATGCTCGTGTCGCGCTTGTCGTAGACCAGGTGCATCGCCACACGCTTCTGGTCGTCGTTGATCTTCGCCAGCGGCAGGATCTTGCTGGCATGCACAATAGCGCTGGTCATGCCGGCCTTGACCAGCTCGTCGAGGAACACGCTGTTGAGCACCTGCCGCGCGGCGGGCTTGAGCCCGAAGCTCACGTTGCTCAGGCCGCAGGTGATCTGCACGTTGGGGAACGCCTCGGCGATCCGCTTGGTGCCCTCGATAAGGGCGAGCGCGCTGCGGCGATCGTCGTCCATGCCCGTCGAGATCGGCAGCACCAGCGGATCGATGAAGATGTCGGTCTCATCGAGCCCGTGGACCTCGGTCGCTCGCTTGATGGACCGCTCGGCGATGGCGAACTTGCGGTCGGCGGTGCGGGCCATGGCGGCCTCGGGGTCTTCGTCGATGGTGCCGATGACCAGGGCGGCGCCGTAGGTCTTGGCCATGGCACAGATGGCGTCGAACTTCTCCTCGCCGTCCTCGAAGTTGGCGCTGTTGATGATGCACTTGCCGCCCGCGCACTGCAGGCCGGCCTCGATGGTGGCCACCTGGGTGCTATCGATCATGAGCGGGGCGTCGACCTGGCGGACGAGCCGCTGGACCACCTCGCGCATGTCGGCGGCGTTGTCGCGGCCGGCGTAGTCGACGTTGACGTCCAGCACGTGGCTGCCCTCGCGCACCTGGTTCTTGGCCAGGGCGACGATGCCGTCCCAGTCTTCCTCTTCGAGCAGGCGCTTGAACTTGCGGCTGCCCGAGGCGTTGCACCGCTCGCCCACGATGAGGAACGAATTGTCCTGGCGGTACTCGACGGGCTGGTAGAGGCTGGTGCAACTGGCGGGCATAGTCGCCCGCTCGGTGCGCTCGGCCTCGCGACCATTCACCATCTCAGCCAATTGCTTGATGTGCTCGGGCGTGGTGCCACAGCAGCCGCCCACCAGGCCCACGCCGCTCTGCTCAATGAATCGCTGCTGGGCCTCGGCGAAGGGGCCGGGCTTGAGCGGGTACTCGGTGCGGCCCTCGACCAGCACGGGCAGGCCCGCGTTGGGGGCTACCGAGACGTGGCGGTCCCAGTACTTACCGAGCCAGCCGATGTATTCGGCCATCTCCGTCGGGCCGGTGGCGCAGTTGAGGCCCAGGCTGAGGATGGGGTAGCGCCGCAGGGCGTGGGCCGCGGCCTCGATGCTGGTGCCCATGAGCATGGTGCCGGTCTGCTCGATGGTGACGCTGACGCAGATGGGGACGTCGGAGACCGACTTGCCTTTCTGCTCGAGCGCGCGCAGGCAGGCGTTGACGGCGCACTTGACCTGCAAGAGGTCCTGGCAGGTCTCGATCAGGAACGCGTCGACGCCGCCCTCGATCAGGCCCAGCGCCTGCTGGGTGTAGCTGTCGAGCATCGCCTGCCAGGTCGTATTGCCCAGCGTGATGAGCTTGGTGCCCGGGCCCATCGAGCCCATGACGAAGCGGGGCTTGTCCTTGGTCGAATAGGCATCGGCGGCAGACCGGGCGATCTCGGCCGACTTGCGGCTGAACTCGAACGCCTTCTCGGACAGGTCGAACTCGCCCAGCACCAGCGTGTTGGCACCGAAGCTGTTGGTCTCGACGCAGTCGGCCCCAACCTCGAGGAACTCCTTGTGGATCTCCTCGACCACGTCGGGTCGGCTGTCGACCAGGATGTCGGTGCAGTTCTCGCAGCCGCAGTAGTCGCCCTCGACCGTCAGGTCGCGGCTGTACAGGCTGGTGCCCATGGCGCCGTCGAGCACCAGCACGCGGCTGGCCATGGCCCGAGCGAAGGGGCTGGCAAACAGGGGATCGTTCGCGGTCATGCGGGAGTATATCCATTCATCCGCATGGATGGATGAAAAGATAGGCGAATCCGGGCAATACCGTACAACTGACAAAAGAATAAGCGGGCACACCTCTTCGTGAACCCGCTCCTTCTCCCTCGGAGTCGGTCAGAAACCGACGATCAGCCCGCGATCAGCAGTTGCAGGACTTCTTGAACTCGTCGACTTCGTTCTCAGCCTCTTCTCGGGACTTGCCGTACTTCTCCTGGATCTTGCCGGCGAGCTGGTCGCGCTTGCCCTCGATCTGGTCGAGCTCGTCGTCGGTCAGCTTGCCCCAGCGCTCCTTGGCTTTGCCCTTAAGCTGCTTCCAGTTACCTTGCATGGTGTCTTGGTTCATTGTGGATCTCCTGTGTGGGTGTTGGAAGTGGATAGATTGGGACTCATGCGGTCTTCTGGCCGGCGTGCTTGCCCTCACGGATCTCCTCGATGGTCTTGTCGATGAACGCGGGCAGGTCGGCGGGCGAGCGGCTTGTCGTTAGCGCCTGATCGCATACGACTTCCTTGTCGACCCAGCGGGCACCGGCGTTCTTCAGGTCGTTCTTCAGCGACGGCCAACTGGTCACCTCGCGGCCGTCAAGAACGCCACAATCGATGAGGATCCAGGGCGCGTGGCAGATGGCGCTCACGGGCTTGCCGGCCTTGAAGAACTCACGCACGAACGTCGTCGCGTCTTCCCGCGTCCGCAGCTTGTCTGGGTTCATCACGCCGCCGGGCAGGACCAAGGCATCGTAGTTGTCGGCCCGAGCGTCGGTGATCGAACGATCGGCGTTGACGGTGTCGCCCCAGTCTCCGTCGTTCCAGCCTCGGATGTCCTTGCCATCGGGCGTGACAATGTGGACCTCCGCACCGGCCTCCTGGAGGGCGGTTAGGGGTTGTTCGAGTTCGCTCTGCTCGAACCCGTCGGTGGAGAGGATTGCAATGGTCTTGCCTTCAAGTTTCTTGTTGGTTGTGGTCATGAAAGTATCTTCGACCCCGGCGGTGACCGCAGGGTGAAGGCCCCATGAATCTCGGCTCATTCTTACTGACCGAGCGCCAAACCCACGCGCGGCGGTCCGTAGGATGCTCCATCTTCGGGAATCTCAGGACATAATCAAAGGGATATCACTGTGGACTCCAAGGACAACCTCAAGACCGACAACCTGATCAACGGCTCGTGGATCAAGGCCGACGACGGCACCACGCTCGATGTTACCGATCCGGCGACCGATGAGATCGTCGCCACCATCCCCAGTGTGGGTGAAGCTGAGTCGAAGCGCGCCATCGACGCGGCGCACGAGGCGTTCGGCCCGTGGGCCAAGCGGCCCGCCGCCGAGCGCGGCAAGCTGGTGCGCAAGCTGGGCGAGCTGATGCTGCGCGACGCCGACCGGCTGGCGGCGATCATGACCGCCGAGCAGGGCAAGCCGCTGAGCGAGGCGAAGGGCGAGATCAACTACGCCGCGTCGTTCCTGGAGTGGGCCGCCGGCGAGGCGCCGCGGATGTATGGCGAGACCATCCCCGCCAACAGCAACGACAAGCGCATCCTCGTGATGCGCCAGCCCGTGGGCGTGTGCGCGATTATTACACCGTGGAACTTCCCCGCCGCGATGATCACGCGGAAGATCGGGCCCGCCCTGGCGGCCGGATGCACGGTGGTGGTCAAGCCCGCCGAGTTGACCCCGCTCAGCGCGATCGCCATCGGCGAGCTGGCGATCGAGGCCGGGCTGCCCGCGGGCACGGTGAACATCGTCACGGGCGATAGCAAGGCGGTCGCCGGGCCCATGTTCGAAAACAGCCGCGTGCGCAAGCTGAGTTTTACCGGCTCGACGCCGGTGGGCCAGGTGCTGATGAAGCAGGCCAGCGAGAACTTGTTGAGGCTCTCGATGGAGCTCGGCGGGCACGCGCCGTTCATTGTGTTCGATGATGCCGACCTCGACCGCGCCGTGAGCGCGGCGGTCGCGTGCAAGTTCCGCAACGCCGGGCAGACGTGCATCTGCGCCAATCGCTTTTACGTCGAGAGCGGCATCTACGAGACGTTCATGGATCGCTTCGCCAAGGCCGTCGAGAAGCTCAAGGTGGGCCGCGGCACGCAGGAGGGCGTGGACCTCGGTCCGCTCATCAATGACAAGGCCATCCAGAAAGTCCAGGAGCACGTGGAAGACGCCAAGAGCAAAGGCGCGACGATCAAGGTGGGCGGCGAGATGGTGAAGCTCGACGGCCTGGCCGACCGCTTCTACGCCCCCACCGTCATCGACGGCATGAAGCCCGACATGAAGTGCGCCAGCGAGGAGACCTTCGGCCCCGTCGCCCCCGTGGCAAAGTTTGAAAAGGACCAGGAGGCCATCGACGCAGCCAACAACACGCCCTTCGGGCTCGCGAGCTACTTCTTCACCAGCAACGCCACCCGGCTGATGCGGGTCGCAGAGGCCCTGGAGTACGGCATCGTCGGCGCCAACGACGCGGCACCCTCGACCGCGCAAGCCCCATTCGGCGGCGTGAAGCACTCGGGCTTCGGCCGCGAGGGTGGGAAGTATGTGATGGAGGAGTACACGAGCTTGAAGTATGTGTCGTGGGGGTTGGTGTAGGTGGAAAACGACACGCCATCTCGCTTCGAATGCTCGGCTTGCGGTCGCACGGTTGACCACGTGACGCGGCAGATCCAGGTCCATACGACCGGACTGTTCGATCGCTTCGAGATGGCCACCTTGTGCGCACGTTGCCGCAAACGGCAACGGTTGTACGCCGTGTTCGGCCTCGGGCTCCTGCTCGCGCTCGCGGCAGCTCTGGCCGTAATCACGATCATGGCCTTGGCTTAATTCAGCTTCAACGAAGCTGCGGATGCGCCGCCAGCACGTCGGCTTCGGAGATGTCCTTGCCGGTCTTCTCGCTCAGCTCGGTCGCCAGCCGCTCGGCGGTCAGTTCGCTGGTTGGGATCTGCAGGTCGGGGGCCCGCGACGAGCCGTCGGTGTCGAGCAGCCCCTCCTCCTCGGGCGGCAGGTAGATCGCGCCGGTGCTGAAGTCGACCGCGTAGGCGATGATGCCGGGGATGAGGAAGAACAGCAGGCCCACGCCGTTGAGCAGCACTACGCCGATGTCCAGGTCGCCGCCGTCCTGGCCGCGGCGCTCGGGGTAGAAGATCGTGCCGCAGCCGCTCTGGAAGGCGATGGCGGCCAGCAGGAGCGACGCGGCCGTGGTCGCGCGGCGGCGGCGGTAGATGGGGCGGCCGGCGATGGTGCGAGCGAACGAGCGGGTGCGGCTGGTGGTCATCACGAATCCTCCACGAGATGTACGGTCACGAGATGCACGGTTCCGGACGTGCCACGGACCGTACCCCGCGTCATCGGGCGGGGGCTTGTCGTGAGTCAGATTTCATTGTGGCCTCGGGCGGGGCTGTTTTTCAGCGGGCTACCGACCGGGCTACGCCCGGAACCCGCTACGGCCGACGAACGATCTCGACCGAAGCCGGTGCACCGAAACGCTTGTGCAGCCACACGGGTTGCAGGCCGCGCCGCGGATCTCCGACACGTCGCCAGAGGCGTTTGCCGTTTTCGTGGACCTCGTGGACGCGCGCGTCGTTGCGAGGCACCTTGAAGCCCGGATCACCCGATATGACGAAGCGGCCATCCGGCGACATGGCCGACGCCGTTCGGAACACGCCGGGTACGTCCAGCACGCGACGGCCCGTGGGCTCTTCGTCCGCCGGCCACTCGAGGCTGTAGATGCGATCGCGGTTGCTCTCGAAGCCGAAGTAGGCGTTGCCCGGACCATCGACCCAACCGTCCTGGAAGGGCACCACGCGGTGGGGGCCATCGCCGCCCGATGGGCCGGGGCGCCAGAGGTACGCGCCCTCCTTCATGGGCGGGTTGTCGCTGCCGTCATATGGGAAGAGCACGGCCGTATCACCGAGCACCGGGTACACCGCGCCAACATCCAGGCCCGGGGCCCAGCCGGGGTCGGGCATCGGGTTGCCGTCCCAATCGAGGGCGACCAGCCCTTCGCGCGTGCGGACCACGATCGCCCGGCCGGGGATGACCGCGATGGAATTCCAGCCCCTCAGATCGGTGCGACCGATGGGCCGGAAGCCGTCGGCCTCGCTCCAGAGGACGGGTTGCGTACCGCGATCACCGTAGAAAATGCAGTAGTAGTTCTGTGCAGCCGGGACGATGTCGTGGGCGCCCTCGAACAGCAGGCAATCGACCTGGAGGCCCGGCCTGTTCTGATCGTCCTCGCGTTGGATCAGCAGGCCGCAGGCCTGCGGGGAGGGGTAGCCGCCAGAATCGACCTGTTCGAGGTCCGGTACCAAGCCGTCGCGGAGATCGCCTTTGAGAACCAAGATCTTGACGGCCGGGTCGTAGGTATTGCCAACAGACGCCTCCTCGGCGGCGTCGATGAGCCACAGCCGCAGCCGCAAGTGTGGGATGGAGTCGTCCCGCCAGCCCTGCCAGATCGGCTCGACCTCCGACGAGACGGAGAAGTAGTTCGGGCTCGGGCCGCGGTCGCCGGGCATGCCGCCAAACAAGCCGCACCCCGGCAGCACGCCAATCGCCAGCACGAAGAACGCGAACCGCAGACCACGCATGGGCATCCTCCCTGCTCTCCCGAGTCCGTTCTTAGAAACTAGGCGCGTCCGGTCGCGCATACACTCTGTTTCCAGCCCGAATCCCGCTGTGTCAGGAGTTCCTCAGTGCCAGCTACCGCCTCGACAGATACCGCCCAGGCCGCCTCGGCCGCCCTCGTCGCCCGCCGCCAGAAGGTGGTCTGCTCGGGCGTGGGCATGCTTAGCCCCATGACCGCCGCCAGCGCCGATGGTGCCATCATCACCGACGCCGATGGCAACGAGTTCATCGACTTTGCCAGCGGCATCGGCGTGATGGGCGTGGGCCATTCCGACCCGGCAGTGGTCGAGGCCGTCCGCCAGCAGGTTGGCACGCTCCAGCACGCGTGCATCCACGTGGCGACCTACGAGCCCTACGTGGCCCTGTGCGAGAAGCTCGTCGACCTCTTCCCGCATCACGAGGACGCGAGCGATAGCACGAAGGCCATGCTCATCAGCACCGGGGCCGAGGCGGTCGAGAACGCCATCAAGATCGCCCGCCAGGCCACCGGCCGCGCGGGCGTGATCTGTTTTGCGGGTGCCTTCCACGGCCGGACGCTACTGGCCGCCACGCTGACCAGCAAGACGCGCCTGAAAGAAGGCTGCGGCCCGTACGCGCCCGAGGTCTACCGGTTGCCCTTTCCCAAGGCGCTGCCGGGCGAGGCGATTCACGAAGCAGCGGTGGTCGAGCGCGAGCTGGTGCGCCTGGAGCGTGCCTTCGTCGACACCGTGTCGCCCACGCAGGTCGCGGCCATCATCATCGAGGTCGTCCAGGGCGAGGGCGGCTTCAACGTCGCGCCCAAGGCGTACTTAGAAGGCTTACGTCGAATCTGCGACGAGCACGGCATCGTGCTCATCTTTGATGAGGTCCAGTCGGGCTTCTGCCGCACGGGCAGGTGGGCGGGGTACGAGCACAGCGGCGTGAAGCCCGATCTTTCGCCCTGGGCCAAGGCCATGGGCGGCGGGCTGCCCATCGCGTGCGTCATCGGCAAGGCCAGCGTGATGGACAAGGTGAACCCCGGCACGCTGGGGGGCACCTACGGCGGCAACCCCGTGGCGTGCGCCGCGGCGCTCGCGACGATCAAGCGGATGGAAGAGCTCGACCTGAACGCACGGGCCACGCGCATCGGCGACACCATCCACCGCCGATTCAGCGAACTGGCCGGCAAGGTCAAGGCCGTCACCGAGATCCGTGGGCTTGGCGCCATGAAGGCCATCGAATTGTGCGAGGACGGTGATTCCGCCAAGCCTTCCGCCGCGATGGTCAAGGCGGTCATCGACGACTGCCGGAGCAAGGGCCTGCTGGTCATCGCCGCGGGCGTGGCGGGCAACTGCATCCGAGTACTGACGCCGCTGGTGATCACCGACGAGCAACTGGACCGCGGGCTCGACATCTTGTGCAAGAGCATCGAACAGCACGCGAACGGCTCGGGATCGAAATAGGCCCCGGCCGCGCGTGATTCCCCGTATCCCTGACCCTCGTAACTTCGGCCCCTATGGTGCTTTGTACGAAAGGCGAACGAACTTATGCGCCCCTATGCCATCGCTGGCCTGCAATTGAACGTCTCGGGCCGTCGCTCGAACCTCGACCACATCTCCGACCGCATCGAGATGGTCATGCACCTGTACCCGTGGGTGCAGATGGTCATCGTGAGCGAGCTGGCCACCTTCGGCGGGTGGACGGGCCACGCCACGCCATTGCCAGGCGACGTCGAGCAGCACTACCAGAAGCTGGCCGCCCGCCACGGCATCTGGCTGCTGCCGGGTTCGCTCTACGAGAAGACCGACACGGGCATCTACAACACCACACCGGTGATCAACCCCGCGGGCGAGGTCATCGCGCGGTATCGCAAGATGTTCCCCTTCATGCCCTACGAGACAGGTGTGGAGTGGGGCACCGAGTTCTGCGTGTTCGACGTGCCCGAGGTCGGCCGCTTCGGCGTGAGCATCTGCTACGACATGTGGTTCCCCGAGACCACGCGCACGCTGGCGGCGATGGGCGCCGAGGTCATCCTGCACCCCACGCTGACGCCCACGATGGACCGCGACGTGGAGTTGTCGATCGTGCGCGCGACGGCGGCGATGAACCAGTGCTTCGTAGTCGACATCAACGGCATCGGCGACGGCGGCAACGGCCGCTCGCTGTTCGTGGCACCCACTGGCGACGTGCTGTACCAAGCCGGCAGCAACGAGGAACTGCTGCCCATCGAGATCGACCTTGACCGCGTTCGGCGATCGCGTGAGGTCGGGCTCAAGGGGCTCGGCCAGCCGCTCAAGAGCTTCCGCGATCGGGCCGTCGACTTCGAGGTGTACCAGCGGGGCAGCCCGACCGCCGAATACCTCAACACGCTGGGCACGCTCGAAAAGATGGCGCGGGGCAGCCGGGCCGGCATCGCGTTTGGCGAGCACCAGCCCGAGCCCATGCCCCCGCTGCCGAGCCAGCCGGCCACGCCTGCGCCTCCGGCCGCGCCCGATACGTTGACGCAGCCGCCCGTGCCGGGATCCACGCCATGACGCAGGCCGAGTCGGTCGACACCCGCCCCCAGCGCCAGCGGGGGCGCCAGTACAGCGCCTTCCAATTGCGCATGGACACCTGGAACGAGCTGCAGGTGCGCACCAACTGGCTGCGCGAGTTGACACGGTCGGGCCAGGACGCCAGCGAGCCCCGTGCGCAGGTGGCCGAGAGCCTCGACGTGCTGGCCAGCCTGGAGCCCTACTGGGCGTTCCCCGGGCCGGCCCGGATGGACGAACTCACCCGCCTGTGCGCCGCGGGCGCGACGGGCGAGTTGGCCGATCGGGTCTCGAGCATCAGCCGCCTGCTCATCGGCGACGCGTACCGCGAACGCGGCGGCGCGGTGTTCGACGAGCCCGGACGCGACCCGCGCAAGAACGGGCAGGAGATCGATCCGAGATCGCAAGTCCGCGGTCGACCGTACTTCGAGGTGCTGTTCGTCGATGGGGCCGACGCGTACGACCACGATTCGTTGCGTGAGGGCCTGGCCGAGTGCCGGCGCGAGGGCGACGAGTTCGTCTACGACGTGCTTACGGTGCCCAGCGCGCAGGACGCGGTGATCGCGGCGTTGTTCAACCCGACCATCCAGGCCGTGTTCCTGCGATACAACTTCGCCTTCAACACCGAGAACAGCCACCCCGCCCTGCGGCGGTACCTCAACGCGCTCTCGGCCGAGAACATGCCCAACAGCTACGGGCTCGATCGGAGCCTGCACCTGGCCAAGGTGCTCAAGAAGCTGCGGCCCGAGCTTGATCTGTATCTCGTCACCGACACACCGCTCGACTCGGTGGCCGGCAACGTGGGCAACGCCTTCCGCCGCACGTTCTACCGGCTCGAGCAGTACATGGAGCAGCACCTGAGCATCCTGCGGGGTGTTCGCGAGCGGTACGAGACGCCGTTCTTCGACGCGCTGCGCAAGTATGCGGCCAAGCCCACGGGCGTGTTCCACGCGCTGCCGATCGCGCGCGGCAAGAGCATGACCACCAGCCACTGGGCTCGTGACTTCCACGAGTTCTACGGCGACAACTTGTTTATGGCCGAGACCAGCGCGACCAGCGGCGGGCTCGACTCGCTGCTGCAGCCGCGCGGGCCCATCCGCAAGGCCCAGGAAGCGGCGGCCCGTGCCTTCGGCGCTCGCCAGACGTTCTTCGTCACCAACGGCACCTCGACGGCCAACAAGATCGTGCAGCAGGCGCTCATCCGTCCGGGCGACATCGTGCTGGTCGATCGGGACTGCCACAAGAGCCACCACTACGCCTTCGTGCTGGCCGGGGCCCACCCGGTGTACCTCGACTCGTACCCGCTCCAGAAGTACACGATGTACGGCGCGGTGCAACTCGAAGAGATCGAGAAGCAACTGCTCGCGCTCAAGGACGCGGGCAAGCTCGACCGCGTGCGCATGCTGGTGCTGACCAACTGCACGTTCGACGGCCTGACGTACGACCCGGTGCGCATCATGAAGCGCATCCTGGCGATCAAGCCCGACATGATCTTTCTGTGGGACGAGGCGTGGTTCGCCTACGCCCGCTTCAGCCCCACGCTGCGCCGCCGGACGGCGATGGACGCGGCCAGCACGCTCCGCAAGCTGTACCGCAGCTCCGAGTATCGCATCGCCTACGCGAATCGCGCCGAGGGCGACGAGCCGATGGCCGACCCCACCGAGGTCCGGGTGCGTGTGTACGCCACCCAGTCAACGCACAAGACGCTCACGAGCCTGCGGCAGGGCTCGATGATCCACGTATACGACGAGGACTTCGAGCAGCAGGCCAGCACTGCGTTCAACGAGGCGTTCATGACGCACACCTCGACCTCGCCCAATTACCAGATCATCGCCTCGCTCGACGCCGGGCGGCGGCAGGTCGAGCTTGAGGGCTTCGAGCTGGTCGAGAAGACCATCGACCTGGCCATGACGCTGCGCAAGCGCGTGAACGAGCACCCCGACATCTCGCGGTTCTTCCGCGTGCTGCGGCCGGCCGACATGATCCCCAGTGGGCACCGGCCCAGCGGGCTTGAGTTCTACTACCACCCCGAGCAGGGCTGGGGCAAGATGGACGCCGCATGGCGCGAGGACGAGTTCACGCTCGACCCCACCCGCGTGACGCTCGAGGTGGGCACCACGGGTATCGACGGCGACACCATCCGCCACCTGCTGATGGACCGCTACGACATCCAGATCAACAAGACCTCGCGCAATACCGCGTTGTTCATGCCCAACATCGGCACCACGCGGGGCGACGTGGCATACCTCATCGAGACGCTGGCCGACATCTCACGCCGCGTCGAGGACAACCTCAGCACCGAGAGCGCCGCGGGGCTGAACCTGCACACACAAAAGGTCGACTCGCTGCTCGAGGGCCCACCGCTACCCAACTTCAGCCATTTCCACCAGGCTTTCCGCGACGGCGACGCCTCGACGCCCGAGGGCGACCTGCGGCGGGCGTTCTTCCTGGCGTACGACCAGGACAACACCGAATGGGTAAAACTCGGCGGCGACCTGCTCAAGCAGATCAAGGACGGCCGCGAGTTTGTGTCGGCGGCGTTCGTGACGCCGTACCCGCCGGGGTTCCCGATCCTGGTGCCCGGGCAGGTGTTCAGCGCCGAGATCATCGCGTACCTGCTGGCGCTGGACGTCAAGGAGATCCACGGCTATCACTCCACGTACGGCCTTCGCGTCTTCGAGGAGCACGCGCTTCGGACCTAAGCCACGTTCTTCCACCGCTCAGGGGGCAGCATGACCACCGTCACCACCAAGCCAACCAACCTCACGAAAGCCAAATCGCTCACCAGCGACGTCGGCAAGCGTAAACGCAAGGGCACGCTGTACGGCATCTCGGAGATCCGACGGTTCTTCCACCGCAACACCGAGCCCATCTACTTCATCAGCGCGACGAACTTCAACCTGCTGGGCATCGACGAGTGGGTCCGCAACTTCACGTACATCAATTACATCGACTGCTTCGACGGGCAGCACCCCAACGTGTTCGTGCCGCCCGAGCGGCCGCACGAGCCGTTCGAGAGCATCGAGGACATCAACAACTACCTGCTGCGCCACCCGGCCGTCAAGGAACTCATCAAGAGCCGTGGCAAGGGCCTGAAGACCAACGGCAAGGCCGTGTTCCTGATGTTCGACGAGACCACCGAGAAGCTCTGCAAGGAGCTGGGCCTTGAGGTCTGCTTCCCGCCCGCGTCGCTGCGCAGCGTGGTCGATGACAAGATGGAGACCACCCGCATCGGCAACAAGGCCCGCGTGTACAGCGTGCCCAATAAGCTGGTGAGCGTGAAGGACTACGAGGACCTGCGCAAGAAGACCAAGAATCTCGGCGACGACGTGGTGATCCAGACCGCCTACGGCGACTCGGGGCACACGACCTTCTTCGTGAAGAATGAAGGCGACTTCGCCAAGCACGAGGCCGACATCACCAGCGCCCCCGAGGTCAAGGTGATGAAGCGTATCCGCTGCCGCGGCAGCGCGCTCGAAGCGTGCGTCACCCGGCACGGCACGATCGTGGGCCCGCTGATGACCGAGTTGGTGGGCTTCAAGGAGCTGACGCCCTATCGCGGCGGGTGGTGCGGCAACGAGGTGTTCGACGATGCGTTCGATAAGCGCATCCGCAGGAACGCCCGCCGGGCCGCGATGGCCTTCGGCGACCAGCTCCGCGAGATGGGCTACCTGGGCTACTTCGAGATCGACTACCTGACCGACCTGGACACCGGAAAGGTGTACCTGGGCGAGTGCAACCCGCGCATCACCGGCGCGAGCAGCATGACCAACCTAGCCGCCTTCGCCCACGCCGACGCGCCGCTGTTCCTGTTCCACCTGCTCGAGTGGATGGGCGTGAAGTACGAGCTCGACGTCGACGAGTTGAACGAGCGTTGGGCCGACCCGCAGAATATCGATAGCTGGTCGCAACTGGTCATCAAGCACACCGACGACACGGTCGACCGCATCACCCACGCGCCGCCGAGCGGCATCTATGAATTAGACGGCAAGGGAGGCATGCACTACGTGCGCATGCAGACGCACCGCCGCACGGTGCAGTTCGAGAACCGGGCGTTCTTCCTGCGCATCGCGGCCCCGGGTGACTACCGGTACGAGGGCGCCGACCTGGGCATCCTGGTCAGCCCGGGCCGGTTCATGGATGACGACTTCCAGCTGACGCCGCGGGCGAAGCAGTGGATCAAGGGCATCCGCAGGTTCTACGCGGGCGAGAGCGACGGGGCGGGCCAGCCCGAATTGACCGGCTTCAAGCTGCTGTGAGCCCGGGCGCCACGACCAGCCCGACCATGCTCTTCCGCGTCATGCGTGACGGATTCGAGCTAGATGAAGCGTTCGCGGCTTATTGGCCCGCGTACCAGAAGTGGATCGCAAAGAGCAAGGGCCGCATGAGCGCCAAGGCGGCGCGAGAAGCACTGGCTCAGCACGTGCCAGAATTGCTGCCGACGTACGCGGCGCTGCTCGCGCGCTTTGGCGACAAGGCCGATATCGCCCGCTTCCTCGCGCTGTACAAGCCACCGCCGCTGGTGCGCGGCTGCACACAAGCCGTGTGGCTGGGCGAGGGCGGGCCCGCCCTGGTGCGCAACTACGACCACGCGCCGCACCTGTCCGATGGCATCGTGCTGCACGCCAACTGGGATGACGTCTCAACGGTGTGCATGACCGATTGCATCTGGGGCGCGCTCGACGGCGTGAACGAGCACGGCCTGTGCGTCGCGCTGGCCTTCGGCGGGCGCAATGTGTCGGGCGATGGGTTCGCCGCTCCGCTGCTGGTGCGGTATGCGCTCCAGACCTGCACCACCGCGAGCGAGGCGGCCAGGGCCATCGCCCGCGTGCCATGCTCGATGACCTACACGTTCGTGTGCCTGGATAAGAACGGCGACCACGCGACGGTGTACGCCGCGCCGGACCGCTCCAGCCGCATCGACCACGCAACGGCGAGCACCAACCACCAGGGCAAGGTCGAGTGGCCGCAGTACGCCATCTCGTGCAAGACGGTTGAGCGGCTGAACCGGGCCCGCGACCTGCTCGGCGACGAGGGCCAGACGCTCGGCACACTCACCCAGAGGTTCCTGGAGCCCCCGCTCTATCGCGCAAGCTACGCCAAGGGCTCGGGCACGCTGTATACAAGCGTGTATGTGCCCGCAAACGGCTCGTTGGCACTACACTGGCGGGGTGCAGCGCTGCGCCAGACGATCGGGCGATTCGAGCCGGCGGCGATCGAGGTACGGCTGGGCTGACGCATCTCACCTACCATGTACCGATGGCCGAACTGTCTCCCAACACCAACTCGACCCCCGCCCTGCGCATCACCGAGCCCCTGTGCGCCGTGTTCCGGCGTCAGCTCAAGGCCGAGGGGCAGAAGTACACGCCCGAGCGGGCCCAGGTGCTCGACGCGATCATCCAGCTCGACCGCATCTTCGAGGCCGAGCAGGTGATCGACGAGCTGCGCGAGCGGCAGCATCGCGTGAGCAAGGCGACGGTGTACCGCACCATCCACCTGCTGCAAGAGGCGGGCATCATCCAGCGCGTGCTGACCGAGGGCGACCAGGCCCAGTACCAGCTCGCCTATGGCGAGAGCCCAAGCGACACGCTCGTGCGCCTCGACACGCGCGAGGTCGTCACCATCGACGTGCCCGAACTCGCGGCCATCCGCGATCGCATCTGCAAGGAATTGGGGTTGTTGCCCCAGGGGCATAAGTTGCAGATCTTCGCCGTAGCGCCCGAAGCGGAGGACTGAGCCTCAACCGCACCCCGCATCGAACGCGTTCTGGAAGCACAGAAAGTCGAAGAGCGTGAGCGACCCATCACCATCGCAGTCGGCCCTCGGGTCGCCCGCGTCGAAGGCGTTTTGGAAGCACAGGAAGTCGAAGAGTGTGAGCGAACCATCGCCGTCGCAGTTGGCCACGCAAAGCTCGGCTTCGTCGATCACCAGGTCGGCCACCCACACCGTGTCGACCTGACGGCTGACCACGAACACTCGGCCCGATTCATCTGAACCGAAGCGAGGGTCCACGCGATCGAGGCCCAAAATGTCGTTGATCCCACCAGGCGTGCTGCCGTCCACGCTCACGTTCATCACGAACACATCGGCCTGCGTATCGCCCGCGTCGGCCGCGAACAACTCGCCCAGGTCGGCGTGGAAGAAGGCCCCGCGCGCGAGGTCGCTGAACAGCACCTGCTCGCCAAACCCCGGATCGCTCGGATCGATCACCGGGAACCCGCCGACGATGGCGGTGTTCTCGGCCGTCGGCGTCGCACCGGGCGTGTTTGGGATCTCGTGGTCGTACACCGCGGCGGGGAACTCGAGCGTCGAGCCCGAGGGCAGGCGGAGTACCGTGCCCAGATTGCCATCGTCGGGCCCGTCGTATCGCGTCCAGCCGTGGTTGTCGCCGTTGTCGACGATATTGATCTCTTCGAACTTCTCGTCGCCGATGTCGAAAACAAGCAGCCGCCCGTTCCCCAACGCGTCGCGCGCGAAGCACATGTTCTGCGGGTTTCGCATGCCCCAGGCGAAGATCTCCTCGGTGTTGCCGTCATCGTCGAGCAACGGCCCACCATCGGCGTAGAAATTGCTCGCGGGTACCGAATACCGATCCGTACCGTTCTGCAGCGGATCGATGCGCAAGATCTTGCCGAAGGGGTTGTCGCGGTCTTGCACGTGCTGCCAGCCGGGATTGCCAGAGCCGTTGTTCATGTCACCCAACGGGATGTGCAGCAGCCCATAGTTCGCGTCGCCAGGCTCGGCGTACGGATCGAACATGAGCTGGCCGACGCTGTGCGAGTCGACCACTCGGCCGCTGAACTCGAAGCGGATGACCTCACGCCGCGACGTGGTGTCGATGCGGTTCGGGTCGCTCGCGTCGACCGTCCATTCGGTGATGGCGTACTGCGCCCGGCTGTCGCCCGGCCGGCTGGGGAGCGCCGCGCCACTGTAATCGGGCGCGCGCGAGCCTGGCCTCACGCTCATCGAAGTGGTATAGAACTTGCCCTCTCCCGCTGTGCCCGGCACGGCGTAGTCGGGGTGAAATGCGCTGTAGGAAAGCCCATTGGTCGACAGTCGGAAGATCTGCCGGAAGTCGGGGAGCACGCCCGGTGCGGCCAGATCGAGGAACACGCCCAGCGGATCGCCCGCCGCCGAGAAGATGAACACCTTGCCCTCGTTCGTGCTCACGAACACGCGGCCCGAGCCGTCGCGGGGCGCGTCCAGGTCGATGGCCCCCGAACGATCGATCGTCGAGATCGTTGCGAAGGTCGACAATTCGAGCACCGTCGACGACGGCAGCGGATCGGGTGCCTGGGCCATCGTGGCTCCGCACGCACCAACCAGCACCACAACACTACCCCGACAACGCCCCATCGCAACCATATCGAACCTCCTGACCTTTGCCATACCCCGCTAGATCGGGGCGTCCATACACACAATCTACCACAAATCGGCCACCCGATCAATGGAAATCGCACGATTGCGGTGTACTTGGGAATGGGCGAGCGGGGACCCGGAGGGCGGGTCGGCCATCTCCAGGCGGCTTCGGCCAGAGCGATGTTGAACGTAGCCAGGTGCTCGTGGATCTGCCGCCAGGGCTAAGCCAGTAACCGTACCCGTTCGTGCGACAGCGCCGCCCGGGCCGTGAGCCCTTCGATCTCCGAGGAGGCCTTTTCCATCGATCGGACGACGTCCGGCGCAAATTCGCTCCGGGCCGAGTTGCAGGCGTGCACGAGCACGTCCGCGCCGGCCTCTGCGCCCAGGCAGATCGTCTCCTCGAGCGACCAGCGTGCCCGCACGCCCTCCATGTCGAGCGCATCGGTGAACACAGGGCCAGCAAAACCGAGCTCGTCACGGAGTAGCCCTGTCGTCACCGCGCGCGACAGCGATGCCGGACGGTCCGCATCGAACGCGGCCAGCAATAGGTGCCCCGTCATCACGCCAACACGCTTGCCCATCAGCAAGCGGTACGGCGCCAGCTCGCGATCACGCTTCCAAGTTCGGGAGATGTCAACGAGGTCGTGGTGCGAGTCGACCGTCGCCGACCCATGACCGGGGAAGTGCTTGAGCACACAGGCGACCCCCGCCTCCCGATGCGCCCGCACCACGCGCTCGGCACACGCCGCGACCTCCCCCGGCTCACCCGAGAACGACCGCTCCAGTGCCCCAATCACCGGCGACGCAGGATTAATGTTCACGTCAACACACGGCGCGAAGTTCAGGGCGATGCCGGCGTCGCGCAGTGCGACCGCCATCGAACGCGATTGTGCCAACTGCTCCTGCTCCGTCAGCAACGCGAACTCATGCGCCGAGGGCCAGCCCGCGAAGCCGTGCGCACGGGAGAGGCGCTGCACGCGCCAGCCCTCTTGGTCGATCGCGACCAGAGCGTCGTCGCCAAGGCGCGAGCGCACGTGATCCGTCAGCACCCGGACCTGCCCGGGCGATCGCACGTTCCGTTCCCCACCGGTGGCCACGTCGCGATCGAACAGAATCACCATCCGCACCCCCGCATGAGCACAGGCATCGAGGTCTTCTTCCAGCCCCGGGTCGCCCGGCGTCGCGCCGCGGATGCCGAGCATGGTCATCGCCCCAAGCTCGCGCAGCGCGGCGCTCACTGCTTTGGCCCCTTGGCAAGCGAGCAGACAGCGAGGCTCATGAGAAAGCCGCCGAGCATGCGCCACCCCAATGAGGGCGCCGGTTCGACCATGAACTGCAGCGCCGCGACGTAGCCCGCGCCGAACACCAGCGCGCACAGGATCGACAGCGCGCTCCCGCGTCCGAGCAGCAGCGTCGACACGAAGACCCCCAGCAGCCCCGCGTAGGCGTAGATCATCACGCCCAGCGCGAAGGGGATCAACCCCTCGTCCTTCCCGCCCTCCGCCAACACAAACACACACGCCATCGCGATCAACGCCGAGCCGCAGAGTGCGTTCACGATCCGGGCGGTGCGAGCGCCGGCGTCCTTCTTACCGAAGCCGAGGTCCACGACCACGGAGCTCGACATGGCGTTGAGCGCCGAGTCTGTGCTGCTCATCGCGGCGGCGAACAGACCAGCGATCAGCAGGCCGCGTAGGCCCGTCGGGAGATCGTCGAGGATGAAGGCGAGGTACACCCCGCGCGTGTCGCCCTCGACCACCCCGCCGCCCGAGGCGTCTCGTACGAAGAGCAGAAGCCCCACGCACAGGAACAGCCCGACGACGAGTGTCCCCAGCAGACTCGACGCGATCAGCGACCACGCCGCCCGCGGAGCGCTCCGCGAGGTCAGGAGGCGCTGCGCGAGGTCCTGGTCCGTCCCGAACGCCGCGGCGTTGAAGAGTGTCAGCCCCAGCAGCACCGCCCAGAGCGTGTAGGGTGAGCCGAGGTCCCACGACAGGTCGATCAGCACGAGCTTGTCGCCCGTTGGGTCGGCGTGGGCGATCGCGCCAGGCAAGTCGCTCGGCGCGATGCCGATCTGCCCCACCAGCACCCAGATGCTCGCGACCACCGCGACCACCATCACCAGGGCCTGCAGCGCGTCCGTCCAGATCACCGCCCTGATCCCGCCCCACGACGTGTAGATCATCGCCAGCGTGCCCATCGCCGCCACGCACACCAGCAGGTGATCGATCGCGAGGTCGCCGAACACGATGAGGCTGCACGGCACCGCAGCAATGTAGAGCCGCGAACCGCTCGCGAGCAGGCGGCCGAGCAGGAACGCCGCGGCACAGGACTTCTGCGCGAACACCCCGTGTCGTGCGCCGATCGGCTCGTACACCGTCGTCGCACGGGCCGCATAGAACTTCGGCAGGAGCAGCCACGCGACCAGCACCGCACCGAGCACCGACGCGATCGACGCCGACAGATACGTCAGGTTCGACGTGTATGACTCCTGTGGTCCTCCAATGAACGTTGCACCCGAGACCGACGTCGCGACGACCGAGACCGCGATCGCCCACGCCGGCACGCGCCGCTCGCCCGTGTACAGCGCCTCCGCGCTCCGCACCCGTCGTGCCGCGAGCCAGCCGATCACCAGCACCGCGAGGGCGTACGCCGCGAAGACCACGCCGTCGAGCACTGTTAGCACGACGCCCCCCGTTCCAACGCGCCACGCAGCGCCCCATCCGATACCTCGAGCAGCGCCTCCGCCTCGCCTCGTGATACAAGCAGCGAGCGCATGACCACCGCGGTCTTCACGCGACCGCCCGCCTCGTCGAGCAGCGCGAGGGCGTCCTCGCGCGACCCGCCGACCAAGCGTACCACGATCCGCGCCGCCCGGTCGTGCAGCTTGTCATTCGTAGCGCTCACGTCGACCATCAGCCCGTCGTGCACCTTGCCCAGGCGCACCATCAGGGCGGTCGAGATCATGTTGAGCACGAGCTTCGTTGCGGTCCCCGCCTTCAGGCGCGTCGACCCCGCCAGCACTTCGGGCCCCGTCTCGAGGCGGATCACGTGGTCCGCATCGAGGCTCTCGGGCAGGCTGCCGCACGTCACCAGCGCCGTCAGCGCACCGCGCGAGTGTGCTATGTCAATCGCTCCTAGCGGGTAGGGCGTAGTCCCGCCCGCGGTCAGCCCGATGACCGTGTCGAGCCGGCCCACACCGAGCCGCTCCAGCTCCGCGCCGGCGCCCTGCGGATCGTCCTCGAGCGACTCGCTCGACCGGCGTAATGCGGCATCGCCACCAGCGATGATCCCGATGACGCGCGATGGGTCCACGAGGAACGTGGGCGGGCACTCCGAGGCATCGAGCACGCCCAGGCGCCCCGACGTCCCGGCGCCGACATAGATGAGGCGACCGCCCGCTCGGAACCTCGGTACGACATCCTCCACCAGCGCCGCGATGCGCTCTGTCTCGGCGCTCACCGCGCGTGCAGCCCGCTCGTCCTCTGCCGACATCAGCGCCAGCAATTCCGCGGTCGGCAGCGCATCCAGACCCACGCTGCGCGGGTGGACGCCCTCGGTAGGCACGCCCGAACGGTCCGGCGGCGACTTCACGGGCGCACCCCAATCCACGCCCCTTCGGTCATCAGTCGATCCTTCCGCCCTGTGATAGGCCCTTGCGTGTACATGACGCCATCGAGCGCGAGCAGGCCAAGCACCGCGACACACGTCGCCTCGCGGTCCTGCGCACCGACACCGAACGCTTCAGTGGTCCGGCTGGGGCCCGCGATATCCTCGATCGAGTGCACGAGCGCCGGGTTCCGAACACCACCACCCGCAAGCACCGCTGCGCCCGAGCCCCGCACCCGCTCTCCGATCACGGTGCCAACCGCACGGGCGGCACTGGCCATCAGGTTATTCCCATCGAGCGAGGCGTACCGGTCCACCCACGCCCCGCACTCGTCACCCGTGCCGAGCGAGCGAGTTCCTAATGACTGCGCACGGAGGATGTCGAGGAGCGAGCCCGCCGCGTCGTCGTCGGGCGTGCCGGCCAGGGCCGCTCGCCCGTCCTCGTCGTACGCCTCGCCCAGCGCCCGTCTGGCGCAGGCGTCGAGGACCTGGTTGCAGGTGCACACGTCGAACCCTCGCACGTCCTCGGGCCCAGAGCCGGCCGGCAGCGTCGTGACATTGCAGAACCCGCCGAGGTTCACGATCGCGCGGTCCTCCTCTTCGGACCGGAACAGCACCCAGTCCGCGATCGGGGTGATCGGGGCGCCCTGACCGCCCGCCGCGAGGTCGGCACCGCGCAGGTCGTGGAGCACCGGGCAGCCCAGCCGCTGCGCGGCGGGCCATGGGTTGATGAGCTGCATCGAGACGGGGGGGGCGTGAACGACCGTCTGGCCCGGAAGCACGCACACCGCAGGCACGATGCCGGCGGTATCGACCATGTCCCCGACCACCCGGGCGTGCAGTTCCCCGAGTTCCAGCGCGAGGCGCGAGAACTCCCCGGCGCTCATCGGCGTGCCGCTTGCTGCCGCGCGGAGCCCGTCTGCGAGATCACCGAGCCCCGCCCCCTCGTGCCCGACCGCGCGCACG
This sequence comes from Phycisphaera sp., assembly GCA_025916675.1. NCBI lineage: Bacteria > Pseudomonadati > Planctomycetota > Phycisphaerae > Phycisphaerales > Phycisphaeraceae > Phycisphaera > Phycisphaera sp. The sequence continues at coordinate 2,893,948 of CP098402.1, forward strand.
CGCAGGTCCAAGCCCGTTCCCTCCGCCTCCACGAGGACGGCGTCCAGCCCGTCGAGGCTCGTCCCGGTCATGCAGCCTATCGCGTAGCGCACCATCGACACAGTATCGGCGACCACCCCACCTTGCCCCCCATGCAGTTTGCACATCCAGGGCTGAATCTGGTAGAGTACTTGCCATGCTACCGGTGAGCTCGGGCTTCGCTCGCTTTGCCGATCGCCACCGCGCAGCGACACGGGGCCACATCCAGAGCCCAGTGCTGATCTTCCCGGGCGAGCATGGGGTCAAATACGGATCGCTCGAGCAGCCCAGTATTGAGAGCGGGTGGGTAGGGCCGGCAGCGTCGGCCGATCAGGAGGACACTGCCATTGCCTGTCGAGCAGGTCGATGATCCCTAGAGCCCCATCGGCGGCGTATCTCCCGAGCAACTCGTGGATGCATTGCCGAGAGCCTGGATAACGGAGCCGTGCGGCATCCCACACTTAATCCTGACAAAAACCGTCCGTACGGCTCTGCTGCAAGATGATCTCCCGGCATGGGTTGCCAAGGCCATGATCAATGTTTGCTAATTTGAGCCGGGTAGCGGATCGGGATGGCCATCTCGACCGTGAACGGCCGGGCCGGGCGTTGGTGTTCCAAGCTCCCGACACCCGCCTGGCTGATCCCAGGAGCTTGGACTGACCACCATCACGGAAGATCGGCAGCGGGTGGCGATTGAGCCTCTGCGGGACTGTTGCGAAATGGCGCGGGACTCGTCGACTCTCTCCCAGCTCTGCTTCCTCGCCCGACCCGTCGCTACCGAATTCGCCGACCTCGATGCTTGGGCCGTGCGACGAACCTCCGAGAGCCCGAACGGCCACGACTTCGGCTTGTTGGATGGCGATTGGTATCGACTTTCGTCTAAGCCGTATCCAGACGTGTGCTGGCACACTCGTCATCCTCGGCCGCCTGATGCAGCACCTTGAGGCCGCCGGACTTGGAGGGCACGGGTGGGTTCAAAAGCGGCGCAAAGCATCGCAGTAGAATCCGGCACCAACTCGAAGCGCACGCCGCAAACCCTTGGAATCGCGGACTTTCTGCCGCACGACGCCGAGGGTTGCAACGCTTCGCATTCCGATCTAATAGGCGGGCGGGGACTCGAACCCCCCCACGATTCCCCGAGAGAAACGCACGAGCGGGCGCGGGGTGGCGCTCGACCTGACGCACTGAGCCCGGCGCAGAGGGCCGTGGTGGGCTGGCTGACCTCCCCCGTGAAGGGCCTGGCTCGTGCGTGAGACACCGAACGCGCCCGATCGGAACGGTGGCGGTGCCCTCGATGCCCGGGACACCCGAGCCTGGTTTGCCTGTGGCAATCAGGCGGCCAAGAGGCCGGTGCGGGTGTGATCCGTTAGGCCGCAACGAACGATGACGTACGAACCAGCATGCAGGCTCCAGTGATCGGTGCCAAGGCGGGTAGCATCGCCTAGCTGCCGAGGAACTGCTCGGCTGTCTGTCTAACGAGCCCGAGCTACCGAAAACTCGGCTATCAATCTTCATCAATCAGAACCCGGGTTGCGGGCGTGTCGAGGTCGTCGCACTGGCCCGAACGGACCATCCAAACGAAACCACATACCGCTGCCCCGGCGAGCGCGAGTGCAATCGGCAGCACGATGAACAATACGCTCATTGTTGACTCTCACCTTCCTGTGGACCTTGCCCCGCACCAATGGCAATGGCCAACACCGTTAGTGAACTCAGGGGCATTACGATGGCTGCGAGGATTGGTGACATCAAACCCGCAAGCGTGAGCCCAGCGGCGACGAGATTGTAACTGACGGCCAAACCGAGGCAGAGCCGGATGCGCCTGATCACGCCGCGACTCGTATGGGCCAGATCCACCAGGGGTGCCAGGCCCGGCCGCCCCAGATACACGTTCGCGGCGGCCATCGATGCCTCGGTACCCCCGTTCACCGCCACCCCAACGGTTGCACTTGCAAGCGCTGCCGCGTCGTTGACGCCATCGCCCACCATGACCACCGGGCCGGTGCGTTTCAGTTCGCTCACTCGGTCTCGCTTGGTTTCGGGAAGGGCATTGCCAGCGGCCTGACCAATTCCCACGGCTCGCGCGACGGCTTGCACAGTGCGCGGGTCGTCACCCGAGAGTACTTGGGGCGTCCAACCCAGAGCGCGCAGGGCATCAACCGAGGAGCGCGTATCTTGCCGGAGCTTATCGCCCAGCGAAGCGACGGCTTCGACGCGATCATTGACGCCGATGAAGACGACCGAATAGCCTTGCGTTCGTGAGTCTTCGGCGAATTCGAGAGCCCAGGCAGGCGTTTCGATCCCGAGCATACCCATGAGCACCGAAGACCCGCTCGCGATGCGGCAGCCCTGGTTCTCGGCAATGACACCCAGGCCCGTGCGATGCTCGATGTTGGTTACCTGAGTTGGTGTATCGTGCCACGAGGCCAGCGCACGAGCGATGGGGTGCTGGGCGCCCATCTCCATGGCGGCGACAACAGGCTTGAGTTGATCGTTACCCACCCAATCGCACACAGTGTACACGCCTTCGGTGAGCGTGCCGGTCTTGTCAAGCACGAGCGTGGGGGTACCGGCCAATGCCTCGAACGTATCACCGCCCTTGACCAGCGTGTCGCGTGAGGCCAGGCGGCCGATTGCCATCGACGTGGCGAGCGGCGTGGCCAGCGCGACGGCGCACGGGCAGCACACGATCAGCATGGCCACCGTCGACTGGATCGCGGCGTCGAAGCCCACTGGCAAACGCACAAAGAAGCACACCAAAGCGAGCCCGATCACGCCTACCACAAACGGCATAGCAAGGCGGTCGGCGCTGCCGATGACCGGCGTACGCGAGCGGCTGAGACGCTCGATGTCTGCCATGAGCCTGCCGACGCGGGTGTGACGCCCGCACGCGGCCACGCGTACACGAATTGTGCTCGACATGTTCACCGCGCCGGCGGCCACCTCGTTGCCCACACGCATAGGTTCGGGACGGCTCTCGCCGGTGAGCACGGCGCTGTCGATGAGCGTGGAGCCCGACTCAATCACGCCGTCCACGGGCACGCATTGCTGGGGGGCCACTTCCACCAGATCGCCCACGTTGACCGCGTCGATCGCGGCTTCGGTCGCGATGCCGTCTTTGACCAGCATGACGCGCTGCGGGGTGACGCTGAAGAGTAGTTCGATGGCGTCGCTTGCCCGGCGCTGCTGGCGCATCTGGAGCCATCTGCCAATGAGCAGCAGGAAGATGAGCATCGTGATGCTGTCGAAGTATATCTCGCCACGGTTGAGGGCAACTGCCGCGAGCCCGGCGATCGAACCCGCCACCAGCGCGATGGCGATGGGTGTGTCGAGGTGCCACGTCCGCGTGCGGATGGACATGATCGCACCCTGGACGAATACGCGTCCGGGCCAGAGCAAGGCGAGCAACCCGATAGCGGCGCTCAGCCACCGAAAGGACGAGCGATACGGTTCGGCGATGGTGTCGAAGTGACCGCTATACAGCGCGAAGGCAAGGAGCATGACGTTGCCCGCACACGCCGCGGCCACGCCGATGCGGATGAGATAGGCCCGGTCTTCCATCCGGCGAGCATCGCGTGCTGCCGAAGGCTCGACGGGATGCGGCGGATAGCCAAATCGAGCGAAATGCTGCGCGACCCGCGACAGACTCGTCTCGGCCGGGCTCCACACAACCTGGGCAGTACGCCTGGCGAGGTCGAGCTCGACACTGTGTAAGCCGGGCACGACCGTCGGCAGCCGTTCGATCAACCAGAGGCATGCGGCACAGTGGACGCCCCTGACGTAGAGCTCGACGGACATGAGCCCACCCGGAAGGGCGCGGGCGTGGCGGGCCGAGAATGCTGGATCATCGAGCTCGGCGTACGCGCCCTGGGGGAGTTCGACCGGCTTGCTCGTATCGTCGAGCCGACGCTTGAGGGCGTAGTACTGATCGAGTCCGCACGCGCTGATGGCTTCGAATGCCGTTTCGCAGCCCGAGCAGCAGAACTGATCGCCCACGGGCGAAGCCAGACCGCAGTGAGCACAAGCCTTGCGTTCGTTGATGAGCGGTGCTGATGTCGCGGTAATCGCGGTCATTGATTACTCTGTGGGTTCACACAATGGGCAGGGGGCCTCACGCTGAGCGGTGGGCTCGACGGTTGGGGCGTTGTGCAGGAGCGAGAGATCGGCCTTGTACACCCGAAACACCATGATGCTCGCGATGGCGATCATCGCCAGAGCCGCGACGGTGCGCACGCGCGGGCCAAGCCGGGAACGCAAGGCCCCAGCCCCCAGACCAAGGGCCGCCAGCACCGGCACCGTGCCAACCCAGAACACCGCCATCACCGCGGCTCCCCATGCCGGGCTAGCCGTGCCTGCCGCAATGAGTGCGAACGCCCACAACCAACCGCACGGCAGGAGCACGGTCAACAACCCCAACGTCAGAGCACGGCCGGTGGCTCCGAAGCGGTCGCTCTGTTGCACTCCAGCCCGAAATACCTTCTTAAGCCAAAGCGGCGTGGGTACTCGCGGCAAGCCGACGCCGGCCTCGCGCAAGAGCCATATGCCACCAACGATCAGCATGGTCGTAGCGGCGAGTATCGCTGCCGAATGCTGGAGCCCTGCGGCTCGTGCTCCCAGGTCGATAGCACCGCCCAACACGCCCGCAACCATGCCGAGAGACGTGTATCCCACCAAGCGCCCGCCGTGGTACGCCAGTTGTAAGCGTACATGCCCGCGAGGGTTCTTGCGATCGAATCCACAAGCCATCACAACGAACACGCCGCACATGCCAGCGCAGTGCGGGCTCCCCGCGAGGCTGGCCACGAGCACTGCAGCCAGCGTACCGATCATCGGCCATCTTCCGTTGTCGCGATGATGTCGGAGGTTTGTACGAAAGTGTCGCGGCCAGAAACCACCCGCAGGCGTACTTGCCATTCGCCCTGGCGAGGGCGCGCCAATGGTGCCGAATACACACCGTTTCCTTCGGCCTCCAGCTTGAGATCCTCGGCGAGGCCCCGCCGGGCGTGATGGAACACCGTCGCCCGCACCCAAGCGCCCTCGACGGGTTGCCCCTGGGCGTCACGTACGGTCAACCGAAGCCGGCTCGCACTGCTATCAATGGTGGGCTCGGCTGACCATCCCAAGGCGTCGCTCTCGGCTTGTGCCTGCCGTGACTGGTCCCAGTCGACCGCGCGCTGGTAGTAGTCGTCTTCGATCGCGTAGCCTGGATCGCTTGTCGCCGCAATAACCGTAATCGTGCAGGTCACCAGCGACACACACAGTATGGCCACGACGGCCACGGGCCAACGCCATGAACCACGCTTCGGATCTGCCTGAACGGGCGTGTCCATGTCAGTTTTCCCCGGTGGTGAATGTTGCCGGCCCGAACATCAGGTATTCCACGTCGCGATCAAAACCCTCGGCTTGGACATGTATCCTCACCGGCAAACGCCCGGCCTTGAACGCGGCTGCCGGCGCGATCAGCGTCATGGGTTCGGTGAACATCTGCCCTGGCTCCAGCGTGATGGGGTTCGTGCCCTCGATGCGCCCGCCTTCGAGGTCGACGAGTGAGATCTCGTAGACCGCCCCTTCGGGCGAGCGATCGTGGATCTTGAGCTTGATGGGGTTGGCAACCATGCCGTCTTCGAGCGACGTGAAGGGGCTGCCCGGACCACGCATGACGGTCACCAATGCCGCCGCTCGTGTAACCATGAGAATACTCATGATCGTGACCAGGACCGCGATAATCGCAGGGTACACGATCACACGCGGCCGCAGCCAGTGCCGACCGTTGCCATCCATCGACCGCTGCGAAGCGTATCGGATAAGCCCGCGGGGCCGCCCGATCTTGTCCATGACAGCATCGCACGCGTCGATGCACTGCGTGCAACTCACGCACTCCATCTGCAGGCCATCACGAATGTCAATGCCCGTTGGGCAAGTCTGGACACACATCGTGCAGTCGATGCAATCGCCCAAAGGGGGGGCGTCCTCGTTCACTTCCACGACTTTCAGCGACACGTCTCCGCCCTTGCGCCGCTTCTTCCCACGAGGCTCGCCGCGCTTACGGTCGTAGCCCACGATGAGCGAGTCCTGGTCGAGCATGACGCTCTGGAATCGACCATACGGGCAGGCCACGATGCACGATTGCTCACGAAAAAAACCAAAATCGAAGAGCATCAGCCCCGTGACGGCGATAATGATGATGAAGGCCAGCGGGTGGTCCAGTGGCGATCCGAAGATCCACTGCCGGAGTGCGTCTGTCCCAACGAAGTAGCTCAGAAAGGTGTGGGCAAGACCAAAGGCCAGCGCGATGTAGACAACAACCTTGATCGCGCTGCCCGCGCCACCAAACCGGGCCTTCCGGCCCGGCTTCTCCTCAAAGAATCGCTCGATCGGCCGAAACACGAGCTCCAGGTATACCGTCTGCGGACAAGCCCAGCCACACCACACACGGCCGAACATCGCGGTAAAAAAGAAGATCGAGAGCGCGATGATGATCAGAAGCAAGGCGAGCAGCAACGTATCGGTCGGGTATAGAGTGGCACCGAAGAGCGTGAGCTCTCGATGCAGGATGTCAATGAGCACCGGAGGGCGTCCTGCCAGGCGAACGTGCGGGAGCGTGACAAACAAGGCGATGAGCCCGTACCCGACAACACGTCGCCGGTTCAGCCAACGACCGGGCGAAGGGCGAGGCTTCAGCCAGCGACGGGAGCCATCGGCATTCAACGTCGAGAGGACTTGCTCGGCTTGTGGGGTGTTGGCACTCATCGGATGAAGTGTTGGTCAGTTGCCCGATTCTGGTGCGTCGGGCCAGGCCGGAATGGCTTCGCCTTCGGCACCCTTCCCTGACGCATTGGTTCCACGGAGTGAAGCGACGTACGAAGTAAGGAGGACAAGCTCGTTCGGGTGCAAGCGTTTGCCCCAGGCGGGCATGGCACCGTTGTTGGCCCCCTTATCGATAACCGTGTGGATGTCGGTGATCGATTTCACATTGATGTACGCTTCATCGGTGAGATTCGCACCAATGCCCCCACCGCCACTCACACCGTGGCACGATGTGCAGTTGCCCGAGTACAGGCTCTGAGCAAACCTCATCCATTCTGGATCATCCATGAGGCTCAGGATGGTCGCCTCATCAGCGGCCAGGTCGCCAATGTCGGCAAACAGCCGCTCGATCTCGGCGACTTGTGCGGCCTCCAGGCGATCGGTTTGATGGACGAACCACGGGCTCTCGAGCGATACAAAGAAGTACACGACGCTGAAGATCATCGAGCCGAGCCAGATCAGGTGCCACCACAGTGGCGTTGGATTGTCGTACTCCATGATCCCGTCGTATTCATGGCCTTGGATCAGTGTGCTCTCGGACTTGTCAGCCATTGGTGCGCTCCTGTGGGCCAACGACAAGGCCATCGTCAAGGGGGGCCACCGCCATCTGCTGTGCCAACGAACGCCCGCCCCGTAACGCCCGAATGGAGACCATAACAAACACACCAACAAAGAGCACCAATGCCGCCTCGGGCCACACGCTGAGATCGACGTAGCGGATCGTGTCTGGGAGCATCACTCGCCCCCTTCTTCGTTGGCCGCGGCCTCTTCTACCGCTGGCTCCTTGCTGATGTCGGTGCCGAGGCGCTGCATGTACGCGATGAGCGCCACGATCTTGCGATCACTGATGTCCAGCGACGGGTTCTGGGCTTGATCCGAGACTTGCTTGGAAATCTCGAGTGCCTGCTCGCGCGCCATTTCCGGTGCGTTCTTCACGGCCTCGCCATAGGGCACGCCGAGCATTGCCATGGTCCCCACCCGAGCCTGGATGGCCTCGAAGTCGAGCGCTTGCGTGTTCAGGTGGCGGTAATCTGGCATGATCGACCCCGCCGAGTACTTCTGAGGATCCAAGAAGTGCTCGTAGTGCCAGTACGAACTCTGCCGGCCCCCTTCGCGAGCGAGGTCCGGGCCAATACGACGGCTGCCCCACTGGAACGGCCTGTCGTAGATGAACTCTCCCGGCTTGCTGTACTCACCATACCGCTTCACTTCGGCGAAAATCGGCCGGATCATCTGCGAGTGGCAGTTGTAGCAGCCCTCGGCGATGTAGATGTCACGGCCAGCGAGTTCCAGAGGCGTGTATGGCTCGACACTGGCAATCGTCGGCACGTTGCTCCTGATCAGGAAGGTGGGGATGATCTCGAACAATGATGCCACGGCTACAACGATGAGCACCCAGATCGTGAAGCGGATGGGCCTGGCTTCGAGCTTGCGATGCCACAGGCCTTGGAGCCAGCGGTCGGTCGCGTGTCCGATCTCGACGTTGGTGCTCAGGCGGCTGGTTGCCTTCGCATAGTTCTCGGTGAGCGGCGAGAGCGGCGCGGCCTCGTGAACGACCACCTCATATTCGTCGGGTCGCATGCGCCAGGTCTGGAAGAGGTTGAGCACGCCGATGACCATGCCCGTGAGATAGAGCACGCCACCGATGCCGCGAATCCAGTACAGCCATTCCAGGTTCGTGACCGTCTCGATGAACTCACCGTACATGAGCGCGCCATCGGAATCGAACGCACGCCACATCAGGCCCTGCGTGATGCCAGCCGCGTACATCGAGAGGACGTACAGCGCGATGCCTATCGTGCTTACCCAGAAGTGGGCGCTGGCGAGCTTCACGCTGTACAAGCCCTTGGTCTGGAAGATGCGGGGCGCTAGCCAGTAGGCCATACCGAAGATCATGAATCCGTTCCAACCCAGTGTACCGCTATGGACGTGCGCGATCGTCCAATCGGTATAGTGGCTCAGGCTATTCACGGTCTTGATGCTCAGCAGCGGTCCCTCGAACGTGGCCATCATGTAGAAGGTGATGCCAACGACGAAGAACTTGAGCACCGGGTCGGTGGTCACCTTCTGCCACGCCCCCCGAAGGGTGAGCAAACCATTCAGGCCACCCCCCCAACTAGGCATCCACAGCATGATGCTGAAGATCATGCCGAGGCTGCTGGCCCACTCTGGCAGAGACGTGTAGTGCAAGTGGTGCGGCCCGGCCCAGATGTAGATGAACACCAGGCTCCAGAAATGCACGATGCTGAGCTTGTAGCTAAACACCGGGCGCCCCGCGGCCTTGGGCAAAAAGTAGTACATCAGCCCAAGGAACGGAGTGGTCAGGAAGAACGCTACGGCGTTGTGGCCATACCACCACTGCATGAAGGCGTCCTGCACACCGGCGTACACCGGATAGCTCTTCAATGCCACATCGACGCTGGATACCTTGCCGGTCGTGAAGAGCTCGTACACGCCCACGGGGATCCACAGGTTATTGAAGACGTGCAAGACCGCAACGGTCAAGATCGTCGCGATGTAGAACCAGAGGGCGACATAAAGGTGCCGTTGGCGGCGGCGTACGAGCGTCATGAAGAAGTTCACGCCGAAGAAGCCGACCCATACCACCGCGATGGCCAGGTCGATGGGCCACTCGAGTTCGGCGTACTCCTTGCCCTGGGTGATACCAAAGGGCAGCGTCAAGGCGGCCGAGACGATGATCACCTGCCAACCCCAGAAGTGCAGGCGGCTGAGCATGTCGCTGAACATGCGTGCTTTGCACAAGCGTTGGGTCGAGTAGTACACCGCCGCAAAGATCGCGTTGCCCGCGAACGCGAAGATCGCCGCGTTAGTATGCAATGGCCGAAGCCGTCCAAACGCGATCTGAGGCAGGATGTTGAGTTCGGGCACCGCGAGTTGGAACGCCAGGATCACGCCAACAAGGAGGGCGACGAGGCCCCAGGCCAAGGTCGCCCAGAAGAACATCCGCACGATCGCGTCGTCGTAGCTGAAGCGATCAAGAACGGCCTTCGAGGGCGTGCCCGTCTCGCCCGGCAACGCCGCAGCGATGCCGGTTTCGACGGATGGCGTAAAACTCGAGTTCGGCTCTGACATTACGGGTTCTCCCTGGTCTTATCCGGACGAATCGTCCCAGAATGCTGCCAAACCGGATTTGTCACTGCATTACAGCATTCCATCGGCAAGCAAGGGAATCAAGTATATATCTATATTTTTATAGATTACTTGTTTTTTGGTGCCCATCGATCTACAACCCCGTGATCGCAGCGGCCAGAGATAGGCCACCGTGCGAGGGAGACAGTCCAGCATGTTCACGATGACTACCGAGTACGCCCTTCGGGCGGCGGTCTTCCTGAGTGAGCGCTATGGCGAGGTCCAAACCGCCAGCAGGGTCGCCGAGAGCACCAAGACGCCCGTGCATTACGCCTCCAGGGTGCTCCAACTCCTCGTCGAGTCCGGCTTGGCCACCAGCCAGCGTGGGCCAACTGGCGGATTCGCCTTATCGCGCAAGCCCACAACGATCACACTGCTCGATGTCGTCCAGGCGATAGAACCCATCCAGCGAATCCTCAAGTGCCCGCTCGACCTGCCCGAGCATGAACACGAGCTCTGCCCGCTCCACAAGGCGATGGATACCGTTGCAGCAGATGCCGAGTCAACTCTGGGTGCCGTCACGCTCGCGGACGTAATGGCCCAATCGGTCGTGCCGTTGGGCATCTCCGTAAGCAAGCACACGATGCCACGTGATGTCCAGACTCCGTAGATGGAGGTCACGAGGGCGAATAGTAAACCCTCGCCGGGCATCAAGCGGTCAGGGTGGAAGCCGTGCAAGAGCTTCTCGGTTCCGCTGGCCTACTCGAAGCTCGCCCGGCGTCGAAGCGGGTGGGGAATACGCGGAACGATAACCCTACACTCACGGACGCGGTGCAGTAAATCGCTGGGCACCGGCCCCCTGACCCCCTGGGCGCATGGCCCCCCCTCCCCTGCGCAATCCCCCCCCTACCCCAGGCCGATGCCGCCTGCGCTCGCCATCGCGGACGATTGTTCGCCATAGTGTAGCGCCGGCTACATCATGCCATCCGAGCGATGGCACGGACGCGCCTATATCCTCGCTTCATGGCAGACCCTGATATCGAACGCGCTGTTGAGCGCGCCGTCGAGCGGGCGCTGAGACGCCGAGACCGCGCCCGATCCCGCAACGCCATCATCGTCCTGCTGCTGGTGGTGCTCCCCGCCATCCTGCTGGGCGTGCGCTATCTCATGCTGGCAGAGTGACCTTGCTCACCGACCTACGGAGTGAGCCCAAGATTGAGCGCCGCCACGATCAGCATGAGCCCGAACCAGATCAGAAACACGAGGATGCTCGACAGGATGATCCCGAGGGCGACGGCCCACACGACCTTGCGGTAGAGGGCATCGAAGTATGCGCTCTTGCGGCTGGTGAGCGCCCGCCGAATCTCGGCCGCGTCGAGGGCGACGGCCCGAGCCAGTTTGCTATTGACCTCGATGGCATCCTCGATACGGCGAAGCCGATCGGCGAGGGCATCATCGGGGCTGAGCTGGCGCGCGACCTCGACCGACTCCACGGCCATCCCAATGTCATTAGCGACAGCCTGAGCCTCTGCCCTGTCCACCGCCTCGATACGGTGCTCGACCTGGCGACCTGTCAGTTTGCCCACACCCTTTGCGACGAACTGTTGCATTCCCCATGCTAACCGACAAGTACGGCAAAAACCGGCACGGGCTCGCACACATATGTATAATCTCGCACGGGTGGCGGATGACCCCGCCGAACGACCCGGGCTGTCGCTGGATCACGTCCCCAGCATCCGCTCGGATCGGCCCGCTGACAGAGACGTGAGTATGGCGAAGAAAGCCGCGCGCCCGGCTTCTGGGATCACAGACCCGACTCAATCGTTGCTCCAGGCACTATCCCAACTTCACACACTTTGTTTGAGTGCTGGTCTCTTCCACGAGTTGGCCAAGCGTCGAGAGCGACAATGGGCAACGCACGCCCATTTGCGGGATGCACAAGCACAAGCCGCCATCAAACGAGCCAACGATCTAGCCGAGAGTGGTGCTTCACCGCTGGAGCAATTGGAAGCAGCGTTCAATCGGGAACAGGACTCAACCGAGACTCCAGTATTCAGCGAGCCTGACCAATATATCGAGTACCTTCGCGTCAAGCTCGCCGAGGGACGAGACCGTTGCGAACAGGCGCGAAGCGCGATGCAGGCGGGTGCAGGCAAGGTGCTGGATGCGGCGACTCAACCCAACACGGCCGGGCAACCCCGGTCGATTGAACTCCACACAAAGTTACAGCAAGCTAGATCGATATTCATCGGCTTGGCGATTGGGCTGTCCAACCCACAGATCGTCATAGAGGATGATGCAGCGAACATGGCAAGCCTTGGCGAGTGGTTCAGCCACATCCTTGCTGAACTGATCGCAGTAGGTGAGTTGGTGCCCGGCGCGCCCACTTCCGAGACCCGCGAGGGCGTAACGATTTCCCAACTGCTCGATGCGTTGAACTGTAAGGGCGGCATCAGTACCGACACGTTCGGGCGTATTCGCAAAGCCGCTGGCATCAAGTCTGCACTGGGACGTGCGGCGGCGAACTACCGCTATACCCCCGAAGAGATGGATCGAATCTACGAGACGATCCGCGATGGCAACTGGGATCACCGGGTCGAGATGATGCGAGATTGGGCGGGCTTTACCCTCTCGTACCGGACTAATGCGGCATGAACTCCGTAGATATGCCGCAATGCAGCACATCGCCGACTGGTGCTTGAGGAACCTCAACGGCAACGAGAAACTGGTCTCGTAACCACCGCTTGGAGCGGTTGAACGGAGACCAGACCATGAGCCTCACAAGCACGGAAGCGACAACCACCTCGAAGCTGACCACCCGCGAACTCGCCCGGGAGTGGCGAATCTCTGAGCGGACGGTCTTCGACCTTCGCACCAACTACGGGCTGCCATTCGTCAGGATGGCCGGGAGCATCCGCTTCGACCGTCAGGCCGTCGAGGCTTGGGCCGAGGCCGGCACGGAAGGCGGTGCCCAATGACCGTGTGGCGGGAAGCCGCCCCGGGCCTGGCGGGGCCGTGGGGGCAGAAAGTAGCGAGCAATTCTACGTCCACCGATCTCGAAACGCAGTACCGGCGTGCCCTCGATGCGATGGCACGCTGGCGCTCGACGCCCACCCGCTGACCCAGCGACACGGCGACCGCGACAACCTCGAACTGTTGCGCCAGCACCCTGATCTGGCGTTGCTGGTCCTAGCGGCAATGCCTTGGCACCTGAAGGACAGGGACGTGATGGAAGCCTGGCGCAGTTGTCGATACTCGGCACCCCACACGTTGCTCGGATTCGACATGCCACGACGCTGGCCCCGAGGTATTGGTCGGCGATTCTGGTGCGCGAACTGGTTGCAACGTTCGTAGGCGAGGCGGTGGACGCATGAGGCTCAAGCCGAACAACACGCCAGAGTCCGATCACAACAAGCCCCACTCGCACGAACCGACGCCCGAGTTTGTATTCCCCGAGCCATTCGAGCCCTTCCCCATCGAGGCACTGCCCGAGCCCGTGCGCGGGTTCGTGGTCGAGGGCGCACGAGTGATCGGGTGCGATACGTCCTACATCATTCTGCCCGTGATGAGCGTCTTGGCATCGGCCATTGGCAACACCAGGCGCGTGGCGCTCACACGGTCATGGATCGAACCCGCCATTGTCTGGACGGCGATCGTGGGCGAGTCAGGGACGGCGAAGAGCCCGGCGATGGATCTGGCGTTGAGCCCCGTTCGGCGGCGTCAGCACCAGGCGATGAAAGAACACGAGCAAGCGGTGGAACTCCACGAGACGGCTCTGGCCGAGTGGAAGGCATCGCAAGGCAAGCGGGCGTCCGATCCATCATCGGCACCCGTGCGCCCGGTCTGCCGCCGGACGTGGACCAACGACGTGACCACCGAGAAGCTGGCCGAACTACTGGGCGAGAATCCCCGGGGCTTGCTGGTGGCCCGCGATGAACTGGCAGGGTGGCTGGGCGGGTTCGACCGCTACAGCGCCGGCAAGGGCGCGGACGTAGCCAAGTGGCTGAAAGTCTTCGGCGGACGGGCGCTCATCATCGACCGCAAGGGGAGCGGCACCACCTACGTCCCGCGTGCCACCGTGAGCGTTACTGGTGGAATCCAACCCGGCGCGCTGCGCCGGCACCTGAGCCTCACCCACGTCGAGAATGGACTGACCGCGCGGCTGCTCTTCGCCATGCCACCCCGCACACCGAAGCAGTGGACCGACGCCGAAGTATCCGACGCCACCGAGAAGGCGATCGCGCTGGTATTCGATCGCCTGTACAACCTCGAACCCGACCACCTCGACGGTGATGATGAACCGCGTCTGGTGCGTCCGAGCGAAGAGGCCAAGCAAGCGTTCGCTGCATTCGTGAATGAGCACGGCCGGGAGCAAGCCGAGCGCGTCGGGGCCGAGGCGGCGGCGTGGAGCAAGTTGGAGGGCTACGCGGCCCGGCTGGCGTTGGTAGTCCACCTGGCGCGGTGGGCGGCGGGAGAGGCCGTCGATCCCGACACGATCGACGTGGACGACGTGCGGGCCGCCCTGGCTATGGTCCGATGGTTCGCCCGCGAGGCCGAGCGGGTGTATGCACACCTCGATGGCGACGACGTGGACGACAAGCGTGGCGAGTTGGTGGAACTCATCCGGCGCAAGGGCGGCAACGTGAGCGCCCGCGAGTTGGTCCAGGCATCCAGGCGATTCCCCCGGGTTGCCGACGCCGAGGCGGCGCTGGACGACCTCGAACGCGAAGGCGCTGGCCAATGGCACTACCCGCCCATCGGACCCAAGGGCGGACGCCCCGCCCGTCGATTCTCTCTAGCCAAGCGTCTACACCAACGGAACCCCTCGCCAGAGCGCGCGAATGGGGGTTCCGTAGACGTAGGCACGCCAGAAAGTGGCACGCCCGACCCGGATCACCAATAACCCCGTAGGGAGACTCAAGCATGGCAAGCATCACCACCGACAAGCGGGGCAATCGGCGACTCCAATTCGTGGACGGCAACGGCACGCGCCAGACCGTGCGGCTCGGCAAGCTCGACGCCACGGCCGCACAGACCATCCGCACCCACGCCGAGGCGCTGCTGAGCGCCAAACTGAGCGGTTCATCCCCGGCCCGTGCGTCGTCTCTGTGGGCGTCCGAGTTGGGCGACAAGTTGCACGACCGCCTGGCCCGCGTCGGGCTCGTGGAGCCACGCACGCCCCCGGAAACGAACACGCTACACGAGTTGGTCGAGCGGTTCATCGATTCCACCACCGTCGCGCCCACCACGACGATGGCGTACCGCCAGACCGCCAACAGCCTGCTCGAATACTTCGGTGGCGATCACGACGTGCGCCAGATCACCAACGAAGACGCATCACTCTGGCGACGGGCGCTCGCCGAGGCCGGATACGCCAAGGCCACCCAAGCCAAGCGGGTGTACGTCGCCAAGCTGATATTCAAGCGGGCGCTCTCGTGGGGGCTGGTGGACGCCAACCCGTTCGCCGATCTCAAGCCGGGATCGCAAGCCAACCCCGAGCGGACGTACTACGTCAGAATCGAAGACGCCGAGAAAATCATCGACAAGTGCCCCGATGCCCGCTGGCGTGCCATCGTGGGGCTCTGCCGGTTCGCCGGGCTCCGATGCCCGTCCGAGTTGGTCGGGCTGACGTGGGGCGACGTAGACCTCGTGGAGCGTCGGCTCGTGGTGCGTTCACCGAAGACCGCCAATCACGAGGGCCATGCGGTCCGGCTCGTGCCGATCGCGCCCAAGCTGGCCCCGCTGCTCGAAGACCTCCACGAACTCGCCGAAGCCGATGAGCCCAGCCTATTCCCCACGATGCGCGGCCCGTCGAACCTGCGGACCACGATGCACAAGATTATCGCCCGCGCCGGGCTGACCCCTTGGCCCCGGTTGTTCCAGAACATGCGCGCCTCGTGCGCCACCGACTGGGCGAGCGAGTTTCCCAACCACGATGCCGCCTCATGGCTGGGCCATTCGCCCATGATTGCGGCGCAGCACTACCTCAAGCCCCGCGATGAACACTTCCGCAAGGCTGCCGGGCTTGGGGGTTGCGCTCGAAGCGACGCACGGGTGGAGCCAAAAGCGACGCGGAGCATCGCGGCAGATTCCGGCACCGAATCGAAGCGCACGCCGCAAACCCTTGGAATCGCGGATTTTCTGCCGCACGACGCCCAGGGTTGCAACGCTTCGCACTCCGGTCTAGTGGGCGGGCGGGGACTCGAACCCCGGACCCTTCGCGTGTAAGGCGAATGCTCTAGCCAACTGAGCTACCCGCCCGAGTAGCCTGACATCCTACGCCGCCTCGCGGATGGGATTGTCAAGCATCATGTTCACGCCCCTGAGCACCCAGGACACGCGGTAGGTACCGGGAAGGAAGTGACTCGGCCGCTCGCCGATGACGCTTCGCACACTTGCGGCCATCTTGGCGTTCGCCACCGACAGCAGGACCGGCACGGCCTGCCCGTCGGCATCGTACCGCTGGATGGTCTTGCGAAGATCGGTGAGATCGTCACGATTGCGGACGCTCCCCAGGATCAGATCGGGCCGCTCGCTTGGTCCGATCGGCCCGAGGATGTCAGCCCCACCACTCGACAGGTTCTGTTCCGCCAGCCGCCAGGCGAGCAGCCCCATCGGATCCAGAACATCGGCATTGCCCAACGAGGCCAGGGTCACGCCATCGGGAACCTGTTCGCGGATCGTTTCGGCATAACTCTGAACCGGAGCACTCTTGTCGGTGCTGGCCATCACCAATCGCAAACTCTCCAGTGTTTCATCGGCCCGCTCGACACACGTGCGCACCAAGCCGGTAGCCACTGGCGTTTCCTCCACGTGCAACAGCGCGGAATCAACCCAGTCGCTCCCGCTGTCGCCGAGCAGCGTCGCGTGCGCGAGCGTGTTGGCGGCTTGCAGGATTCTTGCCTGCCGATAGTTCGATGGATCCATGTGCTTCAGGTTCTTGGACGACAAGTGGTGGTTAGAGATCGGAGAAGATACCGACTTGTCGAATTCCCACGCGGCAAAATCGTCTCGGCCGCGTCCGCATGGTTCAGCTCAAAGAATTGCTTCTCGACCTGGGCGGGCAGCACGTCGTGCATCCGCGCGGCGATGAGGGCATCCACATAATCCTGGCCCAACTCGCACGCCATGACCGCGCGCCCCATATCGTGCATCAACCCGATCACGAAGGCGTCGTCCGGCGAGATCGAGCCAGCCGAACGCGCGATATCCGCGGCCAGCAGGCCGACCGCGTAGCCATGCTCCCACAGCATCGCGACGTTCAGCACCTCGGATTCGTTGAACTGGTCGAGCACGGTCATGCTCGAGATCGACTCGCGGATCGTGCTCATGCCCAGCCGCACAATGGCCTGCTCGATGGTTCGGGTCGCCTTTCCTCGGCGATTCAGGCTGCTGTTGGCCAACTGCAGAATGCGTGCGGCGAGGGCTTGGTCGAGCTTTACGATCTGCGCGAGATCCTCAACCGACGCGGTCGAATCCCGTGCGATACGCAGGGCCATCTGCGTGGTCGCCTTGAGTTGCTTGGCCTCGGCGAATTGGGCCACCTTCGCGGCGGTTTCCTTGCGAGACAGTCGTCGCTCAAACTGCGGCGGCTTGTCCCGCCTGAAAGGCCAGCCCTCGGCAAGGTGTTCCGCCTCGCGGGCCTCACGATCCAGCAAACCATCATCGTTGTACAGCGTGTTCAGCTTCAGCGGCCGCGGGGGCTTCTCTCTCGATGGCTTCTTGGCCGGCTTGCCGGATGCCGATTGACGACCGGGTGTTGCCGCGGGCTCTTCAGCCGGAGGCTTGCTCTTCTTTGAGGCAGCAGGAGGCTTGGACTTCTTGCGCTTACCGCTCTTGGTCGCACCGTCGGACCCGGTCACCGAATCTGGAGGGGCCGCCGGCTTGGTCTCGGGGGATACCGAAGCATGCGGGGACCGGGGCGATAGGACGGTGATCAGTTCACGGATCACGTCCTCGAGCGAACCCTTACCCGCATCGAGCGAGGCGACCACATTCAAGGCACCTCCAAGCACACCCATCGCGTGCTCGTCATGGTGGTGGAATAGGACGATCGGCGCTCTTGTAAAATCGCCCCAGCAGAATCTGACAAACCCAAACAGCACCGCTTCGGGATGGACGCGACAATCGAGAGTGATCGCGTGCTTTCCCGAGCACAACGCTTCGATTTCTTTGGTCTTCTCACCGGATGGGCGGACGGCAATTACGTCGATGTTTCCAACGGAAAGTAGCTTCGGCATGACCCGATGGGCGATTGGATCATCCGATAAAAAGAGCACTTTCGCAATAGTTCGGTTTCACATCCCATGTATCCGATCACATGAATATCGGATCTTTCGGGAAGCGAGATCATGAAAACCGCATCACCACGGCGGCGTGTCGTCGTCCGCGTCCAGATACTCGGGCTTGCCGTGGTCCACACGCTCGTCGAAGGGGCGGTTGTCGGCCGCACGGTCAGCCGTAGGAGCACGGTGGCCGAAGGCCGACCCCCCGCCAACCGATGCGGCGTCGGGCTTGGCCTCGAAGCTGCCCGCGGGCTCGTCCTTGGCCCAGGTATCGTTGCGCGCGTAGCCCGCGCGGTTCTTGAAGCGTGTCGTATGGTTGTCCCACACCAATCGCACGACGCCCGTGGGCCCGTTGCGCTGCTTGGCGATGATGAGCTCGGCCTCGTTGGCCCGTTCCTCATTCTCTTCCATCCAGGCCTGGTCGCTCAGGTGGTAGTACGCCTCGCGGTGCAGCAGCAGCACGACGTCCGCATCCTGCTCGATGCTGCCCGACTCGCGCATGTCGCTCATGCGTGGGCGGTTGCCCTCGCGCTGCTCGCTGCCGCGGTTGAGCTGCGCCAGGCAGATCACGGGTAAGTTCAATTCGCGGGCCATCGCCTTGATGCCCCGGCTGATGGCGCTGACCTCCACCTGCCGGCTCTCGCGCCCGTGGCCAGGGCTGGTGAGGAGCTGCAAGTAATCCACCACGATGCAACGGATGCCGAAGCGCTGCTTCATGCGGCGGGCTCTGGCCCGCAGCGCCGTCACGCTGAGTGCGGGCGAATCATCGATGTACAGCGGGGCGCGCTCCAGCACCTCGCACGCGGGACGGATGCGATTCACCAAATCGTCCTGGCTGAACGCGCCGGTGCGCAGCTTGTGGCTGTCCACGCCCGAGTACGCGCTGATCAAGCGCTGCACCAGGCTGCTCTTGCTCATCTCCAGGCTAAACACGCCAACGGGAATCCGCTCGTCGCCCGCCGGCGCGAAGGGCGTCGATCCGCCCATGGCGATCTGCTCGGCCAGGTTGAGCGCCAGCGCCGTCTTGCCCATCGAGGGGCGGGCCGCGATGATGACCATCTCGCCGTCCTGCAGCCCACTCAAGGGCTCGTCCAGGTCGGCAAAGCCGGTCTTGAGCCCGGTCATGCCGCCAGCGTCGCGGTCGGCGATGCGCTCGTACTCGGCCCGCAGCAGCTCTTCGAGCTTCTGGATGTCCGCCGACTGGTCGTCGTCGGCGATCTCGAAGATGCTCTGCTCGGCTCGGTCGATGAGCTGGCGTGCCTCTTCGGGCTCGTCCTGCCCGGCGTGCATGGCCTCGTGGACGATCGTGTTGGCCGCCGCGATGAGCTTGCGCAGCCGGCTCTTGGTCTGCACGAGCTTTGCATAGAGCCCGGCGTTGTTGGGCGTGCTCACCGCCTCGGCCAGGCTGGCCAGGTAGGCCGCCCCGCCGATGGCCTCGAGCTCGTCGCGCTCGCGCAGCCGGTCGGCCACGACGTTCAGGTCGGCCTGCGGCTCGCGCTCGTAGACCTCCTTGAGCACGCGGAACACCGTCGCGTTGCTCTGGCGGTAGAAGTCCTCGGGCACCGAGACCATCGGCAGGATCTCGGCCAGCGTGTAGGGGTCCAGGATCACCGAGCCCAGCAGGGCCATCTCGGCCTCGGGCGCGTGCGGGGGCAGCTTGTCATAGACACGCGACAGGTCGATCGCGGGCGTGCCCCGTTCGGGACCATCCTTGCGATAGCCCTGCTTTCCCTGCCCGTTCGCGTCCATGCGTGCTCCCAGTAGATTCGCCAGAGGCAGCGTACGATCAACCATGACCACCGGGCAAGACGACCAACGCAAGAACATCGACCGCATCGCGTCAGCACGCTCACAGACGCCATCGGACGCGCACTTTTCCGGCCCGCTCGATTCCATCCACGCCTACGGCACCACCCACGACGAGCACCTGCCCGACGAGCTGCCCACCAGCCCCTTCCCCACGCTCAACGAATGGGTCGACTTCGCGCGCGAGCACCAGGTGCAGCCCAACCCCACCGCCATCGCGCTGGCGACAGCAAACGACAAGGTGCCCAACGTGCGCATCGTGCTGTGCCGCGGCGTCGACACCCAAGCCGGCGCCATCTGGTTCTTCACCAACGGCCAGAGTGCCAAGGGCCAGGAACTGTCCGCCAACGCCCACGCCGCCGCCGTCTTCCATTGGGACGCCCTCGACCGCCAGGCCCGCCTGCGGGGCATCGTCGAGCCACTGCCCGCCGCCGAGAGCGACGCCTACTTCGCCAGCCGGAGCTGGGAGAAGCGCGTGGGCGCGTGGGCCAGCGACCAGAGCCAGCCCGTCGCGTCTCGCCAGGCGCTGGTCGACAAGCTCACCGCCACCCTCGAACGCTTCGGTATCGACCCCAAGAACCCCCCGCCCCACGGGGCCGAGGTGGACATCCCCCGCCCCCCCCACTGGGGCGGCTTCCGCATCGTGGCCACCGAGGTCGAGTTATGGGTCGGCAGCCCGGCGCGGATCCACGACCGGGCGCGGTGGACGCGGGAGATGCCTAGCGAGGCTTGGAGTGCGACTCGATTGCAGCCGTGAGGGGAGTATTCCCGTTTCGTATTCGATTCCTGCACCACGGAACCCAGCCTCGGGCGGTGCAGGAATCGAACCTACAAACAGACTGGCGGCGCTAGACTCGCTATCTACTCCAACTGCCCAATCTGCAAACGCCGGTGGTGAACCTGCATGCCACAAGCCCGTTACAGCCTGGGGGCGTGCAATCTCAAGCTAGCCAAGGGCTATTCATACAAATCGCACATAGCGGTCAAGCGGCGCGGGCTGCTCCTGACTGACGGGGCCCCGGGCGCACGATCGGGGCTCCTATTCGGGATCGGGATGGGCGGAGCCCTCTTGCTCACAGTAAGCATCTGGGCATCGATCGCCTCTCCGGGAATTCCACTGGAATTCTGGATCGTCTCGATGATCCTGTATATTGCGTTCATGGCTCCTGCCGCGATCCATCTATGGCGTAAGCCAGCCGAAGCACGGAAGGTCTTGCTCGATTGTCGGAACCGCTGCGCCGAGTTGCGCGTCGATGATGGTGTCGTGGAGGAGAGCTTCAGAGCCAAAGTGCGCAAAGTGGCGATTGTCTGCTCCACCGAGCTATTCAAGGTCGAGCCGGTCAACGTGGGTCTGGGCATGTACGCGGTCGTGATCGACCTCGATGGTTATCCCTTCGCTGTGGCGGCCTCACGATCGGCAGACAAGATGCTGGCCTATTTGGAGACCCTAAACGAAGCCCTCCACGAGTCGATGACGAGATAGATTCCCTTGGGAATTCGATTCATGCACCGCCCAGCCCAGGGTTGAACGGTGCACGAATCGAATTGACGCAAACCACGCACACTTCAATGCAGGTCCGAATAAACCCGTTTCGTTTCCTGTACCGCCCAACCCTGGGTTGGCGGTACAGGAAACGAAACCGCTTCTTATCACCCCCCGCCCCGCACGATCCTTACCACCTTCCCCGCTTCCCATCGATCCCAGTAAGTCGCCCCCCGCCCGCCGCCGATGCTCTGCTGGCAGCGCCTACCTCGCCGTGGGCCCAGGGGAACGCCGTGGCAGGGAAGGTCCGCGCCAACTTGAGCAGTGCCGAGGTCGAGGCCCTCACCGACCTCCTCATGCGCAAGCTCGATGCGATGGTCATCGAGACCCAGCCCGAGGTGGCGGCCCGATTGCTCGAACTGGTGGCCGACCCCGATGCCGGGCTGGCCGACTTCGCCGCGGTCATCCGCACCGACACCGCCCTGAGCGGACGATTGCTGCGCATGAGCAACTCGGCCTACTTCGCCCAGCGCGAGCCGGTGACCACGCTCGAACGCGCCTGCGTGCTGCTGGGCATCAACCGCATCCGCGCCCTGGCCTTGGGCTTCTATATGAGCCGCGCCATCGACGCGGGCGGTGAGAAGCGCTACGGCCGGATCATGTGGGGCAAGAGCCTGCTGCGTGCGTGCTTCGCCGCCAAGCTGGCCGAAGCCATCAAGCCCAACCTGTACGCCGAGGCCTTCCTCATCGGACTGATGCTCGACGCGGGCATCCCGCTGGCGCGCACGCTCATCGGTCCTTCCCAGTTCGACGTGGCCTGCCCACCCAACCAGCCGCCGTCACGCGCGTTCAAGTGCGGGGCCGAGCACTTTACCTACACGCACGTGGACATGGCCCGCGCCCTCATGCGTCGCTGGCGCGTGCCCGACGTTCTGGCCAAGCCCATCCTTTGGCACCACAGCCCGCCGCAGAACCTCGAGAGCACCGAGCCCATCCACGTGCTGCACCGCGTGTCGTTCTACGTCGGCTCCATGCACATCGAGCACGAACCCCCCGCCGCCATGGCCGTCCCCCTGCCCACGCTGGGCCAGAAGCTCACGAGCCTGACCGGTGGCCAGATCGGTGCCATCTTCGCCGACGCCTGCAAGGAGTACGCCACCGTCCGCGAGTTCTTCGGCCAGGTCGCCGACGGCATCACCGACGTCGAGGCCCTAGGCATGCGCGTCCACGGCACGCTCAACAAGCTCATCGAGAAGTCGATGGAAGAGGATCTCCAGCAAGACACCGGCATGGCCTCGGCCACCTTCCGGTTCCACTCGGGCTCCATCGAGGTACAACGCGACGCGGAGAACACCGACTTCGCCGTCGCCTACATCGTCGATGAGGCCGGCACCCGCCAAGCCGTCCACCGATTCCCCGTTGGCTCGGCTAGCGCCGCCGACGTTCTGCTGGAACTCAGCCTGGAACAGGACGACATCGACAGCGCCGAACTCGAGAGCATGACCGACTACCTGCGTGCGATCGCGGCCTAATCGGCAAGCGCGTTCTCGGGCCGCACACGACGCGCCTTGAGCACCATGAGGATCAACTCCAACGGCCCGACCGGCTCGTGCCCCATTGCCCGGCGCATCGCACCCAGCCGATACGCGTGGCACCACTGCTTGCTCATCACCTCGATGGCCCACCACCACGTGCGCGTCGGGTCGTACACGTTGGTCGCCTCGGCCGACGAGCCATTGAGCTCGATCACGCTGAAGCCGCGCCCGGCCTTGAGGGCTTCCTCGTCGCTGTAGCGAATGTCAAACCGCCCGATGTCGAGCCCGCCGGGCAAACCGTCGCTGTTCGGGAACTTTCGACAGATGTCGTCGATCACGTCGGTCAATCCGTCGGTGATCAGGTGCGCCCCATCCTCGAAGCGGCACCCCTGCGCGTGGTTGCCCGCCAGCCCCATCTTCACCCGCTCGTCTTGCGGTGGCACCAGGTCGATCGCCCGCCCGAAGCGCTTGGCAAACAACGGCTCCTGCACACGGAAGCGGTCATCGTTCAGCACGAGCTGCCGCAGCGTGCGCTTTCCATCGCCCACGATGGTCGGAAAGATCTTTCGCGTCACCGAGAAGATCTCGCCCTCGCGCCCGTGCTCGTCGGGATCGCCCGGCGGCCGCAATCGCACCCAGAACAGCCCCACCTCGTGTGGCGCGGGGTCGTACTTCTGGATGACCATATCGGTCTGGACGCGGTCGATCTGCTCGCGCACGTCCCGTGTGTTGTGGCACACGCGCACCGATCGCCCCTGCTCGCCGCGGTCGGGCTTGATGACCACCGGATACCCGCCCAGGTCGGGCCGCAGCCGCAACAGCTTCTCGACGCGTGCTAAACGCCGCTCGGGGTCGCTGTGCATGCGCAGCAGGGCCGTCGGGAGCAGCGGCGCGCCAGCCTTCTCCAGAGCCCCGGAGATCGTGCTCTTTCGTTCGCCAATGAACCCGCCCGCGCCAGCG
Organism: Phycisphaera sp.; assembly: GCA_025916675.1. Taxonomy (NCBI): domain Bacteria; kingdom Pseudomonadati; phylum Planctomycetota; class Phycisphaerae; order Phycisphaerales; family Phycisphaeraceae; genus Phycisphaera; species Phycisphaera sp. Next base: position 2,917,932 of record CP098402.1, read on the forward strand.
ATGCCCGGGTTGGTGGCGGTGAACACGACCGGATGCCTGTACCGAAGCACCTGCGTGACGAACGTGGGCGTGAGCAGCACGTAGCTGATCCAGCTCGGCCAGAACTCGTGGCTGATCCACCGCCACACCTGGGCCCGGATGCGCTGGCGGTTGCTCCGCGTCCACACACGCGGCGCGATCCATGTCAGCGGGGCCACTAGCGCGATGACAACGAGCAACGCCACCACGCCGTACCGATCGACCGCCCACCACCCGCCAAAACGCACCAGCACCCACGCGGGGAACAACGCCACGATGCCCACGAACAGGCACAGCACCCGCCGCCACACGCCCGGCCCGCGGATGACGATCGCCACCGCCAGCCCGAGACTGGCGACACCATAATCGACGTACATGCCCGCCACCAGCGCCGCGACGATGACCAACCCCACGCGCCACCACGCCATCGCGATGAGCGCCACGACCAAGGCCTCGAGCGTCCAGTGCCGCGTTCGCAACCACGTCGCCACACGATCGAGCGTGCGAGTCATAGCACCGTGTTCGGCTCTGGGCGAAACGTCCACCGTCGAACGCACCGGCACGGCAACAGGGCTCTGGTATGTGCGAACGAACGCCGCGATGTGCGCCGCCAGCTCATCGGGCTGGCTGAAGGGCATCATGTGGCTGCCATCCAGGCGCACCAGCGTTGACTTCGGTGCGAGATCGTGGTGCGCCTCGGCCGCCCACGGCGCGACCAGGAAGTCCTGCTGGGCCTGGATGATCAGCAGCGGCTCGTCCAGATCGCGCAGCACGGTGTCGAGCGGCCGCTGATCGGTGTGCATGAAGTTGCGGATGAACGAGTACCAAAAGTTGCGAGGCCCGAGCATGCCGAAGTGGGGCACCAGCTCGACCGCCCCGAACACCGCGGCGTATCCCAGGGCGTACTTGGCCTTCTCGAAGAGGTAGTCGCCCGATCCCTCGGTCCGCTGCGCGCCGGTGGCCATCATCATGGCCAGCGAAGCAAGCTCGACACTGGCCTCGCCGTCGAGCTCCGACATCTCCAGTACGACCGCCCCACCGTTGCTCCACCCCAGCACGTGGACACGGCTCGGCGCATTGCCACTTGCGTGCAACTCGTCGAGCAATGCCAGGCACGTGTGCGCCATCGCCCGTGCCGACATGTCTTTGACCCAAGGCTCCGATCCGCCAAACCCCGGCAGGTCGACCGCGACGGAGTCAACGCCCCGAATGGCGAGCGACGGCCCGAGCGCCTGGAAGTTCGTCGCATCACCGGGGGAACCATGGATCATCAGCACGAACGGCGCGTCGGGATCGCCCGAGTGCCACGCCTTGTACGCCACGCGCGCCTCGTGCCCCTCGCGCGGGCCGTCGGCGGTCATCTCGGGCAGCGTCACCTCGCCAGAAGGTGTCGGGGGGAGCGTGACCGCCATCATCCGAGGATCGACCACATAGAAGACGTGCGAGGCCAACAGCAGCACCAGGTACACCCCCAGCACCACACGCCAGCTCACGCGCCGCTTAGGCCTGGTCCAGTGCTCGGTGCCGCGCACCCGCGTTAGCGTCCGCCGCCGATGGTGATCGGCGTGAGTGGTGTCATGGGCCCCACAACCCGCCGGCGTCGGATCGCCGGGTTCCCAAGCTGCCCGCACGCGGCCATGGTGCCCCGCCCCTTAGTGCGACGCCGCTTGACGAACACGCCGCGCGAACTCAGCCGCTCGACGAACCGATCGACATCGGCCTCATCTGGCGCGGGCCACGGGCTGTCACGCCTGGGGTTGTACGGGATCACGTTGAGCATGCACCGCAACGGCGAGACCCACTCGGCCAGCTCGTCGGCGTGCTCCATCGCGTCGTTCAATCCGGGGATCAGCACGTACGCGATCAGGTAGGGCTTGCCCGTGCCGTTTGGAAAGTCCAGCAGGGCGTCGCGGAGCTGGCCCATTGGCATGGCCCGGTTGATGGGCATGATCTGGTTGCGGATCTCGTCGTTAGGCGCGTTCAGGCTGATCGACACGCCAAGCCGGTGCCAGCCGGGTTGCAGCACCGCCTCCCTCAGCCGTGCCAGCCCGTCGAGCCGCCCCACCGTCGACACCGTCACCTTGCTCATCGCAAGCTCGGGCCCCGAGCGATCGGTCAGGATCTCGATGGCCTTGAGCACCGAGTCGGTGTTGTCCAGCGGCTCGCCCATGCCCATGAACACGAGATTGGCGGGCGAGGCTCCGAGCTGATGCCGCGCCGCGTGCCACTGGCCGACGATCTGGGCTGGCGTGAGCGAGGCCATGAGCCCCATCTGCGCGGTCTCGCAGAAGCCGCAGCCCATCGCGCAGCCCACCTGGCTGCTCACGCACAGCGAGTGGGCCAGCCTGCCCTTCCGCCCAATCATGGGGATCACCACCGATTCGGACTCGAGCTTCACGCCCTGCCGCTCGATGTCGAGCTCCTGCACGAACTTGGTGATGACCCCCTCGGGGGTGTCCTCGCTCTCTCGCCGCAGCACCGGGCCCACGCGCGGCGCGCCCACCTGGCCGAAGACCGGGTCGTCGGTGCGGCCTTCCCGCATGAACGCCTTGTACGCCCGCAGGGCCCATAACCTCCGGCCCTTCACCCGTGGCCCCACGGCGTCGACCCACTCCTGGCTGGTCATGGCCAGGGGGTTGGGAGTGTCGTGGGCGTGCTCGGCGGCGGGGGGCATCGCAGCGATCGTACCGCCAACGCGGGCAGATTGTGAGGATCCGGCCAAGGGGACAAAGGGGCATGAAGTTGGCTTCAGGAACGGTCGAAGTCTGGGGCTTAGTCACCGCCTGGCGCAGGGGCCGGGCGGTGGGCACAGCCAGCGGAGCCGCCGATGCCCCATTGCCGACGCCCGGAACGAGCCGGGTTCACGCTCATCGAGTTATTGGTCGTCATCGGCATTATCGCCGTGGTGGCCGCCCTCACCATGCCGGCGATCGCCAGCGCCCGCCAGAGCGCCCGCAGCACCATCACGCTGCAGCGCATGGGCCAGCTCTCAACCGTCGCCAACCTCTACGCCAACGACTCCAAGGACCGAATCTGGACAGCTCAGGACTGGCTCAAGACCATCGAAGGCGACACCGCGATCCCCGGCGTGCTCATCGAGGGTGGGTATCTCACCAACGACGGCATTCTCGAATGCGCGGTGAATGGCCGGCGCCTGCCGGCGCGTGCCTCCGGTGGCCACGCCCCAACGCCTCCTCCGGGCCTGTACGCCCACGCCGAGGTCGATAGCGACTTCGCGTTCGTGCATCAAGTCGAGGGGGCGCGGCTCGGGCTTCATACCCAGTTCGCCTATTACGCTAACCCCACCGATCGCGGCTGGAGCGGCGGCGTGTGGCTGGAAGACGAGACCGCGCTGGAGAACCTGCCCGGCGTGCCGATCTTCGTCGAGGAGAACCCCGCGTTCTACCACGCCAACGACGAGATGCTCACCTTCAAGGGCTTCGACCAGCTCGACCGCCGCCACGACGGGGGCGGGGGCACGGGCAGGTCGATCATGGCCTTTCTTGATGGCCACGCCGCGGGCACAGCCCCGCCGGCCGACGACTCGCCCGATGGCCTGGAAGTGAGCGACCTGACAGCAGCCCACTTCTACCTGAGCGCCCGTGGCGGCCGCTGGCGCGCCATGACGTTCAGCAGCGAGTACCGCTACGGCTGGGTGAACGACCCGCGCTAAGCCCTCATCCGCCCTGGTGCCAAGCGCGCAGCATCCACACCTTCTTCTCGATCTCGTCGCCGATGGCGTCGAGGATGTTCACCGTCGTGCGATCGCCCGCGTCCTCGGCGTCCTCGATGACGTCACGCACCTCCCGGTGGATGCTCAGCAGGTCGGCCACGACGTTCTCGATCATCCGCTTCTCGTCGGGCGAGCCTTCTTCCTCGGCGATGCGCGTGTGCTCCAAACAGCGTGCCAGCGTGGGCAGGGGCGTGGCCTCCTTCGCGCGCACACGCTCGGCGATGTCGTCCAGGTGCGTCGTCCAGGCGGTGTAGAGCTCCTCGAACTGCTCGTGCAATTCGAAGAACTGGCGGCCGCGAACGTTCCAGTGGTAATTCTGGAGCTTATAGCGGAAGACGGCCGCATCGGCCAGCAGGCTGTTCAGGCCTGAGATGATCTTGGCATCGATCTCGGGGTTGCTGCCTTCGCTCATATCGCTCTCCTGTGCCACTGGACGGCCTTGGGCCGGGTGATTTCTGTGGGCAATACCCCTGGGGCTTGCTCGTTCCTGGTGTAGTATTGTAACGCCACGGTGGGCTTCGGATGGTCATGAGGGGAGACTCACGAATGCGCTTGGCACTCTCGCTGACGACGCTTGCCGCCCTCGCTCCATCGTGCTGGGGTCAGTGCGATTACACCCAGGCCAACACCATCGCCGCCATGATCGTTGATGATCGCCCCCTGCTCGACGGTGCGAGCCTGCGATTGGAAGACCCGCTCATCCCCGGCACCAGCCTGGAGAGCTTCTACGGCGATTACGGGCCGGGCACAGTCGTTCCCATCGCCAGCGCCACGAAACTTCTCTCAGCGATCGTCATCATGACGTGCGTCGAGCAAGACGGCCTCGACCTCGACGCACCGGTCTCGACGTATCTGCCCGAGTTTCGAGGCGCCAAGGGCACGATGACCGTGCGGCAGATGTTCAGCCACACGTCGGGGCTGCCCAGCAACAGCATCTTCGCGTTCGATCCGACGATCACGCTGGCCCAGGCTGTGTCGCGTATCGCGCTCTTCACACCACTCGAAGCCACGCCGGGCACCGACTTCTGTTATGGACAGGTGAGCATGCACGTGGCCGGCCGCGTGTGCGAGGTGCTCACCGGCACCGATTGGGACACGCTGTTCGCCGAGCGCGTGGCGATGCCGCTCGGGCTCACCTCGACCAACTACGACGGGCTGTACGTGTCGGACAACCCGCTCATCGCCGGCGGGGCCGAGAGCAGCCTCGGTGATTACGCACGCGTCATCCGAATGCTCATGAACGGCGGCGAGTATCGAGGCGCGCGGATCATCGAGCCCGCGTCCGTCGAGTTGATGTTCACCGACATGACCGTCGGCCTGCCCATCCGCTGCACGCCGGCTTCGACGCCTGACGATCACTACGGGCTTGGCGCGTGGGTGCAAACCAGGCCCGACGGCACACGCCGCATCGACAGCCCCGGCGCGTTCGGATACACACCGTGGATCGAGCTCGATAGCACGGGCGAGGCCGTCCTGGGCGGCGTGTTCATGATCGAGGACGCGTTCTCGGATCTCGAAGCCGACATCACCGCGATCCAGGACGCCGCGCTCGACGCACGGCTGGCATGCACGCCCTGCGCCGCCGATGTCGACCTCGACGGCGAACTGACGCTGTTCGACTTCCTGGCATTCCAAACCGCATGGGACGCCCAAGCCCAGGCCGGCGACTTCAACCGCGACGGCGTGTTCGATCTGTTCGACTTCCTGGCGTACTCCAACGCGTTCGACGCTGGGTGCTTCTAAGACGACCCCTGCTTGCGCTTGCGGGGTGAGGTCGCCGGCTTCTTGAGCTGGGCGGCCGTGAACGAGCGCCCGGTCGTACGCTTGTCCCACGTGTGGGCCGGGCCGCGGCTGGTCTCGTAGTCCATCCACATGTCGAGCCAGTAGCTGCGGAAGGCCTGCCCGCCCTGGCCGATGCCGAAACGCTCGTAATGCGCCGTCACCAGCTTGAGCACCTCGCGGTCGGTGCCGTCGAAGCCCAGCACGCTTCGGCCATGCCTCACGCTCTCGGTGTCCAGCGGCAGGAAGCCGTACCGGCCCAGCAATTGCATGATGTTGTGGGCGGCATATGGCCCGATGCCCGGCAGGTCGAGCAGGAACTGGCGGACCTCCTCGTCGGGCGTCTGCGGGTCTTCGAGCCAGGCCTGGGGAACCTGGCCCTTGTGGAACAGCCTCGCGAGATCGATCAAACGCTGGTCCCGATAGCCTACGCGGCTGCGTGATCGCAGCCAGGTGGCCTTCTTGCGAGAGAGTTGCTCGGGCGTGGGGAAGGCGTGGATACCGCTTGGCGTTGGCGAGCCCACACGCGCACACAGCGCCGCGTTCATGTCGATCGTGCCCGGCCACTGCACGTTGCAGCTCGTGATGGTCTTGGCCATGTCCTCGAACAGCGTAGCCGAGCGCATGAGCCGGCCGCGGCCGCTGAAGCGCCACCGGTCGTCGACGGCGTGGAACGCGGCGATATCGTCGGCGCTCTCATCGAGCCGGAGGATGCGGGTGACCATGGCCCGGGCCTGGGCGCACTCGCTGCGCGTCAGCGAGCGATCGGCGGTCACGGTCAGGTGCATGCCCACGCGCTGCTGGCGGATGACCACGCGGGCACCACCGTCCTCGAGCGCCAGGGCGGCAGCATAGACGGAGGAATCGGGATACCACTCGTAGGGCTCGAGCAGGAAGTAGCCATACGAGCACGCGTCGCGGGCCAGATCGAAATCTGCCGGGGCGTTGATCCGCAGGCGTGTGGGCCTGGAAGTCGTCGAGAGAGCCGCCACGCCTACACCGCCAGCAGACGGTCGAACGGCACCGCGAAGGAGGCGATGTTGAGACACAGCCGATCGCACGCCCGCGCGAACAGCGCGTAGTGCTCGTTCAACTCGCCCTCGAGCTGGTCGAGCGTCAGGGGCAGATCGCTATGCGTCTTCTTGAGCGACGAGAGGTGCCGGGTGATGCCCGGGCGATCAAACTCGAAGTGGTACTGGAAGCCGTAGGTGCGGATGCCAGCCTTGAAGCACTCAACCGGCGTGGTCTCGCTCTTGGCCAGCACCGTCGCGCCGGGGGGCGCCTTCGAGACGTGGTTCTCGTGGCTCTGAAACATGGGCACGTTCCACGGCATGCCCGCCAGCATGGTCTCGGTCTGCCCGACCACGGTCATTTCGACGGGCTCGAACCCGAGGGCCATTGTGGGCAGCTTCTCGACCTCGCCGCCCAATGCGCGGGCGATGAGTTGGTGGCCCATGCATAGCCCGATGACCGGCATCTCGGCCTCGTGGGCCAGACGGATCAGATCCATGGTCTTGGTAATCCAGGGCAGATCTTCGGTAGGTGCGGCGGGGCTCCCGAGAACAATCAGGCCCTGGGCACCGTCCATATCGGGGGGCACCGCTGCCTCGCCGTCCTGGTCGATGCGGCGGTAGTCGAGCTTGAAGCCGTGGTCGCGCAGGGTGACCCCCAAGCGAGCCGGCCCGAGATGTTGTCCGTCCTGAAGAACGATGATGGTGGCCATGGGAGCCGATGTTAGCGTGTGGCGGGCGTGTCTGCCGGGGTCGGCGGCGGGCTCTACGCTGTTGGGGCCCGAGCCAGACCGACCAGGCCCTACAGACCCGCCAGACCAAACGAATCGGCCCAGGAGAATGACGTGAAGAAGACAAGCATTCGCTTTATCCGGACCCTCCAAGCCGGCTCGTGCGTCCTCGCCGCGCTGGCCGTCGGGCTGACCCCGGCGGCCGCCCAAGACGACCCGTCCGGCACGCTGGTGCTCGAGACCCAGCCCGAGACGGTCCCGGCTGACATCCGCGAGTCGACCGTCAAGATCTTCACGACTTCTCGCGGCCCGGACCTCACCCGCCCCTGGACGCGCCAGCAGGCGGCCGACTCGACCGGCTCGGGCCTGGTGATCGACGGCGGACGCATCCTGACCAACGCCCACGTGGTCGAGTACGGCCAGCAGATCTTCGTGCAGCCCTACCTCACCAGCCAGCGGCTGGCGGCCAGGGTCATCGCCCGCAACACGGGCATCGACCTCGCGCTGCTCGAACTGGAAGATCCCGGCGCGATCGACGGCGTGCCCATGGCGGCGCTGTCGTCGAACCTGCCCGACATCGGCGACAAGGCCAACGCCCTGGGCTACCCGATGGGCGGCGAGGAACTCTCGATCACCGAGGGCATCGTCTCGCGCATCGAATTCGTCGGCTACAGCGCCGGCACGCTGGGCTTGCGCATCCAGGTCGACGCCGCGCTCAACCCGGGAAACTCGGGTGGGCCGGTCACCGTCAACGGCGAGGTCGTCGGCCTGACATTTAGCGGCATATCGCAGGCCGACAACATCGGCTACATCATTCCCAATGAAGAGATCCGCCTGTTTCTCGACGATATCGAGGACGGAGAGATCGATGGCCGTGCCTTCCTCCGTGAGACCTTCGACAACACCCGGAACCCCGGCGTGCGCGCCAAGCTGGGTTTGACCCCGCAACTCGACGGCATGGTCGTGGCGGGCGCGATCGAGGGCCACCCCCTCAAGTCGTGGGACGTGATCACAAGCATCGCCGGTCGCAGCGTTGATAGCCAGGGGCTCGCCAGCCTGACGGGCGACCTTCGCCTGTACTTTGAGTACTTCGTGCATCACGGGCTGAACGATGACGACACCATCACCCTGGGCGTGCTGCGTGACGGCGAAGAGATCGAGGTCCGCTCGCCCGTCGTGCGCGGCGATGACGACTTCTTCGAGGGCCTGGACAACACCTACCCCAGCTACATGGTGTTCGGCCCGCTCGTCTTCACGCCGGTGTATCAGGCCCACGTATACGGCCTCGACCTGGGCCGCATGGCGGCGCGGCGGAGCCCGATCGTGTCGCGGGCTTACAAGGGCAAGGACGAAGACGCGGAGGTTCAGGAGTACGTCATCCTGGCCGGCGGGCTTCTGAACCACCGTGTGAACCTGGCCTACGAGATCCCGCCGTTCTCGACGCTCAAGAGCATCAACGACACGACGATCACCAGCCTGGAGCACTGCGTCAAGACGCTCAAGGAACTGGCCCAGTCCTCCGAGGAATTCATCACGTTCGAGTTCTACGACCGCGGCGCCGACCGGCTGGTGTACAAGCGTACCGACATCCTGGGCTCGATCGAGGACGTCCTCAACGAGAACGGCATCCGCCGGCCCATCTCGACCGACCTCGCGGACTTGTGGCCCGACCTCGGGGAGTAAGTCTCTCTTACAAACCCCTCGCGCGAGCGAGGGGAGAGGTTATTCGATCGTCTATGCCCCTCGCTCGCGCGAGGGGCTTGTTTATGCACCGTGCTTACCTACCAACCTCCGGCGCGGTCGCGTACACCGCGACCGTCGCATCGTGCGGGCCCAGGTAATCCTGCCGGAACAGCATGTTCCCACTGGCGCGCTGGGCCCACTTGAACACGTTGCCGCTGTGGAAGCGGTTGGCCGGGCCGGTCGATTCACGACGCTTGCGGCCGGCCGAACTCAGAAAGTTGAAGGCCAGCACCGCACCCTCCAGCCGATGCAACGCGTCCCAGGCGCGATCGAGCACGACCATGGCCGTGCGCTCGTCGAGGGTGTTGAGCGAGCCACTAAAGACGACCGCGCTCGCACCAAAATCGCGTACAAGCCGATCAAAGAGCCCCTTGTCGCTCACAAAGTCGGCGATGACCCATTGGCTCTCTGGGAACCGCTTCTGCGCGGGCTCGACCAGCTCCGAGATGCCCTCGACACCCACGTACCTGGAAGGTGCCTGGTCGATGGCTTGCAGGTATTCGAGCAGGTCGCCACGCCCCGCGCCAAGGTCCGCAATCACCTTGTTCTTTGGCCGGCACGCCTGCGTCAGCACTTCGAAACGCTTGACCTGGTACTCCTGGCTGCGCCACAGCAGGGCCTCAAACCCCGGCCCGTGCGTGCGGACCGCCTCGCGGTAGGGCTCGAGGTACCGCGGATCGGGCTGGTTCTTATCTGTGGACATGGATTGTCAGTCGACGCGAACCATGCGACTGAACTCGTCGAATCGCATGTCGAGGTCCTGGGTCGTGAGCGTGGCCAAACGATCGAGGCTGAACGACTCGATGTTAAAGCTTGCCACGATCGTGCCGTGCGCGACCGCCCGGTGGATGGCCGCGAACGAGGTCGGGTCGACGCCCGTGTCGCCCTCGCGCGCCAGCGAGCCCATCATGCCGCCGGCGAAGCTGTCGCCCGCGCCGGTGGGATCGACCACGTCCTCGGTCGGGTAGGCCGGCAGGGCGGCGATGCCGTCCTTATGCACGATGATGCAGCCGTGCTCGCCCTTCTTGATGACCACGAACTTGGGGCCCATCTCCAGGATGTGCCGGGCGGCCGTCACCGAGTTGCGCTTGCCGGTGAGCTGCTCGGCCTCGTCGAAGTTCAGCACCAGCCCGTCGATCTGCTCGCAGAGCTGCATGAGCTCGGGCTTGGCGGTGTCGATCCACAGGTCCATCGTATCGGCGACGGCCAGCTTTCGTTGCGAGAGCTGTTCGAGCAGGCCGAGTTGCACCGACGGGTGCGTGTTGGCCAGGAACACATACTTGCTGTCGCGGAAGGCCTCGGGCACCGTCGGCGGCTCTTCGGCCACCACGCCCAGGTCGGTGTAGAGCGTCTCACGCTGGTCCATGTTCTCCATGTACTTGCCGCCCCAGCGGAAGGTCTTGGAGCCCTTGCGGACCTCCAGCCCGCTGTGGTCGACGCCCTTGAACTGCTCCATGGTCTTGCGGAGCTCGTCGGGGAAGTCCTCTCCCACGGCCGCCACGATGCGGATGGGCTCGCAGTAGAAGGACGCGGCGGCGGCGAAGTAGGTACACGAACCGCCCAGCACGTTCTCCCGATGGCCGTGGTCGGGGGTGTAGACGGTGTCGATTCCGATGGTTCCGGTGACAATTAAGGGCATGGAATCAGCATAGGACGAGCCTTGGGGGAAACAACTCCGAGGGGAACACCCCGGGGTACACGGCAGCCCCGCTACGCTCGCCCTTCATGGCCGGCACCACCCAACCCCCGTCGCTCCAGCCCCCGGCCAGCCCGGCTGCGGGCGTTGGGTTTGGCCTGATCGCCTACGTCTGGTGGGGCAGCATCGTGCCCATCTACCTTCGCGCTCTGAGCCGCGGGGACTGGGCAACGTCAGCCGTCGAACTCGTCTCCCAGCGCGTGGTCTTCGGCATCCCCGTGCTGCTGCTGCTCCTCCTGGCGATCGGCCAGTTCGGGCAACTGAAAGCCGCGCTCTTCGAGCCCAAGCGACTCCGCGTGCTGCTGCTCAGCTCGGCCCTGATCGCGTGCAACTGGTTCGTGTTCATCTACTCTGTCGCGACCGACCGGCTCATCGACGCGAGCCTGGGGTACTACATCACGCCGCTGGTGTCGATCGCGCTGGGCGTGATCTTGCTCGGCGAGCGCCCCCGCCGCGCGCAGACGGCGGCCATTATGCTGGCGGTCTTGGCCGTCGTGATCCTGACCTGGCACCGCGGCGGTCTCCCCTGGATCTCCGTCACGCTCGCGCTGAGCTTCGGCTTCTACGGCCTCGTGCGCAAGCGGGCCCAGACCAAGCCCGCCCCGGGCCTGTGCGTCGAGATGCTCGTGCTGCTGCCGATCGCCGTCGGCCTGTACGCGTGGCTGCTGCACTCGGGCCGGGCCGAGATCGGCGAAGGCCCGCCCATGCGAACGGTGCTCATGGCCCTCAGCGGCGTGATGGTGGCCGTGCCGCTGGTCGCCTTCGCCGCCGCCGCGCATCGACTGAGATTAGCCACGCTTGGCATGCTGCAATATCTCGCGCCCACGGGCCAGTTCGTGCTCTCGATCATCTACGGCGAGAAGCTCGATGCGGTCACACTCGTCGCGTTCGGGCTCATCTGGACCGCGCTCGTACTCTACAGCATTGACGCTTGGCGCTGGGGTCAGAAGAACCGCAAGGCCAGCCAATGATCGTTACCGGGAGGCGTTACGAGTTTCAGCGTTGACAAAGCTTTGGTAGGCCATGTCCAACGCCCGGCGATAGATCCACGCCTTTTCGAAGGCCTGCGGCTCCCGCTCGGCCTCCGCGAGACTCTGCTCGAGACGTTCAACGACGCGAGCGCCCAACCGGTCGCGACCCAGCAGCAGCATCGACTCGATCGTCACCTCGTAGATCGCGGCACACGCGGCATGCTGGCCCGCGTTGAACAGCGGAACGCCACGCTCGACGGCCAAGTCGTACAGCCGGGCGGCCCCTGCGTTGAACGACCGAGCCGTTGCACGCCTGGGCTCGCGCGTCGACGGCAGCAGGACGGCGTCGATCAGGTGTACGACGCCGTTGCCAGCCTGGATATCACTAGCGATGATCGAGGCACCGTTGACGCTGAGCGTGCCCTGGTCGATCCCGAAGCCAATGACCTCGCCCGTCAGCGTTTGCGTCTTGCTTGCGCCGAGCAGGTCCCGAGCCTCGAGTCGCCCGGGCACGACGTGCAACGCCAGGATGCTGATGAGCTGCTCGCGATTTGCCGGCTTGAGCAGTGCATCAACCGTTCCATCGGGCAACGCCTCAAAGGCGCTGTTCACGGGCGCAAACACCGTCCACGGACCGTTCTCTGGGCCAAGTTGATCGGCCAGGCCCGCCGCCTTGACGGCCGCGACGAGCGTGCTCAGGTCATCGGTCTCTGATGCGATCGCCGTGATCGAACGCAGCTCGGGCATCAGCACGCCATCGATGACATGGACGACGCCACCATCGAATGAAACATCCGTGGCAACGATCCCAGCGTCGGCCACCATGGCGCCGCCCTTGGCACCGATCGCCACGCTCTGTCCATTCAGCGTCCCGATGGACCGCCTGGAGAGCACCTCAGACGACGACAACGCGCCCGGGGCGATGTGGTAGGCAAGGATGGCACGGAGCGTCTCACGAGCCTCGGGCTTCAGCAGCGCCTCGACCTGCTCGGTCGGCAGTGCTGCGAACGCGTCGTTCGTCGGCGCGAAGATCGTCACCGGCTCGTCGGGCAGCGATAGCTCGGCCGCCTCCACCAGTCGCAGGAGCGTCGTCAGGCCCGCCCGCGAAGCAACTGTTCCGAGGTCCCGCGCGGCGGTCTGGCCAGAGGGCCGCGATTCCGATCCATAGGCACGGATCGATCTCACCTCGAGCTGGAATGGCCCTGGATTCTTATCCGACAGCGATACGCCAATCGATTCGATACGTGTCGGGGCGATCTCGGGCGCACCAGAGATGAGGCGGCCGAACGAATAGAGCCTAAAATCTTCCAGCGGCAGGCGGATGGTCTCCCATTGCCCCTCGGTCGTCTTGAAGTCCTGCTGGTACGCCCCGGCCCTCATCCGCACGTTCGACTGTCGCACGTCGAACTTGTAGGTCCGGCCGTCGCCGCGTACCTCGATCTCGAGGCCCTGGGCACCCTCGAACGCTCCGCCATCCACGGCGGTTCGGGCCTGGCTAAATCCGCCGTTGTTCTCGAGGCTCAGGTCACCACTGAACCGCATGATGCCGGGCTGCGGCGACGACACGCGTCCGCTCGACAGGCCTCCCATCACGCCGTCGACAACGGTGCGCCACCCATCGACCCCGCGTTCGAACTCCATCGAAAAGTCCTGCGCGGTCGCCCAAGCCGAGGACATGCCCAAGGCCACCATCCCCGAAACCAACAGCGTCTTCATCCCGCGGCACTCCCATCTAGCGAGGCGTTCATGCCCCACACGGGCATCGGTCTCGCAGGGGAGTGTGGCCGGCCAAACCGCTCCCAATGAACGCGAGCGTCGGCACACGGGAGAAAGGGGCTTTGCGCTTGGGTTTCTACGTATAAGGCCTCAGCCGACAAGCGCGGGCTGAGTCATGCGGCCTCAGTCAAAGCCGATGTGTGGATCGGGACGCCGGAATCGGGCTTCGCAAGCCACTCCAGCAAGTACCCCCCATAGGACTCGAACCTATAACCCGCTGATTAAGAGTCAGCTGCTCTACCGATTGAGCTAGGGAGGCGTATTGAGGGGCATTGTATCCCGGAAATCGCCGTTGGGGGGCGTTCTCGGGCGATCCGAATAAGGATTTACCCTTGATTTGACGCCCGAAGTGAAACAAGCCCGCTCTAAAGCTAGTAAGTCTTTACTAGACAGTGCCGCCGGTGTGCTCCGCGAGAAGTCCATTGGCGCTCAGCAATGGAGGTGTCTCATGATCCGCAAAACCAACTGGCGTAGGGGTTTGGCAGCCGTGGTGGCGCTCGTCCCACTCGCCCTCATGGGCGGGTGCGCGAACGGGCTGCAGGGGGCGTTTTCCGGCGCGGCCCTGGGCAGCCTTGCCGGGCTGGGCATCGGCTCGGTGACCGGCGACGTCAGCCGCGGCGTGACCACCGGAGCCATCCTCGGTGGGGTGGGCGGCGCGGTCATCGGCGACCAGAATGCCCGGGCCTCGGCCTATAGCACCCGCGGCTCGTACGGCCACACCACCGAGCGCATCGTCGAGCGACCGGTATACACCGATCGGACTGTCTATGTCGATCGGCCCGTGTACGTGCGCCAGAGCCCGGTGGTCGTCTACAAGAGCTGGGGCCACTACGGGCACCGCAGCCACCACTCGGGGCATTACTCGGGGCGCCGCTCATGGCATCACTCGCCGCGGCACTACAGCCCACCACGCCACCATCGCCGGCACTACGACCCATGCCGATAACGCGAATCGTGCGGCGCTAGTCCTGCTTCAGGCCCTCGGCGATGTGCCGGAGGGTGTCGGCCCAGAGGCCCGCCTCGGAGCGGAGATCATCTTCGAGCAGGTCGGCGACGGTCGAGAGGTCGTCGTTGCCCACGGCCCGCTTGAGGTCGTCGAGTTGCTTGGAAAGCGCCTCGGTGCGCTCGTCGAGCTTGCCCTGGCCCGCATAGTCAGACAACGGCTGGCCGATTGCCGCCCCGCCCTGGGCGATCGCCTCGCGCACGGCCTGCCACGTCGAGAGCAACTGGCCGAGTGATCCCATCGCGGCGGCGATGTCGCCGCGGTGGATCATCTCCGCGCACGCGGCGTGCTCTTCCTGGGAGCTATCCATCGCGTCGGCGGCATCGAAGAGCGTCACGCGCACGAGCGAGGTCGGATCGGTGCTGGTCATCTCGACGTGCTCGGCGTTGAGGGCGTCGTCGCTTGGCTCACCCAGGGCCTCGCCCTGCACGGGCTGGCCGTCGAGGAAGACCTCGACGATGATGCGGCCCTGCTCGCGGGCGCTGGTCGCGCCCGCCTCGAGGGCGGCGGCCAGCGATGGGCGGTCGATCGTCAGGCTCTGGCCGTCCAGGGTGGCCTTCATGCGGTGGTTCCTCTCGGCCCTTGCTATGCCTTGGGCAGGTCCAGTTCTGCTACCACGGGCGCGTGGTCGGAGATGCCATCGGCAGCTTCGCGGTCGACCCAGCAATCCTTCATGACCTTTTTGGCGGCCGGGTTGGCCATTAAGTAATCGATGCGCCATCCTCGATCGAGGGTGCGGGCCTGCCCCCGATTGCTCCACCATGTGTATGGGCCATCGGTCTCGCCGTGCTTCTCGCGGATGACGTCGTGCCACCCCGAGTCGAAGATGCCGCCGATCCACTCCCGCTCGTGGGGCAGAAAGCCGCTGTTCTTCTGGTTGCCCTTGGCGTAGAAGATGTCACGCTCGGTGTGGGCCACGTTGAAGTCGCCACCCAACAGCACCGGCGTGCGCTTCCGCTTCAGCGGCTGCACCCACTTGCTGAACTCGGGCATCCATTGCTCTTTGACCGCCTGCCGATGCTCGCCCGACGAACCCGAGGGCATGTAGACACTGGCAACGAACAAGCCGCCCAGATCAGCCGTGATAAGACGGCCCTCGTCGTCGTCATCGGGCTTGGCGTTGGCAAGACCAAAGGTCACGGCCTTTGGCTTGCGTTTCGACAGCATGGCCGTGCCCGAGTAGCCCGCACGTGCGGCTGGATTCCAGACGACATGGTACTTGCCCGCATGGATGAGCGGCTCGGGTGCCTGCTCCTGAAACGCTCGCACCTCTTGCAGCAGCACCACGTCGGCATCGATAGCGTCGAGCATGTCGCCCAGGCCCTTCTTCCAGGCCGAGCGGATGCCGTTGATGTTCCAGGTCGCGATTCGCATGGCCCAGTGTATGGGCCCGGGCCGGTCAGTCTTCGGGACCATCGAGCCCGAGGGCCTTCATCTTCTTGTACAGCGTCGTGCGGTTGATGTCCAGGTCGTCGGCCGTGGCCTGGCGATTCCAGTCGTTGGCCTTGAGGGCCTTGCGGATGATCCGCTTCTCGGGCTCACGCAGCGCGTCGGCCAGCGGCGTGGGCACCCACGGCGTCTCGGCCTGGGGCTCGGGCTCTTGCGACGAGGCCACCGTAAGCAGGCCGGTGCCGTTCTCGATGACCTGGGGCGGCAGGTCCTGCAGCGTGATGGTCGGCGTGCGTGTCAGCACGGCCGCGCGTTCCACGATGTTCTGCAGCTCGCGAACGTTGCCCGGATAGCTGTAGCGCCGCAGCGCGTCGAGCGCCTCGTCGGCAAAGCCGAGGAGCGTCTTGCCGAGTTCTTCCGAATGCTGCTTCAGGAAGTGATCGGCCAGCATCGGCACGTCGTTCACGCGATCACGCAGCGGGGGGATCTCGATCTTGACGACGTTGATGCGGTAGTAGAGGTCTTGCCGGAACTTGCCATCGGCCACCAGGGCTTCGAGGTCCTGGTTGCTCGCCAGCACGACGCGCGTGTCGACCTCGATCGTTTCGTTCGTGCCAACCGGCTCGAAGCGGCGCTCCTGCAGCACGCGCAGCAGCTTGAGCTGCATGGCCGGGCTGGCGCTGTTGATCTCGTCGAGAAATAACGTGCCGCCGTCGGCCGCGAGGAAGCGCCCCGCCTTGTCGGCGTACGCGCCCGTGAACGCGCCCTTCACATGGCCGAACAGTTCGCTTTCCAGCAGGGTCTCGGGGATCGACCCGCAGGAGATCTCGACGAAGGGCTCGTTGCGTCGCGGGCTGTTCTGGTGGATGGCGCGGGCGATGAGGCTCTTGCCCACGCCGCTCTCGCCGGTCATGAGCACGGTCGTCCGGCTCGGGGCGACGGCCTCGATCAGCTCGAAGATGCGCTGCACGCGGTGGTCGCGACCAATGATCCCTTCCAGCCCGTACCGGCCCGCGAGCTGCTGCTTGAGGCGACGATTCTCGCTGAGCAGCTTGTGCTGCCCCAGGGCGCGCTCGAGCGAGACGCGCAGCTCGCTGTCGACCACGGGCTTGGTGAGATAGTCGCTCGCACCCAGCCGGAGCGCCTCGACGGCCGATTCGATCGTGCCATAGCCCGTCAGCATGATGACCGCGGCGTCGTGCTCCTTCTGGATGTGCGCGAGCAGGTCCATGCCGCCCATGCCCGGCATCGAGACGTCGCATATCGCCAGGTCATACGGGTGCGGCACGCGGCTGGGGCCGTCGGTGTGCTGCTCGGCCTTAGCCAACGCTTCCATGGCCTCTGCCGCATCGAAGGCGGTGGCCGCCTCGTAGCCCTCGCGCACGAGGAACTCGGCCAGGCTCTCGGCGATGATCGGATCGTCGTCGATCACCAGCACCTTGTGCGTGCCGGTGTTCTTGCTCGGGGAACGGGTCTTGGTTTCCGTGGCCATCGGGCTCATCCGATGCTCTGTGCGCCGCGGTCTTGCGGCACCGGGTAGCGGGCGCGAAGCACCGCACCGCCCTCGCGCGAGGGCGTCAGCTCGAGCGTGCCGCCCATGTCGCGTGCCACCTCGGCGCTGATGGCCAGTCCGAGGCCGAAGCCCTTGGACTTGCTGGTCACGCCAGGCTCGAACAACCGCCCGGCCGAAAGATCCAGATCGAGGCCCGGCCCGGTATCGCGGATCTCCAGGACGACCTGGGGGCCGTCGTCCTCGTGCTGTTCGAGGGTGAGCTTCAGGGTCACGGTGCCGGGCTTGCCGGAACGCTCGACCGCTTCGATGGCGTTGCGCAGGCCATTCAGTATGAGCGGGTAGATCGGGCCCGCGGGAAGGTCCTCGGCACCGGCTTCGAGCTGGCCGTCGAGGGTCGCCAGGGCCTCGGCCGCCAGCGGCCCGACCACGGCGAGGGCATGCTCGGCGGCCTCGGCCAGCGAGATGGGCGTGCCCCGGGCCACCGTGGGCGAACCGGCCCCCCCGGGAGCCCCGCTGAGCGTGGCGTGCAGGATGTCGCACATGCGTTCCATGGCCTGGTAGGCCGTGTTCACCTGCTGGCGGACGGTGTCGAGCTCGCGGGCGGCGGCCTCGCTCAGCTCGGCGTCGAGCGATTGCCGCGCCAGGGCAAGCTGCCGCATCGAGCCGTCGAGGAGGTTGTTCAGGTCGTGGGCCAGGCTGGTGAGCTTATCGGCCACGGGCACCATGCCCGGCACCCCTGGCGCGGGTCGGCGGGCGGGCCGGCGGTCGCCTGGCGAGGGATCGTTGTCGCGATGATGCTCCATCGCATCGGTCATCGGCCCGCTCGGTGTCCGGGCTGTGTTGCTTTTGGGCAACATGTCCGGGTTCACAGTTCTCGGACGTTTCCTGCCGTCAACATCCCGACCACACGCGCAGGCCCTGCGCCTTGGAATCAGAAGACTTGATCACGCGACGCCCACAGCCTCGGCGTCGCGGTCGCTCAGCAGGCCGCCATCGGAGCGTTCCTTGACCGTGCCATCCCGCTTCCAGGATCGCTCGCAGCGGGGCTCGCTCCGGCGATCGGTAACGGCGACCTGGCCGTCGCCCTCGACCACCTCGACCTTGCTCACGCCGAGCAGGTCGGCCAGATCGACGGGGTCGAAGCTCTCGAGCAGGTTATCCGTGCTGGGCAGGGTGACCCAGGCGTCGAGGGGGTTGTCGATATCCATGCCGCCCTTGTCGGCCGGGCCGCGGGCCTGTTCGATGGCCGCCAGGGCGGTATCGCGGAGGTCCATGATCTTGGCCCACCGTGGATCGGCCTGAACGCCGGTGGTGCCCAAGGCGGTCTCCAGGTGGACGCAGGTGTCGATATCCTCGGCCGGCACGCGGCGGAGGGCGCGGAAGGCCTCGTCGGCGGTGTGGGGCAGGATGGGCGCCAGCAGGCGGCAGAGGCCGTCGGTGATGTGGTGCAACACCGTCTGCGTGCGCCGGCGGCGGGCGTTGTCGGCCTTGTCGCAATACAGCCGGTCCTTGATGGCCGCGAGGTAGATGGCGCTCAGGGTGTCGTTGCAGAAGGCGTAGAGCTTCGCGTGGGCGACGCGGAACTCGTAGCGTTCGTAGGCGGCGAGCACGTCCTTGGTGAGCTTGTCGAATTCGGCGAGCGCCCAGGCGTCGATGCTTGTGGGCTCGATGGTCTTGAGGTCGACCGCTTGGCTTGGCTCGAAATCGCCCAGGTTGCCCAGCAGGAAGCGCAGGGTGTTGCGCACCTTGCGGTAGGCCTCGCCGGCGATATTGAAGAACTCGTCGTCGACCTTGGCGTCGTTCTCGTAGCTGAGCGAGGCGACCCACCAACGAAGGACATCGCAGCCGTACTTGGTGAACAGCGCCTCGATGGTGTCGCCGCGGCTCTTGCTGAGCTTCTGGCCGTCTTTATCGACCATGAAGCCGTGGGTGAGCACGGCCTTGTAGGGCGGCTTGCCGGTCGATGCGATCGAGCAGGCGAGGCTCGATTGGAACCAGCCGCGGTGCTGGTCGGAGCCTTCCAGATAGAGCTCGGACGGGAAGACGCCCAGGCGGTGGCGCATGACGGCGTTCCACGTCGCGCCGCTCTCGAACCACACGTCGAGGATGTCCTCGCCCTTGAGTAGCTCGCCCTTGCTGAGGTTCTTGAGTTCGTCGGACAAGTCGGCGTCATCCGCCGGATTCCAATTTGCCAGCAACTCACTTGGGCTTTCGGTGAACCACGCATCGGAACCGCGCTCGCCGAAGACGTTGGCGATCTCACGCACCAGCGTTGGCGTGAGCACAGCAGCGCCGTCCTTGGTATGGAATGCGGGGATGGGCAGCCCCCAGGCACGCTGGCGGCTGATGCACCAGTCGGGGCGGCTGTCGAGCATGCCACGCAGGCGATTGCGCGCCCAGGCGGGGTGGAAGTTGACGCTCTGCGGATTCTCGGCGTCGACCGAGCGCAGCGACCGCTCGCGCAGGGACTTTTTGTCGTCGCCGTCGACGGTGAACTTGCCGTCGATGCTCACAAACCACTGCTCGGTGCTGCGGAAGATGACCGGCGTCTTGCTGCGCCAGTCGTGCGGGTAGCTGTGCATGAACTTGGCGCTATGGAACAAATGCCCGCTCTCGCGCAAACGCTCCGTGATGGCGTCGTTGGCCTTCCAGATGTGTTGGCCGCGCAGCCACTCGGGGGTGGTCTCGTCGTAGGTGCCGTTGCCCAGCACGGGGCAGTAGATCGGCAGGCCCACGCGCTTGCCGGTGTCGTAGTCCTCGGTGCCGTGGCCCGGGGCGGTGTGGACCAGGCCGGTGCCGTCCTCGAGCGTCACGTACTCGGCGTCGTAGATGGTCCAGCAGTTTTCCGCGCACTCTTCGCCGCCGGGCGTGTATTGCTGGAAGGGGTGGCGGTACTTCAGGCCAACCAGCGACGAGCCCGTGGTCTTCGCGAGCACGTGCACGTCCTCGGCCTTGCCCAGCTTGGCGACGGTGTCGAGCAACGCCTCGGCCACCACGGTCAGGTTTCCATCGATGCGCGCGAGCACGTAGGTGAACTTGGCACCGACCGCCACGGCCAGGTTGGCCGGCAGCGTCCAGGGCGTGGTGGTCCAGATCATGAAGCTGGGCGTCTGGCCGGGACGCTCGGCGTCGGGGATGCCGAAGGCGTCGTAGACCTTCTCCTTGTCGGCGGCCTCGAAGTCGACGAACACCGAGGTGTCCTCGCGGTCCATGTATTCGAGCTCGGCCTCGGCCAGGGCGGTCTCGTTGGCGATGGACCAGTGGACCGGCTTGAGCGCGCGGTACACCAATCCGCGCTCGCACAGGTCGGCGAGCACTTCGGTGACCGCCTTCTCAAAGGAAGGTTGGATCGTCAGGTACGGGTTCTCGTAGTCCGCGAGCGTCAGCAGGCGGATCATCTGCCCGGTTTGCAAGTCGACGTACTTCTTGGCGTAGGCCTCACACTCGGCCCGCACCTGCGCCCGGCGTTCCCATACGTCGAGCCCGTCGAGATCCTTGATCTTCTTGCTCTTGACCAGCTCGCCCATGACCTTGTGCTCGATGGGCAATCCATGGCAGTCCCACCCCGGCACGAATGGGCAGTCCTTGCCCATCATGGTCTGGCTGCGGACGACGAAGTCCTTCAGGGTCTTGTTGGTCAGGTGGCCCAGGTGGATCGACCCGTTGGCGTAGGGCGGCCCGTCGTGGAAGGCGAAGTCGGGGGCGTCGCTTCGTTGCTCGCGGAGCTTCTGATACACCCCCGCCTTCTGCCACCGCTCAACGCTGGCGGGCTCCTTGGTCACCAAGCCGGCCCGCATGGGGAAGTCGGTCTGGGGCAGGTTGAGGCTCTGGCGGTACTTGTTCTTGTCGGGCTTGTTGCCGGAAGCGTCGGCCTTGGTCTTGTTGGGCTTTGGCTGGGTCGATTCGGTCATCTGGTCACGCTCCGATGGGGCCGCCAAAGCCCGGGTGGGCTCGGGCCGTCTGGCAGAGGGGGCAAGGGCTGGGATGGTACGAGCGCGGGCGGACGGCCCGCAATAGAGGAAGCGGCTCGGCGTGGGGCCCCTCAGCGGGGCGAGATAATTCGTGGCGCGGCCAGCATGCGTCAATAGTAGGAACCCCGCCCGGACATGGGCCCGGGCGGGGCTGGATTGCATCCCTCCGAAGAGGGATCCGGAGTCTTGGGCTCAGGGGCAACCGGCCGCGAAGGCGTTCTGGAAGCAGAGGAAGTCGAAGATGTTCAGCACGCCGTCGCCGGTGCAATCGGCGCTGGCGTCGCCCGACACGAACGCGTTCTGGAAGCCCAGGAAGTCGAAGATGGTCAGCTCGCCATCGCCATCGAAATCGGCGTAGCAGCGCGGGACGGGCATCGAGGCGATCACCAGGGCGGACCCCTCCGAACGCGGATACACCGGCGCGGCGAGGCTCAGGCCCACCTCGACCGTCTCGCCGGGCTCGACCGGCCGGTCGAATACGAGGTTCAGGCGATCCTCGCCGTCGAGCCACCAGTCGGCATGTCGCTCGCCCATGGCGTGCACGCGTCGGGGCGGCCACCAGTGCGGGAAGAACGGCTCGGAGCCGGGATCGAAGAATTGGATGCCCCCGATCGGCCCATCGCCGACGTTGGTGATGCCCGTGGCGATCTGGGCCGAGGCGCCACCGATGTCGAGGGTGGCCGAACCCATGCCGCCGGGGGTACCTGGGCCGCCGGGGACGATCGGGGCGATGGAGAGCATGTCGGCGTGTGTTCCATCATCGGTGATGGTCGACAGCCGGACGCGGATCTTGGCCCCGTCGGGCGTGGGGCCATCGAAGCGGATGACGATCGTGCGTTCCTCGTCGTTGGCGATTTGTTTGTCGGCTCCGGTCTTGGTGCCACCCATGAGGATGGAACTCACCACGGTGCCGGGGTCGTCGTCGTTGTCGTACGAGGTGTCGTCCTCGCCGTCGCCGAGCAGGCCGTCGTTGTTGTCGTCGACAAAGTCTTTTTCGGTTCCCTGGATGTCGACGGCGGCGATCTTAACGCCCTTGCCGTCGATGATCGAGGCGGTGACGTCCGTGGCATCCACGCCGGTCTTGTTCTTGATGGTAATCTCGGCCCGGCGCACGCCCGATGCGTCGACGATAGCCGGAGCCCCCTTGGCGACGTCGTGGACCTCGTCTTGAGCGAGAGCTGGTGCCGCGGCGGCGAAGACCGACGCGGCCACACCCACCGCCAGGGCCAGCTTCCCGGTAGGGCCGTGGCGTGGGGTCCGATGGATAGCGGGGTGCTGCAAGGTGTTCCTCAACATGGCAAGGCTCCTTTCAAGATTTCGTGGGGCCAGATGCTGGCCCACCGGAACCAGGAGCGGCAACGCGGTGCGGCCCTCACGGACCGCGCCGGGCATTCCTGCCCGATTGGGCCCGCACCGGCTTGTGGCGTCCTGCTCGATGAGCGGACGATACCAACCAATGCGCCTCGCTCCGCTCCGAACCGCCAGCGGGCCGCTATCTTTCGCATGGATTCCCTGACTCCCCATTCGTGAGGTGCCCCGCAGGACCCATGGCCGACCCCAGCCGTCCCAGCCCATCGTTAGAACGCCTGAGCGACCTGGGGCGCTCCGAGGGCCTGCGCAAGGCCCGGCTGCTGCCGGCGGGCCTGAAAGCTCTCGCGCTGGGCGAGGCCCTCCCCTGGCTCGAGGGGGCCGATCGCCAGCGGGCGGCCGCATGGCTCATCCGGAGGGCCAGCAAGGGTGAGGGGCCCGTAGGCATCGCGGCCCTGACCGCCCGGGGAGGCCAGCTCGTCTTTGGTGGCCAGGGCGTGCCCGCGGGGCAGGAGGCGGTCTTCCAGCTCACCCGGCACTGGCAGGCCGTGCCCGAGGGCCTCCGTGAGGCCGCCCTGGACGTCGGCCCAGCCGGCCGCTGGGTGCGGGCCATCGAGCGGGCCGCGGGCATGAACGACCCGCGGGCGAGGGCCTCGGCCGCCGAGATCGCCGGACTGATCGGCGGGCGGATGGGCTCCTTAGCCGCCCTGCGGTTGGTAGCCCCCATGCTGGCCGACGAGGACCGCGGCGTGGCCCAGGCCGCCGAGCGAGCCCTGGTGCGAGCAACCGGCCGGGCGGCCGAGTTGGGCGTGGCCAGCCCCGAACTCGAAGCCGACGGGGAAATGTACGATCCAGCAACCGTTGAGGGTGTCGAGGAGGTCATCGCCCACGCGGTGATCCACTTCGACGAGCACCGGCGCTTCGGCGTGCTGCTGGCGGCGTTGGCGTTGCTGACCGAGGCGGGCGCGTCGGCCGGCCGGCGGGGCATCGGCACCCCGCTCTCGAACTGGCTGGCCCAGAAGCCCACCGCGGCCCACGGCGCGCTCAGGACCGTTCTCAGGAAGGCCGACCTTGGCCTGGCCCGCCAGCGGTCGCTGTCGTGGATCGTGATGGACCACCTGGCCCAGGCCGCCGGTGATCGCCTGAGCCGGGCTAACACGCCGGCGGAGCATGAGGCTGTGCTTGAGCGGGCGTACCTCAACCGCCGTCGATTGCGGGCCAGCCGGGTCGCGTCGCTGCACGCGCGGCCCAAGATCCGCCAGACCGCCAGCCAGCTTTCCGACGATGCCGATGGAAACCCGCCACTCGACTGGCCCGAGGCCTGCCCGGTGCCCAATGAAGCGACCATCGAACGCCTCGACGCCCCCGCCCGCGCGGGGCTGGCCGAGTGGCTGGCGGCCTTGCAGATCGACCGCATGACCCGCGCCCGGGTGCTGGCGTCGCGTTTGAACGACGACGACCCGCGCGTGCGTTTGTCGTTGGTGCGCTTCGCGCCGCCCACGCTGATCGAAGACCTGGCGTACGACCCCGATGGCGCCGTCGCGCGTTCGGCCGTGCTGGCCATGAGCCGCCTGGGCGAACCGCTCGAGGCCGTGCCCGCGGCGAACCAGCCCGTCGAGGCCTGGATGGCCGCGCTCGACCGGCACCCCGACGAGGCCGTGCGGCTGATCGGCCGGCAGGAGCTCGGCCGCGCCGGCGTGGGCCAGGCGGGGCCCCTGGCCGCGTGCTCGGCCCGGGCCGCGATGAAGCGCACCGACCCGAAGGCCACGTGGTTGATCGAGGCCATCGAGGTGGGCGAGCCGGCCGACCGCATCAACGCCATCGCCATGGTCCGCCGCCTCGGGCTGCCCGCGAGCCACCACGCCGTGCGCGATGCGCTGCTGGC
This sequence comes from Phycisphaera sp., assembly GCA_025916675.1. Lineage (NCBI taxonomy): Bacteria > Pseudomonadati > Planctomycetota > Phycisphaerae > Phycisphaerales > Phycisphaeraceae > Phycisphaera > Phycisphaera sp. Next base: position 2,942,458 of record CP098402.1, read on the forward strand.
CGCCGTCATGGCCGCCGGGCCCGCGGGCGGGCTTGCAGAGGACGACGACCGCCAGCGCGTGGCCGCCACGGCGTTGCGGGCGCTGTCGATCTCGCCGGGCCGCGAGGTGAGCAAGGCGCTGGAGGCCGCGTGCCAGTACCCCGCGGCGCGCGTGCGCGCCAACGCGGTCGAGGCGCTCGACGACCGCCGCCGCCGCGGGCTCATCGAGACGCCCGGCGAGCGGTTCATCGAATTGACCGCCGACACGCACCAGCGCGTGCGGGCCAACGCCGTGCGCGCCGGGCTGGTTGGTGTCGAGAGCAAGCCCGCCATCGGCACCAGGCAGGCGTGCGAGACCGCGCTGCGCGGCATGCTGGGCGATGAGCGGCCGGCCCACCGCGTGTCGGGCCTGTGGGTCGCCGGCCGCGTGCTGCGGCGTGGGCCCGAGCTCTCGCTGGGCCGCCGGTGGACCGAGCTGGCAGCCGTCATCGCCGACATGGCGCGGCACGACAGCGACGCGACCGCCCGGGCGCGCGCTACCGCGTGCATGGGCAGCCTGGAAGCCGAGGCCCGCCAACGCTGGCGGCGTGGGTCGGCCAAGCCCCAGCCCGCCAAGCGTCAGAAGGGAGCCGTAGCGTGAAGAAGTGCGTTGTGCTCGCGGCGCTGCTGCTGCTGGCCTCCCGCGTCTTGGCGCAGGAGGGGGTCGACATCGGCCCGGTCGAGATCTTCAACCCCGGCGCGCCCACGGGCGACGCCCCCGCCGCCGAAGCCGCCAGCACCACGGGGTGGGCCGACCACCTCACCCCGGCCGTCCAACTGGGCCTGACCATGGTGGCCATCGGCGTGCCCATGCTGGTCGTGGTGCTCGGCCGCCTGTGGCGCCGCCTGCCCGAGGGCGAGCGGGCGTTCATCCTGCTCAGCGTGGCGATGGGCCGTGGCCGCGGCTTCCGCGCCCGCCTGCGATCGCTGGCCGCCTCGGGCAAGGAGCACGACCGCCCGATCTCGCCGATCGCGATGCTGCTGGCCCCCCGCGCCTTCGACGCCGCCCTGGATCGCGCCACCCGGGCCGAACGCGCCTTCGGCGTGCCCCAGCGGCACGCGGTGCATGGGTTCAGGAAGGGGTGAGGAGGGGATTGGGATTAGGGATTAGGCAATGGGGCGGAGGCGGACGGTTAAGGCCATTCTGGTCCCAATGCCTATTGCCCAATGCCTTCTTACCCACACCCCGCGTCGAACGCCGTCTGGAACGCCAGGAAGTCGAAGATCGTGAACTCGCCGTCGCCGTCGAGGTCGGCCTCGCTCCGCCCCGCGTCGAAGGCGTTGAAGAAGGCCAGGAAGTCGAAGATGGTCAGCTCGCCATCGGCGTCGAGGTCGGCCGGGCATGGGTTGCAAGAGAGGTCGAATAGGTACGCCGCGCCGTCCGCGTCGCCGCTCGATGTTACCTCGTCCAGCGAGGCGACCAGCGCGAGCCCGCCGTCGATGACCATATCGAAGCCAAAGTTGCCCGTGCGGTCCAGTGGGTTGGGCACCAGCCGCCGCACTTCGCGCCAGGTGCCGTCGGCCCGTTGCTCGAACTGGAACACGGCCCCGCGGCCCTCGGGCGCGAGCCTGAAGTCGGCCCGCCCCAGCATCACCCCGCCATCGACCAACACTCGCCACCCGAAGCCATCGTTGCGCCTCGCGTCGTTCAGGGTGATCCGCTGGTCGAGCACCCACGCCTCGCCGTCGAACCAGTACGCGAAGATGCCACCCTGCGATCGATGCTCGGGCGCGTATGCCGGCACGCCAACCAGCAGCGACCGCCCGTTGTAGGCGATGTCGGTGCCGAAGCGGCCAAAGAAGTCGGCCATCACCTTCTGGAAGAACGTGAACGTGCCGTCGCCCTCGCGCTGGTAGATGAAGACCGAACCGCCGCCCGCCGTGATCGTGTCGTCGTCGGGGGCCGCGACGAACAGCCAGTCGTCGTCCATCACCATGCGGCGGCCGTAGTCCCACGCGAAGGCCTCCGGCCCGGGCGACAGGGTCTGCACGTGCGCCCACTCGCCAGCCACTAGCCGGTACGCGTACACGGCGTCGGGCCGGGTCACCTGGTTCCACACGATCATGCTGTCACCGTGCAGCACAACCCGCTTGCCGAAGTCGGCCTGCACCTCAGCGGGCGGCTCGATTCGGGCGGTCTCGACCCACCGCGTGCCGTCGAAGCCATAATCGTAGAGCAAGCCACGCAGCGGCACGCCCCCCGGCACGGTGTGCTTGGGCGCGCCGATGATCAGTCTGTTGCCATAAGCGGCCATGCCATAGCCATAATTGTCCCCCAGGCCGATGTCTGGCGGCACGAGCGTCTGGGTGAACTCAAGTTGACCATCGACGAGTTCATACACATGCACGGCCCCGGTCGAGCAGGCGAACGTTGAGCCCGGGCACAGCGTCTGAGCAGCGGCATCGGCGACGAACCAATACTGGTCGTTCGTGGCCACCATGGAACCAAACTTCTCCGGTGGCGTGCCGACTGGTGGCTCTATGCGTTGGGGCACGCAGGGATCCTGGGCGTGGGTCAAGCCCGAGGCGATGGCACACAGCAACCACGACGCGATGATGGCGTGCTTCATGCCCAACTATTCCGTCTCACGGCCGACTTGGTTGCAGGCACAGCGTCGCAGACATGCACGACCTGGCGCTGTACAGCGATTGCTACAATGCCGGCAACCCGCGGGCCGACACCGACGCGGACGAGGTGGTCGACGCGATCGACATGCTGAACGATCTGGACGCCTACGACAGGGCGACCGGGCCGTAAGCGACTCGGACATGGTGAACCACCCCCACGGGCCCGCCAACACGGGCCCTTCTCATGCCCCTGAGAGCCCCTCGCGGCCCCCGCGTTCGATGCTTCTCGGGCGTTGGTCCGCGTGCCCACGCGGCTCGGCGACACCCCCCGCGGAGCACACCCCCTGCGGAGCAGCTCGGCCCGTGGATAACACGAACACGCGGGAACCCGGCCTTGCGGGCCGGCTTTTCGAGAATCCGGACGTTGTGAGATCGCGGGGGAACTCTTGGAATTGGAATTCCAACGGTTACCGCGACAATTTGAACGGCTGCCACGACAATTTCAGCCGTTCCTCTTCGAAGGGGAATCGCTCCCCTTCGAAGGAACACCGTTGCCGATCGGATTCCAGCCGCTGAAATTGCAATTCCAGCGGTTGCCAATGGAATTTGAGGCGCTGCCAATGCAATTTGAACGGTTCCCCCTCGAAGGGGAATCATTGCCCATCGATGGGGAGCCGTTCGGGATCGATCCCGAGCCGTTCGCGATCGATGCAACCCCCCCAGGAGCGATGATGGACCGTTCCGGAGCGGGGCCGATCCGGCTGGGGCCAGGCGGGCGTTTCCGGACCCGCCCGGCGGGCCTCTACGCTTGTCGCCGTGAACAGCCCAGGCCCAGCAACGATCCCCACCACCCCCACGATCGCCATCGTCGGTGCCGGCGCGGCGGGGCTGATGGCCGCCATCTCGGCGGGGCGGGCGGTGCGCGATCGGGGTGGCAAAAACCGCATCGTCCTGCTCGATGGCGCCAACAAGATCGGCGTCAAGATCCTCGTCGCCGGCGGGGGGCGGTGCAACGTGACGCACCACGCCGTCGACGAGAAGCAGTACGCCGGCACGTCGCGGAACACGATCCGCAAGGTGCTCCGCGCGTTCGGCGTCCAGGACACGGTCGCGTTTTTCGAGGAGTTGGGCGTCACGCTCAAGCGCGAGGGCACTGGCAAGCTCTTCCCCACCACCGACAAGGCGCAGACCGTGCTCGGCGCGCTGCTGGGCGAGGTCGAGCGGCTGGGTGTCGAACTGGTCCACCCCTGGCGCGTTCGCGAGGTCGAGCGCGTTGATGGCGGCTTCGTCTTGTCTCGCGCCAACTCGACCGAGACGATGCGCACCGATCGCCTCGTGCTGTGCAGCGGGGGCATGGCACTCCCGCGCAGCGGCTCGGACGGTGGCGGGTACACCATCGCGCGGGCGTTGGGGCACACGATCACCGAGCGTGTGTTCCCGGCGCTGGTGCCGCTCGTTGTCGGGCCAGAGTCGGCCTGGCTCACCGAGCTCAGCGGCGTGAGCTGCCGGGCGGGCGTCGAGGTGCGCTCGAGCACCGGCAAGCGGCTCGCACGGTTCGAGAACGATTTGCTGTGTACGCACTTCGGCCTGAGCGGGCCGGGGCCGATGGACGCGTCGCGCTACCTGACCGCCGCACGGCACGAGGATCGCAGCGCGACGCTGTTCATCTGCTGGATCGATGAGCCATTCGAGACCATCGACGCCGCGCTGCAAGGGCTTGGCCAGCGCACTCCACTCGCGTTTGTTCGCGAGCACCTGCCCGAGCGCCTTGCTTGTGCGTTATGTGTGCGAGCAGGCGTCGATCCCGCATGCCTTGGTAACCAACTTCCGCGCGAGCCGCGCCGCCAGTTGGCGCACCTGCTGGCGGGTACGCCGATTGAGGTCTCGGGCGATCGCGGCTTCACGCACGCCGAGGTGACCGCCGGGGGCGTGCCGCTCGGCGAGATCAACCCCGCGACGATGGCCAGCCGGGCGAGCGAGAATGTATGGCTGGCGGGCGAGATCCTGGATGTCGACGGGCGGATCGGGGGGTTCAACTTCCAATGGGCGTGGGCGAGCGGGCATGTCGCGGGGCGGAGCGCGGCGGGTGAGTGATCTGCTGGTATGCTTCGGTTCACACCGAAGGGGAGGACCGAGCATGGGCATCGACAAGGCGTGGATCGAGAAAATCATGGACGGCCTGCGTGCGGTGCCCGCGCCGTTGAAGAATGAGAAGCATGGCGAGGCGTTCCACGCCGTCTTGGGCGATCTCCAGGAAGAGGCGCCCGAGGACGATTCGATTCCGACGATGGCCGCGGACGCGACCGAGGAGATCGTGCGTGTGATCGACGCGACGGTGGGCACAAAGAAGGCCGGCAACGTGGCGCACGACATCCTGTTCGGGATGAAGCTGCTCGCGCTCCTGGGCGAGCGTGCGGGCGTTGACTGCATCATCCGAGCCGCCCGCGCCGGCTTCGAGGCCGACAACTGGTTCTGGACGATCGTGTTTGGGCCATTCGGGCAGGGCCACCGCGAGGCGGATCGCCTGTTTGGCGAGCTGGCCGAACCGTTGCCCGAGGAATTCGTCGGCGTCGCGTTGCTCGACGCGGCGAACGAGGCCTGCCGGGAGGGCAACGCCGAGCGTCACCCGTTCGATTCGGACGCGGGCGTCGCGCGTCTGCGTGAGTATCTCACTGGCGAGACAGAGAGCTACGCGCACAGCGCGTGCGGGGCCCTTGCGTTCATCCAACACGCCGAACGCGACGCGTTGCTCGAGCTTGCGCAGCAGCACGCCGACGACGGCGTGCGCATCGAGGCCGCGTGGATGCTGGCCAAGCTCGACCGGCAGGAGGGCTTCGACGCCATCGCCCGGGCATGCCTGGACCCGAATCGGGCCACGCAGGCGATGCACTACCTCGAGGAGCTGGGGCGTGAAGACCTGGTACCGCCGCCCGCACGCGAGCCCGACTTTGTCGCCCTGGCGGAGATGTGCAACTGGCTTAGCCACCCCAGCGAGTTCGGCGAATCGCCCGATGCCATCGAGTTGCTCGACAAGCGGACGATCTATTGGCCGCCCACCGGCGACACGCGCGAGATGCGCATCTTCAAGTATCGCTACGAGCCCAACGGCGACTGGCGAGAGGAGCCCGAGGAGGGCGTGGGCCTGGTTGGTTCGACCACGTTCGCGCTGTTCGGCGAGACCGAGCCCAGCATGGACCCCAAGGACATCTACGGCCGGCACTGCTGCTGGGAGTTGCGGATGGAAGAGGACGAGCGCGCGCCCGAGGATGGCGAGAACGACGCCGAACTGGGCTGGCGGCTCATCGAGACGGGTGGCTAATCGATCGATTTTTCGCTCTCGTGTCACAAACCTCCTTGGCGGCGCAATAGACCGGCGTCGGCGGCGTTGGATGGGCGTGGTCGGCGGCTCGTTCGAGCACCCAGCCATCCAAGGAGAACACACATGCCCGCAAACACTCCGGTGCGCACGATGGCGGTGATCGTGCTGGCCGCCGGCCTCGCGCAGGCCCACCCCGACCATGACCAACCCGAGCAGAACCAGCAGCAGGGCCGCCAACCCCGGCAGATGGAAGCCGTCGATCTGCCCGCGCCCGAGGTCACCATCACCATCCAGGGCGAGCACCGGGTGATCCGATCCAACGGCCTGCCGACGCACGAGACCGGCGCGTTTCCGAATGATGGCAATCCGAACGCGATGCGTGCCCAAACCCACGAGTACCGCGTGCCGCTGAACCCGCAGATCACCGAGCAACCCACCCCCGCCCGGCCCGAGTTCGGCATCGGCGTCAATGGCGTGATCTTCGACTCGGGCACGGGCGAGTTCTGGACGGCCGACAACCCGCAGGCCTTCGGCGGCGGCTCGGAGTGGAACTACGACGCGCTGGGCGGCGGCGTGCCGTTCGGCATCGACATGAACCACGCCCACGTGCAACCCACGGGCAAGTACCACTACCACGGCGTGCCGACGGGCTTGCTCGAAGAACTCGCGAGCCAGGATCACGAGCATTATGGGGATCACGGGCACAGCCACACCGTCGATGAGCGGATGATCCAGATCGGCTGGGCGTTCGACGGCTTCCCGATCTACGGGCCCTACGGCTATCGCGATGCGAGTGACGCGGGCTCCGAAATCCGCAAGCTGCGGTCGAGCTACAAGCTCAAGGAGGGCAACCGCCCCGAGCCGCCGGATGGGCCGGGCGAGGCGTACGACGGCACGTTCGGCGCCGACTACGAGTACGTCGAGGGCCACGGCGATCTGGACGAGTGCAACGGCCGCTTCGGCGTGACGCCCGAGTTCCCCGAGGGCACGTACTACTACGTTGTCACCGAGGCGTTCCCCAGCATCCCCCGCATGTGGCGCGGCACGCCCGACGCCTCGATACAACGCCGGGGCGGGCCGCCCCCCGGTGGCGAGAACGGCCAGCGGCCGCGCGGCCCACGCCAGGGCGAACGCGGGCAGCGCCCGCCGAGGGGCCAGCGCCCCGGCGGTTGACGAGCATCCCCCAGCACCGACTGCTTGAGCGGCCCCGAGCATCCACGCTTGGGGCCGCGTTCGTTCGCTATCCTCCCCCAACATGGATCGAGGGAACACAAACGGCCAGGTCGTGATCGCCGGTGGCAGCGGCTTCATCGGCACGTCTCTAGCGCATCACCTTTCGGCGATGGGTACATCAGTGGTTGTGCTCTCGCGCAGCAGGCTAAGGGTCGATGGACCGTGGCGGCATGCCCAATGGGATGCACGCACGCTGGGCGAATGGGCGAAGGAACTCGACGGCGCAAGCGGCCTGGTGAATCTCGTCGGCCGCACGGTCGATTGCATCAAGACGCCAGACCACCGCGACGAGATCCTGCGGTCGAGGGTGGAGGCGACCACTGTGCTGGGCCGGGCCGTCCGCTCGGTGAACACGCCGCCGCCGGTGTGGGTGCAGATGAGCACGGCCCACATCTACGGCGACCCGCCCTCGGTAGTCTGTGATGAAGAATCACCATTTGGCTTGGGCCTCGCCCCGCTCGTGGGCCGGGCGTGGGAAGAGGCCTTCCACGCCAGTGCGCTCGCCGAGCAGAAGAAGGTCGTCCTCCGCACCAGCTTCGTCGTCGGCCGCGATCGAGGGGCTGGCGGCGGCGCGCTCGCGCGGCTCCGGTTCTTAGCCAGGCTTGGCCTTGGTGGTCGTGTCGGCTCGGGCACGCAGGGCATGAGCTGGATCCACGAGGCCGACATGAACGCCCTGTTCGAGCGGGCGCTGACCAACGCCGAGATGGCCGGCACCTACATCGCCTCGGCTCCGAACCCGGTATCCCAGGTCGAGTTCATGCGCACCCTGCGAAAGCGGATCGGCATGCCCGTCGGGCTCCCCGCCTTCGCGTGGATGGTGCGACTCGGTGCGCCGCTCGTCATGAAGACCGATCCCGAGCTCGCGTTGTATGGGCGATACGTTGTCTCCCGCCGGCTGGCCGAGGAGGGCTTTGAGTTCCGGTTTCCCGATCTCGAACCCGCTCTTGCCGACCTTCTGGCGAACGGGGCTATTTCTCAAACAGCCTCGAGCGATCCGCGAACGCCTTGAATTCCAGCGCGTTGCCCGAGGGATCGCGGAAGAACATGGTCGCCTGCTCGCCCGGCTGGCCCTCGAAGCGGACGTAGGGCTCGATCACGAATTCGACGCCGGCGGCGCGTAACTTGTCGGCCAGCGAGCGCCACTCGGGCATGCCCAGCACGACACCGAAGTGGGGCACCGGAACATCGTGGCCGTCCACCGCATTGGTCGGCGCCGGGTCTTCCACCTTCTCTGACAAGTGCGCCACGATCTGGTGGCCGAAGAGATCAAAGTCGATCCAGTGGTCGCTGCTGCGTCCCTCCGGGCAGCCGAGCAAGCCGCCGTAGAACGTTCGGGTCTCTTCGAGGTCTGTCACGGGGAAGGCGAGGTGGAAGGGGTTGGGCATGGCGCAATGGTATTCCCCGACGACCACGCACGAACACGGCCAACACGAGCACCACGAGGCGGACGAGTGCGCCGTATAGCATGCCAACCAACATCCAACGGAGGAGGTGAACGCTATGAGCATCACATTGGAACAAGCACAGAACGTCGTCGAGGCCGCGCTCGCGGAATCGAAGAAGATCGATACGAAAATGAACGTCGCCGTGGTCGATGCGGGCATGAACCTCGTCGCGTTCGCGCGACAGGACGGCGCTTGGCTTGGCTCGATCGACATCGCGATGAAGAAGGCCCGCACGGCCCGCGGCTTCGACATGGACTCGGGCGAGATCGGCAAGCTCAGCCAGCCGGGCGGCGCCCTCTACAACATCGAGCACTCCAACGGCGGGCTCATCAGCTTCCCCGGCGGCGTGCCTCTGAAGGACGCCAGTGGAACGATCGTCGGGGCCATCGGCGTCTCAGGCAGTTCCGTGGAGAACGACCACACTGTCGCCGCAGCCGGCGCGAAAGCGATAGGCTAACGAGCCGACCCGAGACGCCGGCACTAGACTTCGAGCGATGCTCCGGACCTGTTCGATGCTCGCTCGAGGTGCCCCGGCATGACCCCCCCAGCACTCCGATCCCTCGGCTGGAACCCGTTCTTCGAGGCCCAGCTCTCGGAATTCGAGCTTGACTCGATCGTCTTGGCCCGCGTCTCGGCCCATCACAGCAGCCAGGTCGAACTGCTCGGAGAGAACGGCGAGTTCCGCCTGCCCGTGCAATCTGCCGATGCCGACGGCCGGGTCGCGGTGGGCGACTGGCTCGTGCTCAACGCCGCAGGCGACCGCACGATCAAGCGGCTCGAACGCCAGACGCTGCTCTCGCGGAAGGCTGCGGGCGAGGAGGCCAAGCCGCAGGTCATCGCCGCGAACATCAACACCGTGTTCGTCGTGAGCTCGTGCAACGAGGACTTCAACTTATCGCGCCTCGAGCGGTACCTGGCGATGGTGCTTCAAGCAGGGGCGACGCCGGTCGTCGTGCTCACCAAGGCCGACCTGCACGATGATCCCGCGGCGCTCGCCGAGCAAGCCGGGCAGCTCCACCCGGGGCTGGCCGTTGAGATCATGGACGCGCGGACCCCCGAGCAGGCCGATGCTCTCAAGAGATGGTGTGGGCCGGGCCAGTCGGTCGCGCTGCTGGGCTCTTCGGGCGTGGGCAAATCGACCCTGGCCAACGCCTTGGGCGCGGGCGATCTGGCCACCGGCGGCATCCGCGAGAAGGACGGCAAGGGGCGGCACACGACCACTTCCCGCTCGCTGCACCTGCTGCCATCGGGCGGCGTGCTCGTCGATAACCCCGGCGTGCGTGAGTTCCAACTGCGAGACTGCGACGACGGTGTCGCCGACCTGTTCGAGGACGTCGCGGCCATCATCGCGGATTGCAAGTTCAGCGATTGCCGGCACGAGGGCGAGCCCGGCTGCGCCGTCCGGGCCGCCATCGAAGCCGGCGAGCTCGACGAACGCCGCTTTACCAGCTACCTGAAACTCCAGGAAGAGCAAGCACGCAACGCCCGCACCCTGGCCGAGCGGCACGAACGCGAGCGTAAGAAGACCAAGATGATCAAGTCGGCCGTTTCGCGAAAGCGACGCGGTCGTGATGACTGGTGAGAGGCGACCCATGACCGACCAATCCGCTGAACTTGCAACCGCCTGGGACACCAACTGTGCGATCAACCGCGTGATCCTCGACGCGGTATCGGATGGAGGGCTGCACTGCACGCTGTCCACACGCGGCGGCCGGGGCGTATCGGGTGAGTTCGCCCATATGCACAACATCCGGCTCGCGCACCTTGAGAAGCGTGCGAAGGACCTCGCATCGGGCGTGGTCAAGCTCGATGCCTCTTCCAAGCCTTCTCGCGCCACGCTCCGCAAGGCATTCAAGCAGTCTGATGCCGCGATCCGTTCGCTGCTCATCGGCGTACTCAACGAGGAGGCCAAACGCCGCGGCTTCAAGCGCGGCATCTACACGACCCTGAGCTACTTCATCGCGCACGAGGCCCACCACCGTGGCCGCATCCTGCTCACACTCAAGGTCAGCAAGCACACGCTCGACAAGGACACGCAGATGAAGATCTGGGCCTGGGACCAAATCTAAATTCAGCCGGCAAAGCGCCAGGACGGCTCGAAATCCCGCTCAATCGTCTCGTCGGTCAGGATCGCCCGCAGCACCTCGATCGGGATGGCATGGTGGCGCAGGATCTCGTCGTGAAACTCGCGCTCGGTCATGCCGCCGCTCTCGACGAGCTCCTCGTGTAACGCAAGGATCTGGAGCCCGCCCAGCATGTACGCCGCCTGGTAAAGCGGCGGATAGTCGCCGTTCACCGAGCGTCGCACCTCCGCCGTCGCGTTCTGCCGGACGTGGCCGACGCGATCGACGAGCAGGTCGACCGCCTCGCTCGCGGTGATCTCACCCAGGTGGAACCGCAGGCTGAAGATGATGCGCATGCACCGGTGCATCCGCCAGAACAGCATGCCGACGCGGTCCTCGGGGCCTTCCGGGAAGTCCATATCCCACAGCCTCATCTCCCAATACAGTGCCCAGCCCTCGATCCAGAACGGCGTGCGGAACAGCGACCGATGCGTGCGGTAGCGGGCCAGCATGAAGTTCTGCAAATGATGCCCCGGGATCAGCTCGTGATGCACGACCGCTCGAGAGAAGTGCCGGTTGTTGCCGCGCATGCTGGCCAGCTTGTCGGCGTGCTCCATGGTATCGGTTGGGTATGAAACGATGATGGTCTCGCCGCCGAGGAAGTAAGGGCTCACCTTCTGCCGCGCGGGCGACATCATCGACATCCGCCACGTTTCCTTGCACAGCTCGGGCACGGTGATCAGGCCGTTGTCCTCGATAAAGGCCGTCGCCTCGTGTGCCATCTCGGCGATCATCGCCGGCTGCCGGCCCGGCTCGACGTGCAGCCCGCGGACGTGCTCGAGCGCCGCCTTCCAGTCTTTGCCGAAACCCAGCTCGTCCGAAGCTTGCAGCATCTGGTCGAGGCACCACGCGTACTCCCGCTCGGCGATCTCGATGAGCTCCTCGGGTGTGTACGCGATCACCTCGTGCTCAAGCATCCGTAGCAGCACGTCTCGGCCGACGGGATCGCCGATGACCGGGTCCTCCTCGTCGGTGATGCCCGCAATCTTCTCACGCAGCTTCTTCGAGTGCGCACGCAACGCATCCCTGCACGCCTGGTACGGTTTCTCGCACCACCACGAGAACACCGGGTCGTACCCGTCGTAGAACTGGTACCAGGACGAGAGCGAGCGAATGAGTCGGTCAAGGCTCATCGACGCGCGACGGGCCAGCACGCGATCCCGCTCGGTGTCGGCGTCCTCGAGCGCCTCGGTCGCTTCGCTGATTTCGGCCGACAACCGATCGAGCGTTTCGGCGGCCTGACGTGCGTCGAGCGTTTCCATTCGCCGGTGCGCTTCGAGCATCGGCACGATGTCGGCAACAAACGGCGCGAGCGGCTCGATCTCACGCAGCTTGTCGAGCTCGTACGCCGCCTGATCGATGGCGAACCGCAGGTGCTCCTGGAACAGCATGAAGTCGGCCCGGCCATCGTTCGAGAGCCCATCGAGCTCGACATCGTCGAGCGCGTCGAGCCATTGCTGGTTGAAGCCGCCAAGCCGGTCGATCGCCCCCGGCGACATCGGCGCATCATCGAACCGCCGGAAGCTGCCCAGGTCGGCCCGGTACCGCTCGATCTGACCGGTCATTTCCGGCAGCGTGGGGTCGGGAGCGGCGGCGAGCAGCGCGATGATCGGGATGAGTGTGGATAGCATCGCAGATAATACGGGTATCTGCCCGAGCATTCCCATGCATCGAAGAACAGAGGTATCTCGATCGGCCACGGCAAAACGTCATGAACAACCCCTCGGATACTTCCGAGGGGTTGGCCACGAGTCCGTGGGAACGAGGAACTGCTCGCCGCAGCACGACCGATCAGGCTGCGATCGGATGTTGCGAAGCCGAGGATGCTGGCTTGCTCAGGCTGACGACCGTGAGCACCGCCGCCCCGTTGGCCCAGTAGAACCAGGCGTCGATCCCCGCGAAGCCGAGCACGAATGGAGCGACCACGAACGTGACGCCAACGAGCGCGTCGACAAGGACGTGGAACCAGTAGGGTAAAATGCGCACGACACCCAGCTTGTGGTTCGTGAAGATCGTCAGGATCAACGCGGCAATACCGGTTCCAACACCGAGCCAGAGTGCCGCAGGGTTCGATTCACCCAAGCCAAGAACAAACGGGGCGCCCATGAGCACGAGAGCGACGGGGTAATCGAGCAGGGCGTGGATTTCCTTCGTAACGAATCGGGGGTCCATGTTTGGTTTCCTTCCATGATGGGCCGTGGCGCTACAGCGCCGGAGGCCGCTTCGAGCGGACCACATGCGGTTCGGGCATGACAGCACACTACCGAACGTGATCGACGAGTGGTGCAACGAGTTGGAATAGAGTCATCACGACAACCGAACGGGGCCGAGAAGGTCGGCTCGCACACGCTCAGCTAGATAGCCACTCGACTCAGAAGAGCGTCAAGCCCATGCCATTGAGCGCTGCCTGGGACGAGTCCCGGCGATCGCACCTGGCCGAGTGGGTGATGGGTAGATCGGTTGCCATGTGAACGGGGAATCCTCCGCAGCAGATCGGTTATTCCCGTAAATTGGCATCGTTTTGCGCCACGATATCAGATCCTGTTATCAGCCGTATGAGCCCCTGTCGAGATACACTTAGAGTACGAGCCCTACTCGGCCAGCCCTATCGGAACGGCACCTCGTCATCGAACGATTCGAGGTGGACCGCCGGCTCTTCGGACCCACCAGCCAACCCGTATCGCATGATGATCCGGGCGCACGTGTTCCAACGCAGTTCGGCGTCCTGGTTGTCGGTATCGAAGATGGCCTCGGCAGCCTCGTAGGCCGCCATCGCTTCGACGAGAAACTCGTGGACGGTCCTGGGATCGGCCTTCTCCCGAAGCAGGCCCTTGGCCCAGCGTTCGAGCATCACGCCCTTGTAGTAGAGTTGCGAATACTCATCCGGAAGACGAGAGAGCAGGCCCTCCACGTCTTCCTTCCGCTCGCGCATGCCGGTGCGCTCGCCGCCCATGGTGAACTGGTCGGTGATCGCCAGGATCAGGATCTTGATCGCCGACTCGTTGCTGTCGTCCACCACGAGCACGTCCCGGCAGATGCTCTCGGCACTCCGCGGCTCGTTCAGCAAGCGGTACCGCTCGGCTTTCTGGAGCGCTCTGGGGATCGACTCGGCCTTGATTCGCTTCAGTTCCATCGATGTGCTCCTTGGGAATCTGTCGCGTTAGTCCTTGCGCTCCGCTTTGGGCTTGGCCCGGAAGATCCTGAAGAGCTTCGTGATCGGATCGTAGAACTCGTCGTTCACACGCTCCTTGAGCGGGATGATCGCGTTATCGGTGATCGTGATGTGCTCGGGACACACCTTGGTGCAGCACTTGGTGATGTTGCAATACCCGATGCCGTTGTCGTCCTTGACCTGCTTGAGGCGTTCCTCGACGTCCAGCGGGTGCATCTCGAGCGCCGCCTGGTAGACAAAGTGCCGCGGGCCGCCGAACTCGTCGTGCTTGTGATGGTCACGCAGCACGTGGCACACGTCCTGGCACAGGAAGCACTCGATGCACTTGCGGAACTCCTGCACACGCTCCACGTCGGCCTGCTGCAACCGCCACGTGCCGTCCTCGGCGTCGGGCTTGCGTGGCTTGAACGGCTTGATCTTCCGCTTCACCTCATAGTTCCACGAGACGTCGGTCACGAGATCTCGCACCGAGGGGAACGACCGCATGGGCTCGACCGTGACCGGCTTGGTCATGTCGAGTGTGTCCAGGCGCGTCATGCACATGAGCTTGGGCTTGCCGTTGATCTCCGCCGAGCACGAGCCGCACTTGCCCGCCTTGCAGTTCCAGCGGCAGGCGAGGTCCGAGGCCGACTCGGCCTGGATCTGGTGGACCGCGTCGAGCACCACCATGCCCTCGGTGACGTTCGTCTGGTAGTCCACGAACGAACCGGTCTGATGGTCGCCCCGCCAGACGCTGAATGTCGCTTGCCGGCCCTCGCTCATGACTTCAGTCCTTTCGGCGGAAACGCACGGGGCTCAACCCATTTCCTTGATGATGTCGCTCAGTTCGCTCGTCATGGGCGGGATGGCCCGCCGCTCGACCCTCATCTGGCCGTCCGATCCGCGAGAAACGATGGTGTTGTGCCCGGCATGCCCCTCGTCCTTCTCGGGGTAGTCCTCTCGGAAGTGGGCCCCGCGGCTTTCTTTGCGGTCCATGCCACACCGGGCGACCGCCTCGGACACGACCATGAGATTTTGCAGGTCGAGCGCCGTATGCCAGCCAGGGTTGTACTCGATGTTGCCGGGCACCGAGGCGTTGGCGGCCTTGGCACTCAATGCCGCGATGCCCTCGACCGCCTCGGCCATCTCGCCCTCCTTGCGCACGATGCCGACCTTGTCCTGCATCATGTCTTGGAGTGTGGACTGCACCTCGTAGGGGCTCTCGCCGGTCGATCGCTCCAGCGGCTCCAGTGCGGCACGGCACGCGTCTTGCACCTGCCCCTGGTCAACAGTGGGCGTGGGGTTCGCCTTGGCCCAGTTGACCGCGTGCTCTCCCGCGAGCTTGCCGAACACGACGAGGTCCGACAGCGAATTGCCGCCCAGCCGGTTGGCCCCGTGCAGCCCGGCGGCGACCTCGCCGCAGGCGAACAGCCCCTTAACCGTCGACATCTGGGTCTCGCCGTCGACGTTCACGCCGCCCATGGCGTAGTGGGTGGTCGGGCCGACCTCCATCGCGTCCTTGGTGATGTCCACGCCGGCCAGTTGCTTGAACTGGTGGTACATGCTGGGCAGCTTCTTCTGGATGTGCGCCTCGGCCTTGGGCATCTTCTCCTTGATCCACGCGATGTCGAGGAACACGCCGCCGTGCGGGCTGCCGCGCCCTTCGCGGATCTCGCGCACGATGCACCGGGCAACATGGTCGCGCGTGAGCAGTTCGGGCGGCCGCTGTGCGTCTTTGTCTCCCGTGACGTACCGCCATCCCTCCTCGGGGTCCGATGCGGTCTGGTTCTTATACAGATCCGGGATGTCGTCGAACATGAACCGGCGACCCTCGCTGTTGCGAAGCACGCCGCCCTCGCCGCGAACACCCTCGGTCACCAGGATGCCGCGCACCGACGGCGGCCAGACCATGCCGGTCGGGTGGAACTGGACGAACTCCATGTCCTTGAGCTCGGCACCCGCGCGGTAAGCTAAAGCGTGCCCGTCGCCTGTGTACTCCCACGAATTACTGGTAATCTTATACGCCCGCCCAATGCCGCCGGTCGCCAGCACGATGGCCGGCGACTTCCACACGTGGAAACGTCCCTTCTCTCGGTCGTATCCGACGGCCCCGGCGACGCGGTCGCCATCCATCAGGATCTCGAGCACCGTGCATTCCATGTAAAAGTCGATGCCCTGGTGGATGCCGTGGTCCTGGAGGGTGCGGATCATCTCCAGCCCGGTTCGGTCGCCCACATGGGCAAGCCGGGGGAACTTGTGCCCGCCGAAGTTGCGCTGCAGGATCTTGCCGTCGCGGGTGCGATCGAACAGCGCCCCCCACGACTCGAGCTCGCGCACCCGATCGGCCGCCTGCTGGGCGTGGATCTCGGCCATCCGCCAGTTGTTCAGGTACTGCCCGCCCCGCATCGTGTCCGAAAAATGGACCCGCCAGTTGTCGCGGTCGTCGACGTTGCCCATTGAGGCGGCCATCCCGCCCTCGGCCATCACGGTGTGGGCCTTGCCCAGCAGCGACTTGCAGACCACGCCGACGCTCGCCCCGGTCGAGGCCGCCTCGATGGCCGCCCGGAGCCCGGCGCCGCCGGCCCCGATGATGAGCACCTCGTGCTCGTGGGTGATGCGTTCTGGTGTACCCATCAGAAGATGATCCTCGGGTCGGTGATGTAGCCCATCGAGAGCAGCCGGACATAGAGATCGGTGAACGCCACCCAGAACAGGCTCACCCACGCCCAATACATGTGCCGCTTGTTGAGCGCGCTCACGCAGCCGTAGCACTTGGCCCGGATCGGCCGCTTCGACAGCGAGTTGAGGAACCCGCCGATCTGGTGCCTCGCACAGTGGCAGCCGAATGTGTACCCGCCCAGCAGCAGGGCGTTCAAGATGAGCACAACCGAGCCAACACCAACGCCGAAACGCGTGTCGCCCGAAGCATCGGTAAACCAGAGCGCCTTGAACCCGTCGTAGAGCAGCACCAAAACGAACGCCGCCGCCGGGTAGAACACGTACCGGTGGATGTTCTGCATGATCAGCGGGAACGAGTTCTCGCCCCGGTAGCCCTTGCGCGGCTCGCCGACGCTGCACGAGAGCGGGTCGGCCCAGAACGCCTTGTAGTACGCACCGCGGTAGTAGTAGCACGTGAAGCGCATCAACCCCGGCCCGATCAGGATCAGCATGGCCGGTGAGAACGGGAGGAACGAGGGCCACCAACTCGGAATGCCCCTCGCGATCCAATACGGCTCGCCCTCTGCCCCGTAGAGCAGCGGCGAATAGAACGGCGAGAGGTAGTGCGCCCCGCCGTTGTGCGCGAAGTAATGCTCGCCCTGCAACGCCGCCCACGTCGCGTAGATGATGAACCCGCTGAGAACCAGGAACACGACAAGCGGCTGGATCCACCATTTGTCCCGGCGGGCGGTGCTGCCCATGCCACGCTGGGGGAGGTGGAAGTCGGCTTGAGCCATGCGTTCATCCTCCATGCGGCCAGCATCGGGCGTCGGGAGTGTAGCAAATGGTGGACCGTCCGATCTTACCCCCCGGCCAGCCTAGCCGAGGTCCGTGCGCGAAGATGCACACTGGTTCTCAGAAAGCTTGTAACTTGTTGCCAGAGTTCGAGATCAGGCTACCCAACCCCGCGCGGCTGCCAGAGTTCTGTCTTGTTGCATCCCGTGCTCGCGCCCCACCGAACTTACCACACCCCGACTCTTGGACTACCCGCTCGACGTTCCATCTGCATCTCCACAGCATGATACTGCCAGGCCGACCAGTTGCGCCGAACCGCCTGAATCTGGGAGGTCGCAGTGCTACACACTCTTCGCAGAAGCGACCACTTCACCGTCAAATCAACTGCCGTGGGCATCCGAAGTGTCGCGACAGTTTGCTCACAAGCGGCGTGCTTTATCGGCTCAGGGCGTCGTCCAGCGCTTCCAAAGCGGCGGGCCAGTTGTCCTCGTGCCCCTTGCACGCTTCTTCGGTGCTGAACCCCGAGTGCGAAAGCCGCAGCAGGGTGCCACCCTCTCGGGGGCTCAACTCGACCTCGATCACCGTCTCGTCGCCATAGGTGCCCGGCGCACCGGTCAGCCAGGTCATCTTGACGCGTTCATTCTTGACGAGTTCCAAGAATCGCCCGTAGTGGGCATGCCGCCCCCAATCGTGGCGGTTATAAAAGAAGAACAGGCTCCCTTCCTCCGGCGTCATGATGAGCTCACCCGGCTGGGCGAACCACGTGTCGAAGCCCCTGGTCCACGCGTCGTAGAGCTGCCCGGCACCCGCGGCCATCTGCCGCTCGATAGTCATCGAGAACGGGCGGGACGATACATCGGGTGCAAAAGGCTTGGGCATGTTGACCTCGGTACTCAAAAGGACGGCTCACAAGTGCAACGCTTCGGCGTCGGTGTAGAAGAATAGTCTGCCGCAAGCAGAACACGCACACAAGACCCGCTCGAACCAGAGTCCAACAACGGCCAGCCGACACCATGACGGCACCAGCCTCCACGCTCCTTTGGTGAGACGCTGGGGTTCCAGAAGAAGCACGACATCCCCATCGGCAAGCACCGCCGGACCACGGTTGTCTGCCCGATGATCCCCGGCGGTCAGAGCAATTTCTCGATCGGCATCCTCGGCGGAATCGAGCATGGTCTCTGGCAGCGATCCCACATCATCCGCACGAAGCCGAGCAAGCCCGAACGGCGACCGGGCGTGATCCAACGCGGCTCGGACGAATGCTCTGTCGATACCGGCCCTTCCCTTCGAAGCCGGCGCAACATGGAGAGGTGCCACACTCGGCCGAAAATCCGATCATCACAAAAGGGATCGCGGTTGAGCCCGCACACTCCAACGAATTCCGTGTCGTCGAGACCTCGAAGAGGGCCTCGCCCGGACCGGCGAACCGGTTGAGTCCGGCTTCCCACTCATCGCGCAGGCGAGTGCCGCTGGCGATCAGTTGGTCGAGGCAACGAAGCTCTTGGATGTATTGGACGGAGAACACGGCGGAGCCCCGGATACGAGCAATCGTGCTCGAGCAGAACGCTCAAGCCCCAAGAACTTGCTCCGGCTGTTCTTGCCGATCCGAATTGGGGATGACAGAACTCCGGTTGAACTCTTTGCTTCTCAAATAGGATCCGGAGCCCATGAACAGTGAATCTCGCCCTAGCTCTGGTCTCAGACTGAGCCTACGGCAAGTTCTGATTTCCTCCCAACGCACACGAAGTGCGCGCTTGCTCCCATGAGAGAAGGTTCAGACTCTATGCGCCCGAGCAACTCAAAGAACCGCTCTCGGCCCTGATCCGAGCAATCGGACAGCGACAGACCGGTTAGCCAGGCTGGTCCTTCAACCGCGAGCAAATTGCAGCCCCTGAACCCGACTTCGGCTACCTCGTCGAGAAATTCGTCAGGCGTATGGAAGTACGCAGTGGTAAAGAACCCGGGGTGCCGAGCCCGGTTTTGATGTCGACCGCTCCGAAGATCTTCATTGACGATCGCCGTGAAGTCCGGATTATCGAGTAATCCTCGCACGATCCCATCGAGAGCCGATGCGAATCGAGATATCGCTGCGGCTATCACCACACCTCCAGGCTTCAATACGCGTAGTGCCTCGGACAAACAGGCGATCCGATCGGCACGCTCGTGCAAGTGGTAGAGCGGCCCCAAGAGAAGCACGACATCGACCGTTTCACTTGATCGAGGCAATGAACGACAGTCACCCACCTCAATGGATGCCAGAGCGACTGATTTGTTGTTGCTCCGGGCCCCGGCCTGCTCAATGTGCAGTGGAACAACGTCCATGAGATGGACCTCGTGGCCCATCGATGACAACCAGAATGCATACTCGCCCGGTCCGCCACCGATGTCGTACACACAACACCTCTCCATCGGGAGAGTTCGCTCGATGATCGACTTTGTACGCTCAAACTCGATTCCACCACGCCCGGACAGGCGATCGGCTTCGATGCCCTCAGCATAATGCGCAAGAATGTCCTCGTCGGGGGTTGTATCCATGTGGACTGGCACCGACAAAGAGGGCGGCAGACTCGTTGAGATGGTAGCGTGATCATCCCGCAGCGCAGAAGCGGAGTGGGGGATGGGGTTGAACCAGTTCTAAACACTGGAAGCTTCGACACTTACCGAAGCTTTTGCAAAATTGAATCGGGGTGAGAGGATTCGAACCTCCGACCTTCTCGTCCCGAACGAGACGCGCTACCAAGCTGCGCTACACCCCGGAAGGCCGTCATGGTACGCCGCCGCCACACGCGGGGCGAATCGGCACCCGCCGGCCCGAGAGCGGTCAGTTCTGGATCTGCGGCTGCACCGTATAGATGTTGTCCTCGACCGTCGAGGGATCGCCATCGGGGCCCGCCGAGTAGAAGTACGGCCGCCCGTTGGAACTCAGGCCCCCGTCGGCGTCCATCATGGCCGGATCCCGGCGGACCTCACGCGGGTAGTACTCGCCGGCCGGTGCGGGGCCGAGGAAGTCCGTGGCATCGAGTCGCTCCGCGGTCCGGCGGACCCCGTGGAAAGCCGGGTGGACGAACCGAATGGGGTTCCCCCACGCGTCGAGCACGGTCATCAGTTCCGGTTCGCTCTCACCGGGCGCGTCCGTGAGCGTGGCGGCATCGGTGTACGCGAACAGGCGATAGTTCTTCGCGTCGAGCCCTTCCAATAGATTTGACACGCCCGACACCCGGCTCGCCTCGGCGAGGAACAGGCCAACGCTGTTGATCGGCCGGTCATTGTCCGCATCCCACGCATCGGCCAGCGGCATGTACACGATCGTGCCGCTCGGATTGCCCTCGTCCTGCCTCGGATCGATGATCGACGATGGCGGCACCTTCCGGTCGGTGGCCTGCAAGTAGCTGTTCATCGCGTTGTCCAGCACCTTGATCAGGTCGCGAGTCTGGCTGGCCTTGCCACCTTCCACCACGCGGGCCCCCACCGCCAGCCCCAGCGCGATCAGCACCGAGACGATCAGGATCACCACCAGCAGTTCGATGAGCGTGAAGCCTCGTTGCCACGCCGCCGTTCGTGTTCGCATGTTCACCATCGCCGATCCCCTCCCGCGTCTTGGATTTGTGCCGGGACCCACGGGCCCATCACCCGCCCCGGCTGCCGATGCCCCGATCCGAAAACCCGATCGGAACCCCGGATCGATACCCATGGTACAGCCACCGGACGCTCCGGTGGCTCTCGGGGAGGGAGGCCGAGCCACGAACCCATCCGCAGCCAATGGCACGGGGGTTCGATTTCCCGAACAAACTTATACCGGCGGCCTACATCATGCCCGACCCAGGGATCGAACCGCCCCCAGGAGGGCGCCCCCCCGCTGCGGGGCCAGCCGGTGTCGGTCGAGCGCCGCCGGGACCACCCGGTCCGCCCTGGCCGCCGCCCCGCCGGCCGCCGACCATCGGCCCGAGCCCGCTGCGGCTCAGGGCCTGCTCGGGGCCAACCTGGATCTTGAAGATGTAGTCGGTCACGCGTGTCCGCACGGCCTGCTGCATCTCGCCGAACAGCGTCGCACCCTCGCTCTTGTACGCGATGCGCGGGTCTTGCTGGCTGAACGCGCGGAAGCTGATGCCGTCGCGCAACTGGTCCATCTGGTACAGGTGGTCGCGCCACTGGTTGTCGAGCGCTTCGAGGAGCACCATGCGCTCCAGGTGCAGCATCTCGGCCCGCAGCAGTTCCTCGATGCGGCCGCTCACCACACCCTCACGCTGCTCGCCGCGCATGCCCTTCATCCAGTCGGGCACACCCGTCCGCAGGCTGAAGCGTTGCTTCAGGTGCGCGTCGAGCGTCTCGTCGGTCGGGCACGCCAACGCGTCCTTGATCTCCTTATCAAGCCGACCCGATTCCACGAACTCCCGAGACGCTTCTTCGACCTGCTTCTGTAGCGCCGCGGGATTCGTCTTGCGGAGCTGCTCCTCGGTGAGCCCGAGCTGGTAGCGCCGATTGGCCCACTCGGCGAGCTGCCCGAGCGCATCGCCCGGGCTGGTGCGCATCAGGTTCCGCGTCACGTTCATCGCAAACTCGGCCGGGTACTTCACCTCGAGGTCGTTGTATACCTCGCGGGCCTTCTGCTTGATGAGCTCGCCCGCCGAGTTCTCCTCGGCCGTCTCGGCATCAACCAGTTCCTGCACACCGACCTCGATGCCGAAACGCTTCTTGGCCCAGTCGGCAAGCTCCACGGCGCCGTAGTGCGCCTCGGTGAACCGCGCCAGGCCCGCAAGGTCGGCCTGGTCAATCTTCTCGTGCGCCCGCACGACCAGCGTGTCCATCACGTGCCGCCGTTCGGATGCCCCGCCCTCGCGCAGGTCCGCCGCGTGCAGTTCGACATCGAAGCGGCTCTTGGCCCAGTTGATGAGGCCGGCCGAATCGAAGTCGACGCTGACCTCCGAGCCCTCCATGGGCATGTACTCGCCCAGGGTCAGGTCGATCATCTGCCGCGCGTCCTCCTTGGCCTCGCGCCGGATGATGGTGTCCATCTCCTCCTGATCCTTGCCACGCAGCCGATCGCTCAACACCGAGCAATCGAGCTGCTGCTTGGCATACTCCGCAGCGCACTGCGCCGGGTAATCGGTGTCGAGGTACTGCTCGCAGGCCTCATCAACCACCACATCGATGTAATTCAGCACCAAGCCCTTCACGTCGCGGCCCTCGAGCACGCGCTGGCGCAACCCGTAGAAGTACTGCCGCTGGTGCTCCATCACCTCGTCGTACTCAAGGATGTTTTTGCGTGTCTGGAAGTTGCGTTCCTCGACCTTACGCTGGGCTCGCTCGAAGCTCTTGCTCAGCCACGGGTGCTCGATGGCGTCGCCCTCCTTCATGCCGCCCACCTTCGACAGGAAGTTCTGCATCGCCGCGCCCGCGAACATCTTCATCAGAGGATCTTCAAGACTCACGAAGAACCGCGTCGAGCCGTTATCACCCTGGCGGCCCGAACGACCACGCAACTGGTTGTCGATGCGCCGGCTCTCGTGCCGCTCGGTGCCGATCACGTGCAGGCCGCCCATGTCCTCGATATTGTCAAACCAACGAATCCGATGCAGCAGGAACCGCCCGCACGCGTCGAGCTCGGCCATCAACTCATCGCGTGTTGCCGCCTCCACCTGCTTGTCAGTCAAGTACGTGTGGTGCTCCGCCCACCGCTTGAGCAACGCGAATTCGACGTCCTCGAACGGCATCTGCTCGATGTCGCGCTTGCTCAGCCCGGCTTCCTTCAATTCCGTCTGCGCGATCTTTCGGAACACATTCTCGCGCAGCTCGTCTTCGGTGGCCTGCGGCGTCAGCTCTCGCGACGCGATGCTCCGGCGCAGCCAGTGATCGATCAACTGCTCGCGGCTGCACTTGCCCAGCTTGATGTCCGTGCCGCGACCGGCCATGTTCGTGGCGATCATCACCGCCCCGATCTGGCCCGCGTTCACCACGATGTGCGCCTCGCGCTCGTGCTGCTTGGCATTCAGCACCTCGTGCTTCACGCCGTGCTTGCGCTGGAGCATCTTGCCGAGGAACTCGCTCCGCTCCACACTCGTCGTGCCAACCAAAATCGGTCGCCCAACGTCGTGGAACGCCTTGATCTCGTCGACGATCGCCTCCCACTTGTCCTTCTCGCGAAGGAACATCAGGTCGTCGTAGTCGTTGCGCGTGATCTCGCGGTTGGTAGGGATGCTCACGACGTCGAGGCTGTAGATGTCGTTGAACTCTTGCGCCTCGGTGTCGGCCGTACCCGTCATGCCCGCCAGACGCTCGTACATCTTGAAGAAGTTCTGGATCGTCACCGTCGCGACCGTCTGGGTCTCCTGCTTGACGGGCACCTTCTCCTTCGCCTCTACCGCCTGGTGCAACCCATCGCTCCACTGGCGGCCGATCATCGGGCGGCCCGTGAACGTATCCACGATCACGATGCTCGGCTCGCTCTGGCCCGTTTGCGGGCTGGGCGTGTTCATGATCACGTAATCGCGGTCGATCTCGTACACCACGTGCGCCCGCAGCGCCTGCTCCATCAGGTGGGGCAGGTCCATGTTCTCGTCGACATAGAAGGAGCCCACGCCCGCCTTGCGCTGCGCCTCGGCGATGCCGTCGTGCGTCAGGTACGCCTGCTTGCGCTCGATCTTGATCTCGTAATACTGCGTGTGCCGATCGCGCTGCTCTTCCATCGCGGGCAGGCCCTTGCGCAGTTCGGCAAGCTCGGCCTGCATCCTCTTGGCCTCGTCCTTGTCACGAGCCGTCCGCACGTCGCCCTCGAGCGCCTTGATCCGGTTGACCGCCTCCTGCACCTGCTCGTCGGCCTGCGTCCAGGGCTTGTTGAGCTCGACCAGATGCCGTGCCAACTCGTCGGCCTGCTCGTACCGCGGGCGGTCTTCGTGCGCGGGGCCACTGATAATCAGCGGCGTCCGAGCCTCGTCGATCAGCGTCGAGTCCACCTCGTCGACCACCGCGAACTCACGCCGGCGCTGCACCTGCTCGGCCACCGACCGCTTCATGTTGTCACGCAGGTAGTCGAACCCGAACTCGCTGGTCGTGCCATACACCACGTCGCAGCGGTACATCTGCCGCTTGATCTCCTCGGGCTGCATGTGCTGGGGGTGGATGGCCCCCACCGTCATGCCAAGGGCGTGGAAGAACGGGAACGTCCAGTCGCGATCGCGCTGCACCAGGTAGTCGTTCACCGTCACAACGTGGATCTTGAGACCCTCGACCGCCGCCAGGCACGTGGCCAGCGGCGCGACGATCGTCTTGCCCTCGCCCGTCTTCATCTCGGCGATCTTGCCCTGGCTCAGCACCATCGCGCCGAGCAACTGCACGTCGAACGGCCTCGCCCGGAACGGCGGGCGGCTCTCGGGAATCAGCTCTCGCACCGCCGCGTAGAACGCCGGCGGGATCTCCACCCGCATCCATCCGGGGATCGGCTCGGCCGAACCCAGAAACTCTTCCTTCTCGTCGGGCACAGCGCCCTGGGGCGGCTCGCCCATGAAGGTCTTGGGGATTAGCACGGGCAGTTCGGCCGCCTGCTTCATCAGGTCGGCGTGCAGCGTCCGCATGTCCTCGGACAGCTTGCTCGCGTCGAACTCGTGCTCGGGGTTCAGCGTGTTGCGGATGCCCACCGACCGGTCCATCGCCTCGCGCGCCACGGCGAACACGTCGGGCAGCACCGCCTCGGCCTTCTCGCCGTCGGTGATGCGTTTGCGGAACGAGCCAAACTTCTTGCGCAGCTCCGTGTCGGTCAGCGCGCCCATCTCGTCGCTCAGCGCGTTGATCTGGTCGACCTTGCTGGTGTACTTCTTGACGAACCGCTCGTTGCGCGTGCCGATGATCTTGTTCAGCACGGGCCCGATGACGGGGATGCCCTGGTTGCCTGCCATGATGATGCCTCACGATGCCGCGCCACCGGCCGTGCCAGAAGAACGCACGCCGCGACGCCCCGATGGGGTGTTGCCTTGGATGTGTACGAAGTCGGGCGAGAGGTGCCGCCCGCGCAAGCCGCCCGAGAGCGCCCACGCCGGCCCGAGACCATTCACGCCACAGCGGGCGGAGGCAGGTCCATCAACTCGTGCAGCCCGAAGGCCGCCGGCAACGCCCAGCCGACCTGGCCGGGTTCCGAGACAAAATCGGCAGACGGCACCGGCGCCACGCACCGGCCTTCGTCGGGCACCGCCGCGCACGCCAGCAGGCCCTCGACCATCCGGCCTAGCCCGACCACGCTCGTGCGCGCCTGCGGCCGGCCCTCGATCGCCTCGCGGACGCCCTGCGAGGACACCCGCATGGCCGCATCGGCCGACGCGAGCACAACCAGCAACGCCGCCAACGCCGCGAGCGAAGCCGCCCGGCTATTGGCATTTGTTCGTATTGTGTTCGCAGTTTGCGTCATGTGTATACCAGCATCATCATCGATCGGCCTTCCGGCATTCCCGCCAGATCTCACACGGGCCGGCAGCATCATAAGCGACAACCACCGCCATGAGTATCGGCCCGCCGCGGCCCCCAAACAACCCCATAGCCGCTTCTGATACTCAACATCGAGAGGCCGGGGGGCCAACAGCCGATATCCTTCCCACCGCACGCGGCACCGGAGGCCCCCCAACGATGCAATCGACCATGACCGATACGCCCACCAAGCACGACCGCCGGATGCTGCCCAACACCCGAAACGCCGTCACACACAAGTTCTCCGTCGGTGGGCACGAGGGCTACCTCACCATCGGCCTCTACGACGACGGCTCGCCCGGCGAGGTCTTTATCAAGATGGCCAAAGAAGGCTCGACCATCAAGGGCATGGTCCAAGCCTACTGCCGCGCCCTCAGCCTCGCGCTCCAATATGGATTACCCGTCGAAGAAGCCGTCACCCGCTTCAAGGGCATGCGCTTCGAGCCCATGGGCCACACGTCCAACCCCGAGATCCCTGAGGCAACAAGCCTGGTCGACTACGTGGCGCGATACCTCGACATCCACTACGCCAGCAACCGCTGAGCAAGCGCCCGATCCCAAACGAGGCCCGGGCGCAAGTCCGGGCTTTCTTCGCTCCCAACAAACTAGCCCACCCGATTCGCCGGCTCGTGCCCCTCCAAAATCGCCCGCACATTCCCCGCCACCATCGCCGTCATCATCTCCCGGTACCGCCGCTCGCCGCTGCCGATGTGCGGCGTCAGCACCGCGTTCTTCGCCGCGATGAGCCCCGGGTGTACCACCGGCTCGCGCTCGAACACGTCCAGCCCCGCGCCCCAGATCGTGCCGTTCTCCAAAGCCTCCGCCAACGCCGCCTCGTCGATTACCGGCCCGCGCGCGGTGTTGACCAGGATCGCGCTCGCCTTCATCAGCCCCAACCGCCGCTTGTCGATCAGGTGCCGCGTGGCGTCGGTCAGCGGCGTGTGCACACTCACCACGTCGGCCCGAGCCAGCCCCTCGTCAAGCTCCACCCGCTCGGCCGCCAGCGGTGCCAACTCAAAATCCCAATGCCGGCTCCGCGCCACGTACAGCACGCGCATGCCCCAGCCGATACTCCGCAGCGCCACCGCCCGGCCGATCCGCCCCGCCCCCACGATCAGCAGCGTGCGACCCGTGAGGTCGGCCCCCAGAAAATCGCTCATCCCAAGCGGGCCGTTCGCCGGATACGCCTCGCTCCGCGCATACGCGTCGCCCTCCACCACCCGCCGTGCCACAGCCAGCAGCAGGGCCCACGCCAGGTCGGCCGTGCCCTCGGTCACCGCGTTGGGCGTGTTGGTGACGACCACGCCCGCCTCCTTGCAGGCGTCCAAATCGATGTTGTCCGTCCCCACGGCGTACTGGCACACGCCTCGCAGCGAGCCACCAGCCGCCGCGATCGTCTCCGCATCCACCTTATCGGTAAACATGCTCACCAGCACCCGGGTCCCCGGCAGCGCGTCGAGCACGGTCTGCCGCTCGGGCAACGCCTCCCCCAGCACGCGCACGCCCGCGCCACCCACGTCGAACGCCCCGGGCATCGCCCGCGTCACCACCACATCAGTCCCGTTGCCATTGCTCGCCATGCCCCAGCCTATCTCACCCCTGCGGCACCCGCCCGAAGGCGATCTTCTCGTCCATCTGGTGGCTGCACCCGTGCATCGACCCGAAGTACAGCGACCCCGGCCCCCACCGCCGCACGGCCGAGTCCATCACGCGGGAAAGCCCGGTGTTCTTCGGCTCCTGCCCGAACAGCATCCCCGCCGTCTGGCTGGCCAGCACCAGCCCGCCCACCGTTGCCGCCACCTGCTGCGCCCGGCCGTCGCGCACCGTTCGGCGTTCCCACAAGTCATACAGGCACTCGAGCAACGCGGGCGTGTCCTGCACCTGGGGCAGCGTGGCCGAGGCCGAAAACCGCCCGCCATCGACGTACCGCACCTGGATGGCAAGCTCAGAGGCCAGGTACCCCTCCTGCCGCAGCCTCTTGCCAAGCCGCGTCACGAGCCTCGCGAGCATCTGCCGCGCCCCCTCGTCGCTGCGATACTTGGGCTCCAGCACGTTCGCGTGGCTCATCGAGTGCCGCCGCGTCGCCGCCTCCGGCTCGTCCACACCATGCAACCCGTCCCAGTATCGAGCCCCAACGACCGACCCCCAGATCCGCACCGCGTCCTGCCGGCTGATGGCCCACAAGTCCCCCACCGTGCGCACGCCGTTTCGTTCCAGCTTCGCACCCATGCCCCCGGCGATGCCCGTCAGTTCGCGCACGCCAAGATGGCCGAGGCGATCGAGCACCTCCTCGGCCGGCAACGCCAGCAGCCCATCGGGCTTGTCCAGGTCGCTGGCCACCTTCGCCAGCAGGCGCGTCGACGCGATGCCCACCGAGCAGCCCAGCGCCTCACTGAAGGCTTCGCGAATCCCCTCCTTAATGGCCCCACCAACCCCCCGAGCATGGTCCCAGTCCCGCTCACGCCCGCGCAGCCGGATGGCCCACTCATCGATCGAGTAGGCCTTCTCGATGGGCAAGTACCGATCAATCTCCGCCGCCACCGCGTTGTGCAATTCCACATATGTCGCCGGCCGCGCCTGGACGAGTTCGATGCCCGGGCAGAGTTCTCGCGCCTCGGGCACACGCGTGCCGACCTTCACCCCAAGCCGCTTGGCATCATGGCTGGCCGCGATCACGCAGCTCGACTCGCTCGAAACCGGCACCACCCCCACCGGCCGCCCGCGCAATTCGGGCCTCAGGTGCTGCTCGGCCGAGGCAAAGAAGCAATCCATGTCCACGAAGAGCCAGTTCGGCTGTGTGGCGGCACCGACCATATCCAAACATTATCCTATCATGCCGCTCTCGTCAAGCCCAACCTCTCCAACCGACAGCGCAAACATGCGCGTCGATTCGTTCGCGCGCACACCTGCGGTAACGCAGCAAAGACCGCGATCTCGTTGGATCCGAGCACCCGTTGGGCCTGTTTTTCAAGGGTTTTGAGCCCCCCGGAAACAAAAACACCCCAAAAAACACTGTTTTTTTAGGCTCAAAGCCCCGTAAGCCGAACAACTGTCGGCGAGCGGATGCGTACAGAGACTTGCCTGGAGTATGGGCAAACCGCCCGGCACGAACGCCGGAACCCTCGCACGGAGTGCAACATGGCCAAGAAAACGACGACTCGTTCACGCAAGAAGACCACCAAGAAGACCGTCCGCCGCGCGAAGACCACCGCCAGCAGCCGCAAGGCGCCGGCCCGCAAGACCACCCGCAAGACAACGCGCAAGGCACCCGCCCGCCGCGCCGGCACGGCCACCAAGTCCACCGGCACCAAGATCACCGGCGCCCGCGGCAAGCCCCGCACCAAGAGCGAGGTCCAGGCCCTCATCGCCGAGCACGTGGGCATCTCCAAGAAGGAGGTCGCCCAGGTCTTCGACACCATGAGCACCATGATCGCCGCCGACCTCAAGAAGGGCAGCGTGGGCACGTTCAACGTGCCGGGCATGATGAAGGTCACCGTCCAGCGCAAGCCCGCCACCAAGGCGCGCAAGGGCATCAACCCATTCACCAAGGAGCCCACCGTCTTCAAGGCCAAGCCCGCCCGCAACGTGGTCAAGGTCCGCCCGCTCAAGGCCCTGAAGGACATGGTTGCCTAAGAGGGTTGCCTAAGACCGGTCGACAAGACGCCCGGCGCATAGCCTGAGCTATGCCCGACCACCAGCACGCCCCGACGCCTCGCACCCTTACCGTGCGGCGCGTTGCCGGGCGTGCGGCCGTTGCGCTCGAGACAACCCTGCTGGCCCACGGCCTGCCCGCGGGCCAGGGCCTGCCACTGTCCCAAGAACTCGACGACATCATCGAGGGCCACAGGGCCCGCCCGGCCACCATCGGCGTGCTCGACGGCGTGCCGATCGTCGGCATGACCAAGGACGAGCTGGCCGGCTTCCTCTCGCGCCCACGCATCGAGAAGGCCAACACCGCCAACCTCGGCCCGCTGATCCACCAGCGCGCCACCGCCGCCACCACGGTCAGCGCCACCGTGCAACTGGCCGCCGGCGCCGGTGTACGCGTGATGGCCACCGGCGGGCTGGGCGGCGTGCACCACAACATGGACCAGCGCCTGGACATCAGCGCCGACCTCACCGCCCTCACGCAATACCCCGTCGCCGTGGTCTCCAGCGGCGTCAAGGCCATCCTCGACGTCGGCTCCACGCGAGAGCTGCTCGAGACCCTCGGCATCCCCGTCATCGGCTACAACACCGACACCTTCCCCGCCTTCTACCTCACCGATAGCGAGTCGGGCGTCGATGCCACCTTCGACAACCCCCGCGACATCGCCGCCTTCGCGCGTCGCCACCTGGCACAAACTGGCAGAGGCGTGCTCGTCGTCCAACCCGTGCCCGCCAAGCACGCCATCGAGCCCCACCAGTGGCACGACTGGCTCGAACAAGCCCAGCACGCGACCCCAGCCATGCAGGGCCGCGCCGCCACGCCGGCTATTCTCGATACGCTGCACCGGATATCCGAGGGCAAGACGCTGGCCGCCAACCTCGCCCTGGTGCGCGCCAATGCGGGCCTGGCAGCCCAGATCGCCGTGGAAATCGCCCGCTAGCGCAGGCCCTGCACGAACACATCCAGCCGCTCGATGCCCTTGCGGATATCGCTCTCGGAACACGCGTAGCTGATGCGCACGTGCTCATCGCCGCGCCCGCCGAAGGCACCGCCGGGCACCATCGCCACGCCATGCTCCTCGAGCAGCGCCTCGCAGAAGCTCAAAGAGTCCTGCACTGCCGCGCCGCCCGCGCTGGTCTTGCCATAGCTCTCGGCCACGCGCGGGAAGGCGTACATCGCCCCCTGCGGCCTGGCTGTTTCAATACCATTGACACCATCGAGCAACTCCATCACCAGGTCGCGCCGCGTCTCGAACGTGCTGCGGAATCGCTCGATGTCGTCGGCCGACTCGTCGAAGGCGGTCGAGATGGCCGGATACAGGAACGACGTGATGTTGGTGATGGTCTGCGCCTGGATGCGCGCCATCGCGGGGATCAGTTCATCGGCCAGCGTGCCGGTCGCCGCCGCATACCCCACGCGCCAGCCCGTCATGGCGTAGCTCTTGCTCAGCGCGTTGATGGTCAGCGTGCGTTCCGCGACCTGGGACATCGCACCGATCGAGACGTGCTCGAGCCCGTCGAACACCATCTTCTCGTAGATCTCGTCGGTCACCACGACCATGTTCGGCGCGGTTGAATCGGCCGCATCGCCCAGCACGGTGGCGATCTCTTCCAGCGCCGCGCGGGAGTACACCGAGCCGCAGGGGTTGCTCGGCGTGTTGATCAGCACCATCCGCGTGCGCGGGGTGATGGCGCTGCGCAGCGCCTCGGGTTGCAACACGAAGCCGTCCTCGGGCTTCAGGTCAACCTCGACCACTTTGCCGCCGCACATCTTGGTGATGGGCTCGTAGCTCACCCACGCGGGCGTGGGGATGACGACCTCCCACGGCTGCCCGTCGGGGCTGGGGTCTCCCAACAGCGCGAAGCAGGCCTGGAAGAACGCCGCCTTGGCACCCGAGACGATCACCACACCCTTGGCGTCCACGGCGAGCCCGTTGTCGGCCTGTAACTTCCTGGCGATGGACTCGCGCGCGGGCTCGGGCCCGGCGGCCGCCTCGTACTTGGTCCTGCCGGCCTTCAACGCATCGATCGCGGCCCGCTTGATGACCTCGGGCGTGTCGAAGTCGGGCTCGCCCGCGCCGAAGCTCACGATGTCCTTGCCCTGGGCCTTCAGCGTCTTGGCCCGCGTGGCCACCGCCACCGTCGCCGACCCCTCCAGGCTGTCCACACGCTCGGCGAGCTTCACCCAGGACATCTCGACCCTCCCAAACACGAATCTGAGCCAAAACCCGGCCCGACGCCGGCCCAACCATACCGTTGCCGGCCAGCCGGAAGCCCCAACCATACGCCAAGCCAACGAAGGACCCACCCGCAGCATGCCTCCACCAACGACCCAACCCAGCGACGACCTGCCCGCCGCCTTTCGCGAGAAGGCCGCCGGCGTCAAGCTGCTGTGCCTGGACGTGGACGGCACCCTGACCGATGGCGGGCTCTACTTGAACGAGGACAACGTCGAAACCCGCCGCTTCTGCGTCCACGACGGGCAGGGCATTACCGCCTGGCACCGGCTGGGCTACACCACCGCCATCGTCACCGCCCGCCCGGCTCGGGCCGTCCGCCGCCGGGCACGGGACCTGGATATCGCCCACCTGTTCGATAGCGTGGCCGACAAGCGGCAGACCATCCTCGAATTGGTCAAGGACCTCGGCCTGACGATCGACGAGGTTGCCTTTGTTGGGGACGACCTTTCCGACCTGCGCGCCATGCACACGGTGGGCTGCCCCATCGCTGTGGGCGACGCCGACCAGGGCATCAAGGACCTCTGCGTGCTCACCACGCGGGCCGAGGGCGGCCGCGGCGCGGTCCGCGAGGCCATCTGGGCCATCCTGCGGGCCCAGGACAAGCTGGACCACGTCATGGCCCTGTACAGCTAGCTCTCTACAGTTAGCCATGCCAAACACCCTCCCCGGCCCGAGCCGGCGCGGCAACGCCCCCAAACGAATCCTCCTGGCCGTCGCCATCGCGGCGGTGGGCGTGGGCGTGCTCGTCTACGTCTTCGCCCAGAACTCGGGCGGCCCCACACCGGGCCCCCAGGGCCAGGGCCTGCCACCGGTCGGCAGCGAAGACGGCCTCCAGTTGGGCGGCGCGGGCGACCAGGTGGCCAGCAACGTCGACATCTCGTTCTTCAGCCGGGACGACCAAGCCCGCCCGCAGGCCCGCATGGTCGCCAAGCAGATGGCGCCCCAGGGCCCTCGCGGCTACATCGCCACCACCCCGCGCATGGCCATCTCCCAGTCCTCGGGCCAGACCGTCCACGTGCAGGCCGATCGGGGCGACCTGGCCATGCCCACCCGCAACCAGCCGCCCGAGCGCGGCACGCTGACCGGCGACGTGCTCATCCGAATTTATGAGATGGGTATTGAGGCCATCGATCCCGCGAACCCGGGCCCCGCGCCCGTGGCCACCTTCGCCACCCCAGCCCTCGACTTCAACGTCGAACTCGGCACCGTCTCGACCCGGGAGACCGTCAAGGGCACCGCCGAGAACCTGGTCTTCGAGGTCGACGGCCTGGACATCCGCGGCAACCAGGTCACCAGCCAGCTCGAACGCCTCGAGAGCCAGCGCGGCGGCACGGCCACCTACACGCCCCCGCCATCGAAGCCGACCCAAGCCGGGCCCCAAGAGCCAGTCCGACCGCGCGGTGATCGTCCCGCCGGCCAGCCACGCACGCCGTCGCCGACACCCACGCAGGTTTCCCCCGACCCCACCCCGGCCGAGCCGGCGGCCGCTCTGACCGACCAGTACTACCACCTCCAGATCCAGGACAACGTGACCATCGTGCGCGGCACTATGACCACCACCGCCGACACGCTCGACGCGTGGGTGCACCTGGTCGACAACAGCCTGCCCGAAGGCGCGATCGCGCCCTTGGGCACGCGGACCGCCAGCGGCCAGCTCGACCTGACCGCGCGCCTGATGACGGCGCTCATGGCCGCCGTCGAGCAAGACCAAGCCACGAACCCCGACGACGCCGGCACATCGGGTGAACCCGGCGAGCCCATCACCCTCACCTGGGACGGCCCGCTCGTGGCGCGCCCGCTGGCCAACCGCCCCCGCGAGCTGGCAACCGACGACCTCGCCTTCCGCCTGAGCGCACCCGAGCGCGGGCTCGTGCAGATCGCCGACGCGGAAATGGGCGCCAAGGGCCACGCGGCCACCATCGACTACTACCCAACCACCCAGCGGGCCATCCTGCTCGGGCCGGCGGCCAATAGCGTGTTCGTCACCGCTCCGGGCGTGGGGGAGGCCCGCGGCATCCGCGTCGAGCTCGACCTGCTCTCCGAAACCGCCGCCCTCATCGGCCCGGGCCAGCTCACCGCGCTGGGCGAAGACCAGCAGGGCCGCATCGCCTGGGCCGAGCGCGCCGATATCGAGTTCCGCCGCGTTGCCGCCACCAACGACCAGAAAGAAAGCCTCACGCTCAAGAGCGCCAACTTCAAGGGCAAGGTCAACGGCGAGGCCCAGGACGCGTACCTCGCGGGCGAGACCGTCGATGCCGAGTTCTTCGATGTCGACGGCAACCGGCCGCTCATCCGGCGGCTCGTGATGGCGCGCGAGCCCAACGAGCCGGCGACGGCCAGCAGCGACCGCACCGGCAGCCTCTCGGGCGACCTGATCGAGGTCGACTTCGAGCTCGGCGAAGCCGAGCAACGCTCGTTGCCAAGCCGCCTGGTCGCCACCGGCAGCGTCGAAGGCCGGGGGCAGGAGGCCACCTTCAACGCCGACAAGCTCGATGCGAAGCTCAGCACCACCCTCGATGGCACGAAGATGCGCACCGAGGTGGACGAGGCCGAACTCACCGGCTCGGTCGACCTGGCCGCCACTGACAGCAACGGCGCGCGCGTGGCCGCCAAGGGCGAGCGCGTGCTCATCCGGCCCAACGAGCAGTACGCGGAGATCGTGGCCGCCGACGGCACCATCGCCACCGCCTCGCGCGCCGGCACCGAGATTGCCGGCCCGCAGATCCGCCTGGACGCACTCAACGGCAAGGCCGAGGTCTTCGGCCCCGGCACGCTAACCCACGAGCTGTACCGCGACGGCCAGACCCGCCCCAGTACGCTTACGTTGGGCTGGGACAACTTTATGCTGTTCAACGATCAAACCGGCAGCGCCGAGGCGGACGGCAACGCGCGCGTGAACCTCACCGATAACCGCAACGAAGAAGACCGCATCGCCGCGGCCAACATCCAGCTCGCGTTCAGCATGCCGGAAGAACCCGACGAAGCCGTGCCGATGGACCCCGACTTCGCCCAGGGGCAGCGCGAGCTGCTATGGGCGCGGGCCGAGGCCGACCCCGCGCCGGGCTCGGTGGTCATCATCGAGTCTCGCCGCTACCTCGGCACGTCGCCCCAAGACCGCACGCTGCAGTCGGCCCTCGTGCTCATGGTGCCCGAGGCCACCCTCGACGGGCCCACGAGCAACATCGAGGCCACCGGCCAGGGCCGGGCGATCATCTTGGAACGCCCCGACGCCACGCCGCTGGATGACGGCGCCACAACCGATCGTGCGCGGGGCTCGTTCACCGACATGGCGCGCGGCGGGTCGGGCGAGGCGCTCGTCGACTGGCTGGGCTCGATGGTCTTCGACCGCATGGCTCAGCAGCTCGTGCTCGAACGCGCCGTGCGCCTGAGCCACCGCACCGACGCCGACTCGCCTCAGCTCGACCTCGACTGCGAGACGCTCACCATCACGCTCGAGGGCCTCGACCGATCACGCTCGGCCACCACCCTGCGCACGGCCCGGGCTGAGGGCGCGGTGTACGCCGCCACCGATGATCGGGAGTTGGTGTGCCGCAGCCTCGACTACGACGCGCGCACGGGCATCGTCATCGCGTCAGGAGACCCGATGGCCCCCGTGGTCGTCTTCGACAAGCGCAGCGCCCAGCCCGCCTCGGCCGCCAGCGTCCGCTGGAACATCAACACCGGCGAGTTCACCATCGTGCGGCCGCTGCCCGCGGGCGGGGCGATCCCGGCGGGTGGGCCCTGAGCCTTACTCGCAGCCAGCATCAAATTCATTCTGGAACGCCAGGAAATCGAAGATAGTCAACTCGCCGTCGCCATCAAAATCGGCACTCGGATCACCAGCGTCAAACTGATTCTGGAATGCCAGGAAGTCGAAGATCGTCAAGGCGCCATCGCCGTCGAGGTCGGCCCGGCACGAACCTCCAACGAGGATGACGTCCACGCCTTCGCTGTATGCCGATACCAGGATGTTGCCGGCGGCATCGACCGCCAAGTGCTCGATCTGGTGGTGCGAGATCGGCGTTTCATAGGCCATGTACCGTGTCCATGTCATGCCATCGAAACTCGCGACACCACCATACACGGGAGCGGGAGTCGTCCTACGCGCCCCAACCCAGATGAGCCCATCATGGCCGATGACCACGCCCGTCACGTTGTTAGCAGGGATATCCGAATTGGTCTCGTCGTAGATGGTACCGTCGACACCGTCCCATTGCACGAGTCCATCGCCCGTGCCGATCCACTGCGTACCGTCGGCGTCGATGGCGAGCTCGTGAACATGCCCGCTCGTCAGAGGCGCAGGCGAATCCGACCAACTCGTCCCGTCGAAGACTCGCAGCCCGCCACGCCCGCAGGCGTACACGTTTCCAGCATCGTCGGTGACTAGCCTGCCAACTGGAGTGGCCTGTAACGAGTACGTCCAGTCTATCCCGTCGAAGTATGACGCGCCAGTGGGTGAAGACACCCACACCCAGCCGCGGCTATCAACCGCGACGTCCTCAAGGAAGTAATCGTGGATGCCGCTGGTGTCGACATCGAAGACCTCCCACCCCACGCCGTCCCAGCGGCCGAGCCCGCGCCGCGTCGAAACCCACAGGTTGCCAGCATCGTCGCTGTCTGAGCCAGTTACCGGATTAGTTGCGAAAGGCCAGGGCTTGGCGTCTTGGTTGAATCGGTTGAAGCCGTTCCACACCGTACCATCGAACTCGCAGAGCTGCCCGGCCCCGGCGCTGAACCAGTAATGCCCGTTCGGATCAACGTGGATATTATCCACGAAAAAATCGGTCATGCCGGTGTTGTACCCGTTGTACGCCGGGGAGATCTCGAAACCATCCAGCCAATGGCTGGTAAAGCGACCGATGATGAGCGGACGGCCACCGTCATCGAAGGCAATGGCCTCAACATAGTCGTCGATGTCCGTCCGGGGCGTCCACACGCCGTCGTAGGCGTACACATCGCCGCCGCCGGTACCCGCCCACACACGGTCATCCGCACCAACAGACAAGGTGGACGCGTTCACACCGATCAGATCGCGCGTCCACACGCCGCCCTCGTACATCCACACGCCGTTGCTCGAGGCGACCCACACGCGGCCGGTACTGTCGGCCACGGGATGGTCGAACCGCCCAAAGCTCGTGGGCGAGTGCAGTGTCCAACTCGTGCCGTCGTAGCTGCCGATGCCGGTGCTGCTGCCGTGCGTAGCCCACACGTTGCCAGAGGCGTCGACCGCGATGCCGCTAATGTTGTCCGAGAACGTCCAAGGCAACCCGCTCGCGCTTGTGAAGACCTCCCATCTGTCGCCGTCATAGTGTGCGACGCCGCCATCGACGCGACCGGTTGCGCTCAGGGCCACCCACACGTCCCCGTCGGGAGCGACCGCGATCGATCGTGCCTCGTTCGTCGGGAAAGGAGCTCTTGTCTGGTTGAAGAGCGTCCATTCGGCCCCGTCGAAACGGACAACGCCAGCCTCGGTCGCCAGCCAGGCAACGTCGCCATCGAACGCGATGTCATAGACCCACTGGCTGGGCATGGGCGAGTTTACGTTGGCGTAGGTTTGCCATGACGTGCCATCGAACACGCCAACCCCGCCCTCACCCCAGAACGGCCAGCGGGCCGAAACCCACAACCGCCCATCCGGCCCATACCCTCCGGTCACCATCGTCTCGCCCGGGATGCCCGTCGTGGAAGGCCGCAAGTGGTCAAACTCGACCGTCTGGGCCAGCGCCGCCCCCGCCACGAGTGTGCTCAACGCCAAGGTGTATGAAGCCGAAAGCATGATGATCTCTCCCGGCACCCGCATGGTGCCGTTATGTGATTGGTCCGAGAAGCGCCGCCAGCGTCCGACCGCTTTCATTGCCGTGGTCCAGGCACATACAAGCGCAGGTCATCCGACGGCACTGGCGTTGCAACCAGCGTACCGGAAAATTGATGGCTGGTATAGTTTCCTGACGTGACTTCTCGACTTGTCACGGCCATCACTGGCCATCTCTTAGCCGTTGGTGGCCGCATGACACCCCACGCGCCGCCGCAAGCGAAACCAGTGCCTCGCCTGCTGCTACGAACTTGGTAGTGGTGTCGTGCGGCGCCCCAAATGCGGGGTCTGTCAGAAACCGGCGCAAGGGCTACTCGCCCCCCAGCGCCTCCACCCGCGTCTCCTGGCTGCCGATCGACGCGATCCGCAGCCCGAAGTTCTCGCCCACCTTCACGGCCGTGCCCGAGCCCACGTCGCGGTTGTTGATCCGCAGGGCCAGATCGTCGTCGGCGGTCTTGGCGACCTCCAGGATCGACCCCGGCCGCAGCCCCAGCACCTCGCCCACGGTCAGCGTGCGCTCGGCCAGCACCACCACCACGGGCACTTCCAGGCTCAGGATGCTCTTGACGTCTCGGGGCACGCACAGGCCATCGGCCCGCCGGACCGGCCAACTTGAGCGCCACGGGGTTGGGGGGCGGGCTGGAAGGGGCGTCAGCCGTCGTAGCGGCCGGCGATGAGGCTCACGTTGTGCCCACCGAAGCCGAACGTGTTGTTCATGGCGTACTTGATGGGCGTCTTGCGGGCCTCGTTGGGCACCAGATCGATGTCGAACCCCTCCTCGGGGTTGTCCAGATTGATCGTGGGCGGCACCAGCCCCTCGCGAAGGGCATGGATGCAGCCGATGAGTTCCACCGCGCCAGAGGCGCCCAGGGCGTGCCCATGCACACTCTTGGTCGAGCTCATGAGCAGCGGGCCGCCCTTGCTCTTGCGGGCGTGGTCGCCGAAGACTTCCAGCACCGCCGCCACCTCGGCGCTGTCGCCCAGGGGCGTGCTGGTGCCGTGGGCGTTGATGTAACCAATGTCGCTGGGCTTCAGCCCGGCGTCCTCCAGAGCCCAGGTCATGGCCTGCCGAGCGCCCCGGCCGGCCTCGTCTGGCGCGGTAATGTGGTAGGCATCGGCGCTGGCCGCCCAGCCCGAGAGTTCGGCAAGGATCGTCGCACCACGGGCCTTGGCGTGGGCCTCGGTCTCGAGCACGAACGCCGCCGCGCCCTCGGCCAGCACGAATCCATCGCGGCCGGCGTCGAAGGGCCGGCTGGCCTTGGCGGGTTCCTTGTTGCCGCTCAGGGCCTTCATGGCCTGGAACGCGCCCACGCACAGGGGCGTGATGGCCGCCTCGGTGCCGCCGGCGATCATCACGTCGGTCCGGCCGCGCCGCATGGTCTCGAGCGCCTCGCCGATGGCGTTGCCCGAGCTCGCACACGCGGTGGCCATCGCCGTTGCCGGCCCGCGGAGGCCGTAGGAGATCGAAACATTGCCCGCGGTGGCGTTCACCATGAGCTTGGGCACGGTCAGCGGGCCCAGCCGCTTCGGGCCGCGTTCGAGCAGGATGGAATGGCCGTCCTCGATGGTCGAGATGCCGCCCACGCCGGTGCCGAACGCCACGCCGGCCCGCTCGGGCTCCATGGCCGAGAAGTCGATGCCGGACATCTTGATGGCCTGGGAGACGGCGGCCATGCCGAACTGGGCCGAGCGGTCGAGCCGCTTGGCCTCGCGCGGGTCGAGGTGTTCGCCCGCCTTCCAGTCCTTCACCTGGCCCGCGACGTGGGCGCTCCACTGGCCCTCGAAGCGGGCGAACTCATCGCCCTCGAGCGGGGTGATGCCCGAGACGCCGTCGCGCATGGCCGCCCACGCCGACTGGGGATCCGGCCCCATGCACGTGATGGCCCCGACGCCGGTGATGACGATCTTCTGCTGGTTCGTGGCGTGGCTCCCCATGGAGGGCCCGCCGGCGGACAAACCGCCGGTGGGGTCACTCGACGCCGTGCGCCTGCTTGATGAACTCGATGGCCTGGCCGACGGTCTTGATCTGCTCGGCCTGCTCGTCGGGGATGGAGGTCTCGAACTCGTCCTCGAACTCCATCACCAGCTCGACCGTGTCGAGGCTATCGGCGTTCAGATCATCCACGAAGCTCGTCTCGCGGCTGATCTTCTCTTTTTCGGCGTGCATCTGCTCGGCGACGATATCGATCACCTTCGACTCGATTTCAGCTTCGGTCACCTGTAAGCCTCCAGTCCCCGGGGGTCGAACGCCCCCATGTGGCACCCCAGCGCGACGGGCGAGGGGAAGTCTGTTCACCCGGTTGGGCCCGCCCGCCGCCAGCAGCGGAAGGCCGAGACCCGTTCGGGTGGCGCGATTCTACCCGCAGGCGGCCCCCCGGGGCAATGGGGGCCGGATCGAACCTGCGAACCACCGAGCCCGGACCCGTTGCCCAGCGGGCTCGCCGGGGTCCGTCCGCCGGTTCTCGGGCATCGGGCTGTAGGGATTGCACTGGCCGGTGGGGCCCTGCCGGATAAACCTCGCCCGCTTGCACCTGTGCGGCTTGGGAGGCCCCTCCAGATCCCCGATCCCCCACAGGTCGCCGGTTGGTGTCGGTGGCGTGGACGGTGCCGGTCGAATCGAGGAAGCCGGGGGAAATGACCATGATGCCAGATAACCCGACCGAGTTCAGCCAGGAAGTCGCCCAGATCCTGCGCCGCCTCCAGCCCGAGCTGACGATCGACTCGATCCGCGAGGACGAGCTGGTCATCGCCGGCCGCCGGCTCGACCTGATCAACCTCTACCGCATCGTCCGCCACGACCCCCAGCGGGGCGTCGAGATCGTCGAGCACTACCTCGAGCAGCTCTTCGCCGGCGACCTGATGTACGTCAACGCGATGAATTTTGATATCGCCAAGGCCCGCATCATGCCGCGCATCCAGCCCGAGAGCATCTTCGAGAGCCTCAGCCGCCGCCTGGTGGCCCACACGCCGTTCGTGAACGGCGCCGTGGTGGTCTATGTGCTCGACCTGCCGCAGATGACCGTGAGCATCACCACCGAGCAGCTCGTCCAGTGGAACGTGGACATCGAAGAACTCGAGGACATCGCCCGCGAGAACCTCGACCTGTACGCCCCGGAGATGGACGTGCAACTCGTCGAGAGCCGCGAGGGCGGCATGGCGGCGATCCTTGCAGAGCAAGACGGCTACGACGCCGCCCGCCTGTTGCTTGGCAAGCTGCACCCGCGGCTGGCCCCCTCGCTGGGCGGCGACTTCCTGGTGGCCATTCCCGCCCGTGACATGTTCGTGGCCCTCTCGCGCGAGCCGGCCGAGTTCGTCAATCGCATCCAGGACCGCGTGCGCCAGGACTACGAGCGGCTGCCGTACCCGATCACCGACCAGTTGTTCTATGTGACCCGAGATGGTGTAGCGGGGACGGTGGATAGCAAGGCGGCGTAGGCGGAAAGAGAGAGGCATCAGGCACTGGGCATCAGGCACAAGGGCAAGAGCCTTTGGTCGCCAACTTCTTGCTCTTCTCTAATGCCTAGTGCCCGATGCCCGATGCCTCCTCTACTCTTCCCCCTTGATCCTCCTCATCGACAACTACGACTCGTTCACCTGGAACCTCGTCCAACGCCTGGGCGAGGCCGCCCTCGTGCGCGGTGAAGCCCTCGAGCCCGGCGTTGGCCTCGTCGTCGCCCGCAACGACGAGATCACCCCTGGCGAGGCAATCGCCCTCAACCCAACGGGCATCGTCATCAGCCCCGGCCCCTGCACCCCTGCCGAGGCCGGTGTGTCGGCCGCCATCATCGAACGCTTCGCCGGAGTCGTGCCCGTGCTGGGCGTCTGCTTGGGCTGCCAGGTGATGGCCCAGATGCACGGCCTGCCCGTCACCCGCCACGCCGTTCCGGTGCATGGCCGCGCGAGCATCGTCACCCACGACGGCCAAGGTGTGCTAGCCAACCTGCCCAGCCCGATGGAGGCCGCCCGCTACCACTCGCTGGTCGTCACCGGCGAGATTCCCGAGCCATCACCCGATCGCGATGGCTGGGCCATCACCGCCCGGACCGACGAGCCGACACCCAACGGCGGCACCCGCCGCGTACTCATGGGCCTGCGGCGAATCTGGGCAGACGGCACCAAGGCCCCGCTCGAGGGCGTGCAATTCCATCCCGAGAGTTATCTGACCCCCCACGGTTCGGCCTTACTGGACAACTTCTTGAGCATGATCGATCAATACCAAGCCAATCGATCGAAGGCCAGAGTTTTACCGATGAAATAGCGGGAACAAAGCCGCGTCCTCGAGGTATACTCCCAATGGTGACCCCGATCCGCGCCATCGTGTTGCTGGTGTCCCTGGCCGTTCTGCTGGCCGGGCCGGTGTCGTCGTTCGCGGCCACCGGCGACTGCTGCTGCACCCAAGCTGCAACACAGGCCGATGCCGGCGCAACCGACGCCTGCTGCGAGGTGCCGGGCGATCGGCCCGAGCACCAAGACTCGCGCGACGATGACACGCCGAGCGAGTGCCCGAGCGAGTGCGACACGTGCGTGTCGTGTTCGGTCATGAGCCAGCCCGTGCAACTGAGCCGGCCCACGATGGGCCTCGAACTTCCCGATTCGCAACCCGACGCGTTCACGGCAATCGAACCGCAGAGCCACGCGATCGAGCCCCACTTCTCGCTGCTGCGTCCCCCGCGAAGCTGAGCGTCCGCACCCGTGTTGCGCGCCCGTCTTGAGATGGTGCGCGCCCTGGTCCATGCGCATCACTCAGCCGCGGAGCAACCGCAATGCACTCGAAAGCACTCCTTGGGCGCATCCCGCCCTCCACCGCCGTCGCCGCGGGCGTCGCCATCATTCTGACGGGGGTGGTCGTCTGGACCGCCGGCGTGAGCTTCACCCCCGCCACTCCGGTGCGCGTTGCGCCGGTAGTGTTCGAGGCGTCCGCCGTCGAGACACAGGAAGCCGAACCGGGCGAACGCCAGCCCGCCGGCCAGGCCATCCAGGCCCCAGGCTGGCTCGAGGCCGCCCCCTACTACACCGCCGCCACCGCGCTGACCGACGGCGTGGTGGCCGAGGTGCTGGTGCTCGAGGGGCAGACCGTCGAGAAGGGCCAGCCCCTGGCACGCCTGGTGCCCGACGACGCGCACATCTCACTCGCCGCCGCCGAGGCCAACCTCACCAGCGCCCAAGCCGAACTGGCGGTCGCGCAAGCCAACCTTCGTGCCGCCGAGACCGACTGGAACAACCCCATCGAGCGCGAGCGGGCCGTGGCCGCGACCAAGGCCGCGCTGGCGGAAACCGAGGCCAACCTCACCCAACTCCCCGCCGTCACCGAGACGCAGCGGGCGATGGCCAAGCAGCTGCAGGCCGAGCTCGACCGCGCCAGCCGCGCGCAGCGGGGCGGCGCTGCGAACGAATTGGAAGTGATCGTGCTCACCCAGCGTGTGGCCGGCCAGCTAGCCACGGTTACCGCGACCGAGCAGCGGCAGGCCATCCTCGAAGCCCAGCGCGACCGCCTGCGGGCCGAGGTGCACGCCGCCGGGCGCAACTTCGAGCTCCGTATCGATGAGCAGCGCAGCCTCGACCTCTCGCGCGCCCACGAGCAGCGCGCCCGAGCCGCCGTCGCGATGGCCCAGGCCAAGCTCGACGAGGCCCAGCTCCGCGTCGACCGCCTGACCATCACCGCTCCCATCACCGGGGCCGTGCAGAAACGCCTGAAAGTGCCCGGCGACAAGATCATGCTGGCCATGGACGAGGCCCACTCCGCGCATGTCGTTCACTTGTACGACCCCGCCAAGCTCCAGGTCCGCGTCGACGTGCCATTGGCCGACGCGCGGCACATGTTCGAGGGCCAGCGGTGCGAGGTTATCGTCGAGGTGCTGCCCGACCAGACGTTCGAGGGCGTGGTCGACCGCATCACCTACGAGGCCGACCTGCAAAAGAACACGTTGCAG
This sequence comes from Phycisphaera sp., assembly GCA_025916675.1. Classification (NCBI taxonomy): domain Bacteria; kingdom Pseudomonadati; phylum Planctomycetota; class Phycisphaerae; order Phycisphaerales; family Phycisphaeraceae; genus Phycisphaera; species Phycisphaera sp. The sequence continues at coordinate 2,985,849 of CP098402.1, forward strand.
GCCAAGGTGCGCGTGATCGACCCCTCGCCCCTGCTGCGGCCCGAGATGCTCACGCGCGTGAAGTTCCTGCCGCGAGGCGGGGGCGGGCAGGAAGCCCCCGCATTGGGCGACACCGCCATGCTCGTGCCCAGCAGCGCCATCGACAACGGCCGCGTCTGGGTCGTTCGGAGTCGTCGCGGCGATACGGGCAAGGCTTTCGCACAGGGCATCGAGATCATCGAAGACCTCGGCGAGTACGCCCGCGTGCGCGGCAAGCTGCGATCGGGAGACCTGCTCGCGCTGAACGCCACCAACCTCAACGACGGCGCCCGAGTGCGCATCTCTACCGACAGCAAGGACGGCACCCCATGACACTCATCAAGTGCGAACAACTCACCCGCGAGTTCAAGAAGGGCGAGGAGATCATCCGCCCGCTCGACGGTCTCGACCTCGAAGTCCCCGCCGGCGAGTTCATGGCCCTCATGGGCCCCAGCGGCAGCGGCAAGACCACGCTGCTGAACCTCATCGCCGGCATCGACAAGCCCACCAGCGGCAAGCTCATCATCGACGGTGTGAACATCGCCGAGCTCAGCCGCAACAAGCTGGCCGCCTGGCGCTCCGACAACGTCGGCTACGTCTTCCAGCTCTACAACCTCGTGCCGGTGCTCACGGCCTTCGAGAACGTCGAGCTGCCCCTGCTGCTGCACAAGCTCACCCGCGCCGAGCGGCGCGAGCGTGTGCAGAAGGCGCTTGAAGACGTGGGCATCGCCGACCGAAGCGACCACTTCCCCCGCCAGCTCTCGGGCGGGCAGGAGCAGCGCGTGGCCATCGCCCGCGCGATCGTGACCGACCCGACCATCCTGGTGGCCGACGAGCCCACGGGCGACCTGGACAAATCGTCGGCCAAGTCGATCATGGAACTGCTCAGCAGCCTGAATCGGGATCAGGGCAAGACCATCGTGATGGTGACCCACGATCCGGGCACCACCGACTACGCAACACGCACGCTGCACCTGGACACCGGAAAGCTCGCCCGCGACCACGCGCACCAAACGGAAGAGGTGCTCGCATGAACCCCCTCAAGTTTGTCCCTTATATCGCAAAGCAAGCCTGGCGCCACCGCGTGCGCTCGGGCCTCACGCTCATGGGCATCGCCATCGCCATGTTCCTGTTCACCGCCGTCCAGGCCATGCGCACCGGCGTCGAGGCCGCAACGACCGCAACCGCCAACGACACCACGCTGGTCGTCTACCGCAAGGACCGCTTCTGCCCGGTCACCAGCGAGCTGCCCCAGGACTACCAACGCCGCATCGAGTCGATCCCCGGCGTTGTGTCGGCCATCCCCATGAAGGTCGTCGTCAGCAACTGCCGAACAAGCCTGGACGTGGTCACCTTCCGCGGCGTGCCCAAAGACGACTTCATCGCCAGCCGCGGCGACAAGTTCGAGGTCATCGACGGCAGCCTCGAAGACTGGAAACGCCGCACCGACGCCGCGCTGCTTGGCGAAACCCTCGCCACCCGGCGAGGCCTCAAGGCCGGGCAGACCTTCGACGCCGCGGGCATCACCGCCTACGTCGCCGGCGTCATTCGCTCGAAGGACCCCCAGGACCACAACGTCGCCTACACCGCGCTCGAGTTCGTGCAGCTCGCCGGGCGAGACCGGCTTGGCATCGTCACGCAGTTCAACGTAAAGGTCGAAGACGCGAGCATGCTCGACGGCGTGGCCGAGGCCATCGACGATGAGTTCCGCCGCGCGCAAGACCCAACCCAGACCTTCGGCGAGAAGGCCTTCGTCGCGCGCATCGCCGACGACATCGTCGAGCTGGTGGGCTTCGCCAACTGGCTGGGCATCGGCGCCCTCATCGCCGTGCTGGCGTTGGTGGGTAATGCCATCATCCTGAGCGTCCAGAGCCGCATCGCCGAGCACGCCGTGCTGCAAACGCTGGGCTTCAACGGCCGCCTGGTCGCGATGCTCATCGTGGCCGAGGGCGTGCTGCTGTCGCTCATCGGCGGCGTGCTGGGCGCGGCCGCCGCGATGCTCGTGGCCCGCTTCGGCAGCTTCGCCTTGTCGGTCGAGGGCCAATCCATCCCCATCACCGCGGGCTGGCGGGTGCTGGCCATCGGCGTGCTGGTGTGCGTGGCGCTGGGCGTATTGGCGGGCCTCGTGCCCGCGTGGCAGGCCTCGCGCCGCGAGATCGCTACGTGCTTCCGGGCCGTCTAAGTAGGAAAGCCATGAAACTCGTACAAATTCTCAGCATCTCGCTCACGCTGGCCTTCCTTGTCGCGTGCTCTGAGCCGGAGACTCCCAAGATGACCGTTCAATATCCCATGACACTCGAACTGGTCGGCTTCGACGGCTGTCCAAACACGCCTTCGCTGCGCCAAGAGCTCTTCAATGCTCTCGAACTCGGCGGCTGGAGCACACAATTCGAAGACATCGACCTTACACAATTGAATGAGGACGATCCCCGCCGTCGGTTCGCGGCCCCCTCGATCTTGGTCGACTCCAAGGACCTCTTTGGAGAACTCCCTTCGGCGTCGGGGGAGTTGGGATGCAGGATCTATCAGGACGGGCTCCCCACTGCCGACCAGATCGCAGACCAATTGAGGGGCTTGGTGGGCAGTTGAAACTACGACAACTCCCATTCGAGTACGCCTACCGGAACCTCGGCCGCAGCCGCATGCGCATGCTGGCCAGCATCATCGGCGCCACGCTCGTGGTGCTGCTCGTGCTGTCGGCCGCCGGCTTTGTGCGCGGCATGCAGCTGACCCTGACCCAAAGCGAAGGCCTGCACGAGAACGTCATCATCATGAGCACCGGCAGCGAGGAGGCCCTCGAGCGCAGCCAGATCGACGCCTCCACAGCGGGCCAGGCCATCGCCAGCATCCCGGGGTTGGCCGAGCGCGGCGGGGTCACCTACGCCTCGCCCGAGATCAATATCGCTCTGCCCGTCAACACCGACGCGAGCGACACCACGCCCCGCCAGGCCGTCATCCGCGGCGTGCGTCCGGTCGCGTTCCTGGTCCACAGCGAGGTCGAGATCGTCGAGGGCCGCCAGCCCAGGGCCGGCCAGGACGAGATCATCGTCGGCTCGCTCGCCGCCACGCGCCTAGGCCTGCCCGACGAACGCCTCGCCGTCGGCAAGACCCTGCACTTCGACAACCGCGATTGGTCGATCGTCGGCCGATTCCGTGCGTCCAACACCGTGATGGACGCCGAGATCTGGATGCCCATCATCGACCTGCAGGTGGCCACCAAGCGCGAGGCCACGCTCTCGGCCGTCGTGGTGAGCCTCGACACCGCACGCTTCTCCGAGGTGGACCTCTTCGCCAAGGGCCGGCTCGACCTGGAGATCACCGCCATGCGCGAGGCGGACTACTACGCCTCGATCGCCGCGTTCTACCGCCCCATCCGCATCATGGTCATCGTCACCGCCTCGCTCATCGCGCTGGGCGGGCTGCTCGGCGGGCTCAACACCATGTACGCGTCCTTCGCAGCCCGCGTGCGCGAGATCGGCACGCTGCAGTCGTTCGGCTTCACGCGCCTGGCCATCGTCACCAGCCTCAGCGAAGAATCGCTCTTCGCCGCCGCCATCGGCACCATCTTCGGTGCCATCCTGGGCCTATTGCTTCTCGATGGCCTGGCCGTCAAGTTCTCGATGGGCGCCTTCGCGCTCACGCTCGACGCCCCGGTCATGCTCTCCGGGCTCGCCGGCGGCGTGCTCGTTGGCCTCGTCGGCGCAATCCCACCGGCGATCCGTTGTTTGCGTTTACCCATTCCCCAAGCCCTCAAGATGCACTGAGTATCATCATCCAACCGAAAGGAAACTCCCCATGAGTCTTATCCGCACCATCGCTACCGCGTCCATCGCCGGCCTCGCGTTCGGCGTCGTGGCCTGCCAGGAAGAAGCCGCCCCAACCACGGGTGACTCAACCAGCAGCGCCGCCCCCACCACCGCCAACTGGCAGCTCGCGTCCATGCCCGCCGATGCCCAGGGCGTCAAGGCCATCAAGGACACCGCCGCCGAGGGCGACACCGTCACCGTCCGCGGCATCATCGGCGGCCGCAAGGACGCGCTCAGCACCGACTCGGCCTTCTTCGTGATGGTCGATCCCGGCCTCGAGAACATCTGCACAAGCGAGGACGACCACTGCGCCACGCCCTGGGACTACTGCTGCGCCATGCCCGAGGACGTCCAGGCCAACAGCGCCACCGTCCAGCTCGTCGACGCCGACGGCAACCCGCTCGAGTTCGATCTCTCGGCCCAGGGCGTCTCGCCTTTGGACGAAGTCGTGGTCGTGGGCACCGTCGCCGCCCGGCCGACGCCGCAGGTACTCACGATCCGCGCGACGGGGCTGCACCGCGTGGGCCAGTAGGCCATAATGCCCCATGTCCGACGCCCAAAAGATCATCGCCGCAATTTCCGAATTACATAAGCGCTACGCCGACCTCGATGAGGGCGAACTCGCCGACTACATCCCCGAACTGGCCAACGTCGATCCTTCGCTGTTCTCCATCGCCGTGGTGACCGCCGACGGCCAGGTCTGCTCGGTGGGCGACGACGCGGTGCCCTTTACGATCCAGTCGTCGTCCAAGCCCTTCACCTATGGCCACGCCCTGGGCCTGCACGGCCGCAGCGCCGTGCTGGGCCGCGTGGGCGTCGAGCCCACCGGCGACGCGTTCAACTCGATCATCAAGCTCGACGCGGCCAACCGCCCGCACAACCCGTGCGTGAACAGCGGCGCGATCGCCGTCACCAGCCTGCTTCGCGAGATGGACGCCACCGCAAGCGTCAAGCAACTGCTCGACAGCTTCAACCGTTTCGCCGGCCGCAAGCTCAGCGTCGACCTGCCCGTCTTCACCAGCGAACGCACCCACGGCAACCGCAACCGCGCCATCGCCTATCTCATGCTGCACTTCGGCATGATCGAGGGCGACGTCGACGCCATCCTCGACCTCTACTTCCAGCAATGCGCCATCCAGGTCACCTGCACCGATCTGGCCGCCATGGCGGGCACGCTGGCCAACGGCGGCATCAACCCCCTCACGGGCGAGCGGGCCCTCGACGCCGCCTACGTCCGCGACGTGCTTACCGTCATGCAGACCTGCGGCATGTACGACTACTCCGGACAGTGGGCCTACACCGTGGGCCTGCCGGCCAAGAGCGGCATCTCGGGCGGCATCTTCGCCGTCGTGCCAGGGCGGCTTGGCATCGCGTGCTACTCGCCAAAGGTCGATCACCACGGCCACAGCGTACGGGGGCTGCGCGTGTTCGAGGATCTTTCGCACGAGTTCGGGTTGCACCTCTTCGAGGTCGATCAGCCGGACGAATCGGCCGCCATCGACACGATGTTCGAGAAGCGTGACGCCGAGGACGAGCCCCCCGCGGCCTTGCCCGAGAGCCCAACGGCATACACGCCCGATCGCGGGCGTGCTCCGGAACACTCAGAGTGATGGAGGGCCGAGTCCGAGCGTGCTCAGCTCGCCTCGGCCCGGGGGTGCGCCTTGTCGTAGCTCTCACGCAGACGCTGCCCGCTCAGGTGCGTGTACACCTGTGTGGTGCTCAGCGACTGGTGGCCCAAGAGCGCCTGCACGGCCCGCAGATCGGCGCCGTTGTCCAGCAGGTGTGTGGCAAAGGTGTGCCGCAGCGTGTGCGGGCTGATCGTCGAGTCGAGCCCCACCATGCCAAGGTACTTGTCGAGCTTCCGACGCACCGAGCGGCTGCTCAGACGCTTGCCGTGCTTGTTAATAAACAGCGGAGTCTGGTTGGCCTCGCCCTTCAGGACGCCCGAGAATCGCGGGTCGGTGCGCAGGCGTTCGACGTAACGGCCCATGGTGTCCATGGCGCGCTGGCCCAGCGGCACCAGGCGTTCCTTGTTGCCCTTGCCCTTCACCCGCAGCACCTTCTGCTCGAAGTCGACATCGGCGAAGCTGAGCCCCACGAGCTCGCTCACACGCAACCCCGTGGAGTACAGCGTCTGCAGGATCGCACGATCACGAGTGCCCAGCACATCTTTCTCGTCTGGAGCACTCAAGAGCTGCTCGACCTGCTCGATGGTGATGGCCTTGGGCAGCCGCTTGGTCTGGCGCGGCGTGCGGATCTGGACCATGGGGTTGCTGCTGGCAACCTTGCCCCGCACGGCCCACTTGAAGAACGATCGCAGCGTGGCGATCTTTCGCGCCAGCGTGGCCGCCGAATAGTGGTGCGCGTCCAGGTGCTCCAGGAAGCTGCGGATCAGCTCGCTGTCGGCCTCGCAGATCGCGTCGGTCAGCGTGGGGCCCTCGCCCTTCTGGCCGGCAAGCCGGCGATCGAACGCCGCCTGCTCGGCGGCCACGACGGGCTCGGTCTTGAGGTGGCCGATCAAGAACTCGATGAACTGCTTCAGGTCGGCCCCATAGCACCGGGCGGTGTAGGGGCTGAACTGACGCTCATCGGTCAGGTAGCTGCTGAAAGCGTCGGTGAGCGGCAATGCCGTCATATCTGCACTCCTTCGCACGAGCCCACTGCGGGCCCCTGCCGGCGTTCATCGCGAGGTCCGACTCGCACGCCCGACTTAGAGATATCGGCCAGTTTCGAGGGCGGGTTTCCTCCGCACCAATGTTTCTGGACGACTTTTTGTTCCATATTAATTGGGGTTATCCCCCTATGCCCTCCGAAGGCGGGCCACCAGAGGCCCGATCCCGCGCCAATCGCACCCATTCGCGCTGTAAGAGCAACCCAACGGCCTCGAACGCCACGAATCGTTCATATTCGGGCATGCTCCGCAGGTACCGCTCCCACCGCAACGAAGACACTGCCTCGCTGCGACCCTGGGCATACCGCCGCACCCGCATCTTCACGTCGTGGTCGCGCCCGTCGAGCACGAGCATCACCGAACTGGCCGGCCCGCGGCCCAGGGACCGCTGCGAGCCGAAGTGGTCGTACTCGGTCGGCTGCTCACGGAGTTGCCTGGTGTCGAAGACCAACTCCTCTGCCCCAGCGTTTTCAAGGGCACCCGGCCGGGCGTAGATACCAAGCGCGATGCCCATGACCGGCTCGTACGGGTCGTATGCCGTAACGCTGCCCACGATGACACCGTCGGCACCCAGCGTTCGGGCCAGGCGATCCAGGTCCGCCGGGGTCTCTGGATAGCCCATCCCCATCGCCGCCATCGCGTCCAGTGTGCGATTCAGCGGCAACGCCCGCAGCCCCCGCGCCTGGGTGATGGTCGCCACCAGCGTGTCGCTCACTTCCATGGGATTGACAGCCGACGTCCCACTCTCGTTGCGTAGCGGCACCACCGCCCACACCGGCTCGGCCGGGGTGCTGGCGTACGGCGACAACAATTGCTGCGGCGGACGCAACGGGTCTTGCTTCGCGCAGCCCGCGATGACAACGCAAAGGGCCAGCACCCAACCAAGCCGCGTGCCTACGCACGCGGACCAACGGGGGAATGGCAATTGGCAATTGGCAGTTGGCAATTGGCCCGAAACCGGGTGCCACGGCTTCTCGTCTTCGCAAGCCGTGGTCGGGCACCCGCACGGAGCACCGCTTGCCGAAGACGGACAAGCCGTGGCACCCAGCAGCCCAACTCTTCTCCATTGCCTATCGCCCAATGCCCATTGCCCTCTTCTCATCCCCCATTGTTGCACCAAAAGACAACGCCCGGAGTTACCGGGCGTTGAGTAGGGGTAAGTTAAGGCTTCAGCCTGAAGTACAGGCTCAGTTGCCGCTGTCGGGCACGCCGGTGTAGGTCGGGCCCTGGCCGGTCGGGTTGGTCAGGCTCGGATCGATGCCGGTGGCCGCCAGGATGGCGTTATTGGCGCTCATCGACCAGATGTTGTCCACACCACCGCGATCGGAGATGTAGTAGATCTCGTTGCCCGGGCCCCACGCGGGCATCAGGTTCACAGCGTTGTCGTCGGTCAGCTCGACCAGGGCGGTGCCGTTCTGGGCGACCATCCAGAGCTGGGCCGAGGTCGGGCGGGTCTCTTCCATCTTGGCCCACTGGGTGGGGTTGGGCACGGTGGCGAAGGTAATCCACTTGCCGTCACGGCTCCAGGCCGGGTTGATGCACGCGGCGTAGGGGCTCGAGGCGACCTGGGTCAGGTTGCTGGCGGTCATGCCGCTGAAGTCCAGGCTCCACACGGTGAACGAGCGGTCACCACGCTCCTTGCTCTGCTGGAACAAGATGCGCTCGCCGTTGCCGTTGGCGCTGTTGCCGGCCACGGGCGACCACTGCGGGAACAGGCCGTAGGTGAGGAACTTGCTCACGCCCGGGTTGCTCACGTCGGTGACCCAGATCTCCCACTTGCCGCTCACCTCGCCCAGGCGGCTGAACGACAGGTACTGGCCGTCGGGCGACCAGGTGGGGTGCAGCTCGTGGCTGCTCTCGGTGGTGATCTGCACGGCCTTGCCACCGGTGGTGGGCATGACGAACAGGTCCCAGTTGCCCGAGCGGTTGCTGGCAAAGGCCACGCGGTTGCCGTCGGGGCTGAACTTGGGCATCACGTCGTTGCCCTCGCTCTTGGTCAGGCGGGTGATGACGCGGCTGTCGACCGGCTTGATGAAGATGTCGCTGGTCAGGCTGTGCTGCGTGCTGGCAAAGGTGATGTAGCCGCCGTCGGGCGACACGTCGGGGTCGAAGTCGGCGCCTTCGACGCTGAAGCTGACCTGGGCCAGGTTGTTGCCGCCGATGCGATCGGGATCGAGCGCCACCAGGCCGGCGTTATCGGTAAAGACCTCACCATAGAAACCATGCACCTCGTCGGTTGGCTGGAACTGGTGGGGAGTCTTGGGGCTCAGGCTCAGACGCTCGCCCGCCTGAGGGGCCGTGCCGGTGCGCTGGAAGCCCTGCGAGTCGTCAGCGGTCAGGCCGATGGCGTACGGATCGATGGGAGTCGCCGTCGAGGGCGCACGCTGGCTGTCGTATCCGTTGCCGCGAGTCAATGGCTGGCGGTAGGTGCTGGGCGTGGTCCGGCCAGTCTGGGTGCCGCTCTCACCACTACGCACCAGCGGGCCGTTGCCGCTGGTGGTCGTGCAGGCCGTGGTCATGCCGGCAACCGCGATCAGCGCCGCGGCGGCCAGGACGGTCGTGTTCGTGCTGCGAGTCATCATTGTTCGAGTCTCCATCCCTGGTTCACAAGCCCGTAGGCCTGCGGGCCAACCGCGGCCCGATGTTGCGCCCCCCGGCACACGCCGCGGCTGGGCAGTTTCGCGTGTTCGGGCGGTCGGCCGGAGGGGTCCGGTCGCACCACCCATGCCGGTTGTTTCGGCGGTCCGACAAGCCGGCTGAAGCCCAACCCATGCAAACGGACCAAAATCCCCGCACGCGATTTCACCTAGACGGTTATGGGGCGCACCGCCGCGACGAAATAGACACAACAAAGCCCCGTGCGATCACACGGGGCTTTGCACCACGGCTCCGGGAGTCCCGGGTCGTTTCTGTTCTTGCTTATCGCGTGTGGCTGTCGGCCGACCGGCCCACGATCGCGGGGGTCTCACCGCGGCGCACCCAAGGAACCTCGCGCCGCTCGTCGGTGTGGGTCAGGTGCTCCAGATAGTGGCGGAGCTGCGGTTCGGCGAATCTATCCAGGAATGCGGGCGAAGCCGAGCGGTTGATGGTGATGATGCGATCGACGACCTGCTCCCGGGTCAATCGCGTTGAAGTGACAGGCGAGTGGATCTCCGCCAGCTCGCACGACTCGGGCATCGCAGCCAGGTCGCGCATCGATTCGTCTCCGGTTTTCGACCCATTCCCACCCTACTCAACAAACGGGATGGGTTATGGGGCGGGCTTCGAGGCCGGGTGGTTTCGGCCCTTCCCACGCGCACCATTCACATTTTGGAACGCGCCGGGCACCCCTTTACGCGGCGTAAACTCAGGCATGCTGCTCTTCGGCCCAAGGTCTAGTGGTGGGTGGTTGCTCCGCTCACAAAGTGGTGAGCTTCGCTGGCAGGTGTCCGCCGCCAACATTTTTTCGGACGCTCCAACGCCCGAACCCGACCAAACACAGATCACATGGAGCGGCTGGTTCGACGACGCCGCGGCCCCCGAATCGGGCGTCTTCCACCACGACCCGCGCACCTGGACGGCCCAGGGCTGGGAAACCCTGGAAGCCCGCTTGGCCGAGATCCTGCCCGGGTTCGAGGCCGTCGGCGCCCGGCTGCTGCTTCGCCCCCACGTCCGCCACGTGGTCTCCGACGCCCCCTCGGTCCGCCGCATCCTGGGCATGTTCGAGACCCCCGCCCTGGGCATCCTCTTCGAGCCCGCGGCCATGCTGACCGCCGGCATGGCCGATGACGCCAGCGACCACCTCACCCGCCTGCTCGAGGCCCTGGCCCACCACGAGCGCGTGGCCGCCGTGCTGCTGACCGGGGCCGAGCGGCCGGCCCTGGGCGAGGCCGACCCCGAGCACGACGAGATCCTGGTGCCCGCCCCCCTCACCCGCGGCTCGCTCGACTACCACGACCTGCTCGCGGTCCTCAAGGAACACGGGCCATTCCATCGCCCGCTGGCCCTGTACGACGAGGACGTGCCCGCCCAGCTCGACATGCTCCGCGAGGCCGGCGTCCTACCCTCCCAGCCCGCGAACGCCTGACTTGAGGGAGCCAGAATGCCCGACGCGCCCACGCTCGACCATCCCAACTTCAAGGCCATCAAGGCCGCCTTCCCCGGCGCCACCCTCAACGGCACCGAGTTCCGCGGGCAGTCGAGCCTCATCGTGCAGCCCAAGGACCTGCACGCCCTCATGGCCTTCCTCAAGAACGACCGCGGCTACGACTTCCTCTCGGACGTCACCGCCGTGGACTATCTCAACTACCCCGGCGACATGCCCGGCCGCTTCGCCGTCGTGTACAACATGATCAACACGAGCACCGAGGATCGCTTCTTCGTCAAGACCTACGTCGACCCCACGCTGCCCACCGACGGCATCCTGGACGACCCGGGCCTCTACGTCGACACCGTCACCGACCTCTGGCCCGGGGCCGAGTGGCCCGAGCGCGAGGTGTTCGACATGTACGGCATCCGCTTCAACAACCACCCCGACCTGCGCCGCATCCTGACGTGGGAGGAATACCCCGCCCACCCCCTGCGCAAGGACTACCCCGTGCGAGGCCGTGGTGAGCGGGAGAGCTACAAGATCGTGGATCGCAGCGACGCGTAACGAGCTTCCGCGGGTTCACGTTGTTATTTGTGAGCCGTGGAATTTTCAGAACCAGAACCCAGATCCATTTCGCAACGGCTTCTCACAGTTATCAATGAGAAGTAGGCCATAGTTGAATTCGTCGAGAAATTTCGAGTGGACGACTCGCTGCACGACGCAATGGTTTTGCGTTTCGCAACAAACCGACACCAGATTCCGTGGATGGCGCAACACTCGGTCTTAGAAGATCGCCCACGCCGCGATCACCACCGCCAGCCCCACCCCCGCCACGATGGCCCACACCGGCACGCCCCGGCGGGGGCCGCCGCCCGGGCCGACGCTGGCCTGGCAGTTCCAGCACACCGTCGCGTCGTCGTAGAGCTCGGTGCCGCAGCGCCAGCAGTTCTGGGTGACACCCCCGAAGCGGTCCAGGTCGTCGTCGCTGGGGCCGTCGTCGGGCAGGCCATACTCGGGGGCGTGGTCCAGCACGTCACCCCGCCGGGCCTCGGCCCGCTTGGCGATGGTCGTGTCGGGCATGTCGTCCAGCGGACGGTTCTCGCGGGCCATGATAAGGGAATGGTATCGCAGGGCTTGGGCGCACATCCCCGGCCGACACGGCGGGCGGGCTTCTCCCAATAACCCCCGGGAAAGGGGCCAAAAACCGCCCCCAACGGACGGGCGGCGGGCGGTTGGTCGTCTCGATGCCCAAGGGTCGATAGACATGATCCGGACGCGCATACTTTGGGCGACCGAGGCCCCCAAGGAGGACACCCATGGCCCACGACCCACACCTCACAGCCCGCCAGCGCACAGGCCTGAGCGTGCCCCCGCTGCTGCTGCGCCTCGCGCTGGCGATCATCTTCATCTGGGCGGGCTACACCAAGGTCTTCGGTACGTTCGCGGTCACCGACGAGAACCGGGCGCAACTGGTCGCCGCGGGCGTGCTACCCAAGGGGCAAACCGTTCCCGATCCGGTGATCCCCGACCCGGTGGACGAGGAACCGGTCCCAGAGCCGGAGCCCGACCTCATCCCCGAAGAAGAGCCCCTGCCCGAAGAGAATCCGGCGTCCGACCCCGATCCGGTATCCCCGGTCGAGCCGGCCCCGCAGCCCGAAGACCCCGTCGCAGAGCCCGACCCAGTCGCAGACGACCCAACCGAGGTGATCCTCGTCGCCCAGACGCAGCCCGCCCCTCAGAAGGTGCGTAAGGCGAACCAGATCGCCCTGATGCTGCACGCCGGTGCCAACCCCGAACCCGTGGTCGCCGAAGATGGCACCACGAGCACACCCCTGGCGATCGTGCCGCAGGGGCTGGGCGCACCACCCTGGCCGAAGTACCTGGCGTGGGCCGCGGCGATCACCGAGCTGGTCGCCGGCGGGTTCCTGCTCATCGGCGCCCTCACCCGCCTGAGCGGGCTGGCGGTCGCCGGCGTGATGGGCGTGGCGCTGTGGCTCACCCAGATCGGGCCGGCCATCTCGAGCGGCAACGCCTGGCTGGGCTTCCTGCCCATAAACGACCCGTACGACCCGATGAACCCCGCGACCTACACCACGATGCTGTACCAGCTTGCCCTGCTGGCCATGGGCCTGGCGCTGCTGTTCTCGGGCCCGGGCATGCTGTCGATCGACCGCTTTGTCATGGGCAGAGGTCGCGCAGACGACGAGGACTAACCCCGACGGCTCCCGAATCTGCGGAACCCAAGGCGGTTTCTGGACGAAGGTCTCTGGTGGCAGGAGCCCCCTATGGTGGGACCGAGCGACTGGAGGCCTTTCTCGTGCCAGCAACCGATACTTCCGCCCTGCGTGACGCGACCATCCTCATCGTCGACGACGACCGTGACGTGCTGCTGGCTATGGAAACGGCCTTTAAGGCCGAGGGTGCCATCACCCACACCGCGGGCGACGGCAACACCGCCATCACCCTAACGCTGGACGCCAAGCCCGACTTGGTGGTACTCGACATGATGCTGCCGGCCCGCTCTGGCTTTCTGGCCCTCGAGAAGATCAAGGGCAACGACGACAGCCCGCTGGTGATCATGGTAACCGCCAACGACGGCAAGCGGCACCAGGCCTACGCCCAATCGCTTGGGGTCGATGGGTACATGATCAAGCCCGTGCCGCTGGGCCAACTGATGGAGACGGCCGCCGAGTTGCTGGCCGCCCGAGCCTGAGGGATCTGGACCCATGCCCAAACGCCAGATCGTCATCGTGTCGTCGAATGAGCCCGCCGAAGAGGGCCTGCCGCCCCTGGGCACCATTGATGAGGTGTCGGCCAAGCTGGCCGACTTCAACACCGCCCCCGACGGTTCGGAGCGCAGCGCGTCGGCCGGGACGATCGTCCTGCACGGCCCGGGCCTGGTGGTCGAGCTCCCGATGGGCATCGACCGCGTGACGCAGGGCCTGGTGACCCTGATCGACGAGGACACGGCCTGGCCCGTGCTCATGCGGCTGGTGAAGAACCTGCCCTGGAAGCTACTCGACCTCGAGACCGGCCGCAGCTTCGGCTGATCCGCCCGCCCGGGCACCCGATCGCGCGCCGCTATCGGGTGCCCCTGGCGTCAAGCTAGGTGGATTCTGGCGCTTATTGGTTGGATGCCGGGGGCTGGACAGCCAAGAACCGCGATGAATCATGGCCCGTCTCGCGATGGGCGGCATGTTGCAGTTCGGCCGCCCGACGCGGGCCCCATCGGAACAGCCGCTCTCGACCGGTGGCTCGCCGGGGTTTGGGTCGACCGTCAGAGTCTGCTTGGCTCATCGCACGCTCCCGGGGTGCCGGGGGCGTGTCTTTTTGATACGCCCATGGCCCCCGGGCCCAGACCGCCCGCACACCCTAAACTCGCCCGTGGACACCCTCCTCGACGCCCTTGCCAATTGGAAGCCCTTCAACGCGCTGGTCTTGGGCGACTTCATGCTCGACCAGCAGCTCTACGGCGATGCCGAGCGGCTGAGCGCTGACGCGCCGGTGCCGGTCCTTCGGGTTACGCGGCAGGATTCCATGTCGGGCGGCGCGGGGAATCTGGCCGAGGATCTCATTGCGCTCGGTGGCGGTGTCAAGGTGTTCGGCGTAACCGGCGAGGACGCCGAGGGTGAGTTGCTCCGCCGCCACCTTGGCAAGTCGAAGATCGATACCACCGGGCTGATCGCCGACGCGGCGCGCCCGACGACGGTCAAACGCAACCTCATCGGCCTGGCCCAGCACCGACATCCGCAGAAGATGTTCCGCGTGGACTTCGAGTCTCGCGATGCTCTATCGGCAGATGTTTCGGGGCGACTGCTCGCGGCCCTCGAGGCCGCGCTCCCGACCGCCGACGTGTTGTGCCTCGAAGACTACGACAAGGGTGTGTGCGACGAAGCGACCTGCCGGGCGGTGATTGAGTTGGCGCGCAAGCACGGTGTGCCACTGCTGGTCGATCCGGCGTCGCGTGACGACTTCGCGCGGTATCGCGGCTGCACGTCGATCACGCCAAACCGCAGCGAGGCCGAACGGGCGACCGGGCGTCGCCACGCCATGACGTCGGCCGAGCAACGCCAGGAGCTTGCGCACGAGCTGGCCCGACAACTCGACTGCGATGCCGTGGTGCTCACGCTCGACCGGGATGGCGCGCTGCTGCTCGAACGCCATGCCGAGCCGGTGTCGGTGCCCACGGTCGCGCGTGAGGTGTATGACGTCACGGGCGCTGGCGACATGATGCTGGCCGGCCTGGCCGCCGCCCGCGCCAATGGGCTGTCGTGGCCCGACTCGGTGCGCTTTGCCAACGCGGCGGCGGGGCTGGAAGTCCAGATCTTCGGCGTCAAGCCCATCCCGCTGGCCGACGTGCATCGGGAATTGATGCGGCAGGCCGGACGATTGACCGGCAAGCTGCGCACGATCGAAGAATTGTGCGACGAGATCGCTGGCGTCCGGCGCCACGGCGGCACCGTCGTGTTCACCAACGGCTGCTTCGACGTGTTGCACGCGGGCCACGTCTCGCTGCTCGAGAAGTCGGCCGAGTTGGGCGACTTCCTGGTCGTCGGCCTGAACAACGACGACTCGGTGCGGCGGCTCAAGGGCGAGGGGCGGCCCGTCCACAGCGCCCTGGACCGCGCGCGCGTGCTGGGGGCGCTCGAACCCGTGGGCGCGGTCGTGCTGTTCGAGGAAGACACCCCCATCAAGCTCATCGAGGCGATCAAGCCCGAGGTGCTGGTGAAGGGTGCCGACTACGCGGGCAAGGAGGTCGTGGGGCAGAAGGTCGTCGAGGCGGCCGGCGGACGCGTGGAATTGGTCGACCTCGTGCAAGGACTGAGCACGACCAGCGCGCTGTCGCGGCTCGGGGCCGGCCGGTGACACCGCCCAAGGCGACCACCGCCGTGCGCGAGCACGTGGCCATCGTGCATCCGTGGGTGGCCGAGGCGTTGCTGGCGGGCACGAAGACCATCGAGAGCCGGTTCTCGCGAGACAAACGCCCGCCGTTCGGGCGGATCGCCAAGGGCGCGGACGTCTACTTCCGCGTCGCCGGCGGGGGCTATGCCGTCCGGGCGAGCGTCGGGCGGGTGCAATCCTGGGAGAACCTGACGCCCCAGCGCGTCGGGGAGATCGAGGCGGAGCACCGCGACCAGATCGGCGGCGATGATGCGTACTGGGACGCCGCAAGGAACGCCAGGTGTGCCACGCTGGTCCATTTGGAACGGTGCGAGCCGGTGAGCCAAGGGCCAACCCTCGACCGCCAGCGGGGAGACCGCCGGGCTTGGTTCGTGCTGGGGTAGGGTCGCGGCCGTACACTGGCAGCCAATGGAAGCACATGGGGCGGTACAAAGCCTGGCGTTGGCCTTCGGAGCGGGAGCGCTCGTCACCCTGGCGAGCGATCGGCTGCGCCAGCCGCCCATCCTGTTCCTGCTGCTCGTCGGCTTCGGGCTCGGTGTCGACGGGCTCGGCTTGGTCGACGGCGACGCCCTGGGCACCTCGGGGCTGCTGGCCATTGTGTCGGTCTCGGTCGGTTTGCTGGTGTTCGAGGGGGGGCTCGGGCTCGACCGCGACACCATCGCGCGCGCACCGGGCGCGGTCCGCGGGCTGCTGACCGTTGGTGTTATCGTGAGTTGGATGCTCACGGCCCTGCTTGGGCACTATCTCATCGGCCTGCCGCTCGACCTGTCCATTTTGCTCGGCGCGATGCTGGTGGTTACGGGCCCCACGGTGATCCAGCCCATCCTGCGTCGCACGCCGCTGAGCCCCAGGCTGCACTCGGCCCTGATGACCGAGGGCATCCTGATCGATCCGATCGGCGTGGTCGCGGCCGTATCGACGCTCGAGATCGTGCGCCTTGGCATCGAGCAGCCCGGTGAGGCGGGGCCGATGGCCATCTTGGTCCAGTTCCTGGTGCCTGCCGTCACCGGTGTTGGGCTGGGCGTGATCTTCGGGTACGGGGCCTCCCGTGTGCTTCGCATCATCCGCGGCGATCGCAAGGCCGACACGCAGACCGTGGTGCTGGTGGGCCTGGCGGCGTGCATGGTGTCGTTCGGCCTGGCTGAGGCCGTGTCGAGCGAGGCCGGACTCGTAGCGGCCACGCTGTGTGGGCTTGTGCTGGCCAACGCCGCCCGGCCGAGCGCCGAGGAGATGCGCCGGTTCAAGGAGACCACGGCGGTCATGCTCGTGGGCGCGCTCTTCATCCTGCTGGCCTCACGCGTGCAGCTCGACCGGCTGTGGAACGTGGGTTGGGAGGAGATCGCCTTCGTCGCGGCCATGGTGTTGCTGGTCAGGCCGGCCTCGGTGTTTGCCAGCACGTTCCGAACGGGCCTGAACTTTCGCGAGCGCATGTACACGGCGCTTATTGCCCCGCGTGGGATCGTGGCCATCGCGCTGGGTGCCATCGTGGCCATCGAGATGACGCGCACGGCCGCAGCCGTGGAAGGGCGGCCCGATCTCGTCACCAACGCGGAGAAATTGGAGACGCTCGTCATCCTGGTCATCGTGGTTACGGTCACCCTCGCAGGCCTGACCGCCGGGCCGCTGGCCACGCTCTTGAAGGTGCGGGCGGGGCGGCCCAATGGCGTGATCATCGTGGGCGGGCATCGCCTGGGCCGGGACTTGGCCGCCCACCTCCGGGCGCTCAGCGTGCCAGTACGGCTGGTGGATACGAACGCCGCGAACATCGCGGCGGCAGCCAGCGAGGGCATCGGCACGAGCATGGGCAGTGCCACCGACATCCGCTGGATGGACCAGGAGGTCGCGTCGACCGGCTACGGCAACGTGCTGGCGCTCTCGGACAACAACGAGGTGGACGGCGCGGTATCGCTGTGGGCGGCGCAGCGCTTTGGCGTGCCGCACGTGCTTCGGTGGCGGCGAGATAAGCCGGTGCCATCGCCCAAGGGCCAGCCGCAACCGGGCACGGCCATGAAGTGGGGCCGGCCGATCCGGCACATGCTCTTCCAGATGGACGCGGGCCTGGCGCGCGTGGCCACCTGGGAAGACGCGGGCGTCGGGGCGGTGGCCATCGTGGGCGTCGACGAGCAGGGCCAGGTCCACATGATCGACGATGGCGACGTCGAGAAGGCCTTCCCCGACGGGCCCCCCGAGGGCATGCACTTCATCGGGGTCGAGATCGGACCGGCCAAGAACAAGGCCGCGGCCGGCGAAGGCGAAGAGGCTAACGGCGACGAGGAATCGGAGGAGTCGGTTGAGAAATCGGACTAAGCGGCCTCCGGACAAAACCCGTCTATGACTCGATCCTTCTCCGCCCGATCGAGCCTTCGTGTTGACGCCAAGTGGGTTGGTCGATATCCTTGAGGCCCTGACGCGGGTGTAGCTCAGTGGTAGAGCGTCACGTTGCCAACGTGAATGTCGACGGTTCGAATCCGTTCACCCGCTTTCGAGAACTTTTGCCTGCAAATGACAAGCCGCCCCCGATTGGGAGCGGCTTATTCCTTTCGTGGTTTTGCAGTTGTTTACGCGCAGCCGGCGTCGAACTCGTTCTGGAAGGCCAGGAAATCGAAGATCGTCAGGCTGCCGTCGCCGTCGAAGTCGGCGGTGGTGAGGTCGCCGGCATCGAAGGCGTTCTGGAAGGCCAGGAAGTCGAAGATGGTCAGGTCGCCATCGCCGTCGATGTCGGCGCGGCACGCGTCCTCGAGGCTGATGGGCGTCTCGAAATCGCTGTAGAGGAAATAGAAGCTGGCGTCACGGAGCTCGCAGGCCTCGCCGAACACATCGTCGCCGAAGGTCAGGAAGCGGGTATTGACGACGAAGACGCCCTTGGCGCTGTCGTAGTCGAAGTTGGCGAATGTGATGTCGGGTACGCCAGCCGAGCCGGGTAGGTTGTCGGCGATCTGCAGGCTGACGCTGCCGGTGGTCTTGTCCTTGCCAGGGATTTCGATCTCGTAGACACCTGCCTCGACGCGGGTGACGGTGATACCGCTGCCGTCGATCACGCGTCCGCTGATGCCATCAATGAAGCCGCCAACGAAGTTGCTGGCACCGTAGGGCACGAACACGAAGCCGAAACGTGACTGGCCATCGAGCTCGCGGATGCCACCGCCGCTGCTGTCGATGGTGTCGTCGCGACGCATGGCAAAGTTCCAGCCGTCGGCGTCGGGGAGGACGGCAATGAGGCTGGCGTCGTTGGTGTCGCCAGCGTAGCAGGTGAAGAGCATGCCGTCGTCGGGCGTGACACCCGGGAGGTCGATGCGGCCGCTGGTCTGGCTGAAGGTGGACTCCCAAGTGACCACGTCGGGGCTTAGCCCGGCGGTGGCGTACTCACCACCTGAGCCCGAGACCCAGGCGGCGGTGCCGGTGCCGGTGGCCTGCTCGGTGCGGACCCAGCCACCCAGCCAGCCCTGCTCGAAGGGAAACATGGTGGCGCTGAAGTCGACCACGGCCTCGGTGGCGGTGCCGACTGAGAAGAAGCCCAGGTAGCCCGAGCCATCGCCGTTGCGGTGGGTGCCGTCGATGGGGCTGTAGGCCTGGCCGCTCCGGAAGCTATCGATCGCGAAGCCGCCGTGCGCGTACAGCGTGCCGACCGGCAAGCCGAAGACGGTGTTGTCGTTGTCGCGCCCGTTGTTGGCGATGGCGACGGTCATGACGCCAATGAAGGGGTGGGCGGCCCAGGCATAGGTGGGCAGGCCGTTGTTCAGGCGCAGCGGGCCGGCGCCCGGGGTGGAGCCGGGCGGGTTGCCGCGATAATCATCCCAGAAGCCGCCCGCGCCGTCGAGGTAGCTGCGAGGGTCGTCGACCAAGCCGGGGCCGAAATTGGCGTCGAAGTCGCCCTCGTTGGTCCAGCCGCTGGTCCAGCGGACGGGGCCGCTGGCTTGGTCATCGACGAGCAGGCGATCGGAGCCCGCGCCATCGAGGACGGTGCCGGGGGCCAGGTTCAAGTTGAACCACGCGCCCGAGACGGTGGCGCCGGGCCAGGCGCCGGGGGCCTGAAACGACTCGCCAAGCACGTCGGTGCCGGTGGGAACGGTGACGGCGGGGGCCTGGGCCATCGCGGTGGCGGCGGCACCGACGACGGCAAGGACGGAGATCACGCTGTTATGCTGCATGGGAATACCTCTCTCTTGGAACGGTGCTGGGAGACGAATGGGGACCTCGATCGACGCTGGGGAGAAGCGACCGACCGTGGTCACTTGGGGTTGTTGATCCAGCCCCAGCCTCGGCCGGAAACCCCGCCGTCGAACTGGTGCCAGAACGGGTCATTGGGATGGCCCTTGACGTAGAAGTCGTTGGCCTCAAAGTCCTCGTCTTCCTGGAAGGCCTCGCCGCGCGGGCCCTTGGGGGAGACGAACCTCGTGACGCTGCCGTCGAACATGGCGATATGCCCACCGCCGTCGTGGCGGTTGGTCACCTGGTCGCGGTTGCCCCAGAGGCCGTCGACGATCTTGTCGCCGTACCACTCGAGGCTCTCTTCCACGAATAGGGGCGTGCCGTCAAAGGGCAGGAGTACGTTCTTTGCCAGTTCGTCACGCACGCGGGGCAGGCCACCTCCCAGCTTCGGATCGGCGTACTTGAACTGCACGTCGGTGTGTGGGGTAGCGCCGGCCATCCTGGCGGCCATGGTGTAGTCGAAGTCGATGTCGGAGTAGAACAGCGTCGACTTGTCGGCCCCGTCGCTGCTGCGACGCTTGTTCTTGGGGCAGGCGGTGCACTCGTCAGCGGCCTCGAGGTACTCGTAGAGCAAGCCGGGCGTGGCCTCACCCTCGGGCGTGTCGTAGCGGGGCAGGCGGGCCCACTGGGCGGGCGGCCAGAACTCGTCCTTACGGTCGTCCTGGGCGTAGAGCAGGCTGGCCATAGCGATCTGCTTGCAGTTGCTGCTGCACACGGCGGTCATGCCCAACTCTCGGGCCGCTCCGAGGCTGGGCAGCAGGATGCCGATGAGGATCGCAATGATGGCGATGACGACAAGCAGCTCGATGAGCGTGAAGGCATGGCGTGCGAGGCGTGACTTGGCTTGCATGTCCGATGTAAGCGGGGCGACGTGGGCAAGACAATCAGCGTTCATGGGTTTCGCGCAGTCCTCTCGCAATGTTGATGGCGGCGTGGCGCGTTCTTCGCTTCCTTTGCGAAATCTGCACAGGACATGAAGAAGCCCGGGCTTGCGCCCGGGCCTCGTTCAGGCTTCAGTTGGTGCTGGCTTTATGGGCAGCCGGCGTCGAACTCGTTCTGGAATTCCAGGAAGTCGAAGATGGTCAGGCTGCCGTCGCCGTCGAAGTCGGCGATGGCCAGGTCGCCCGAGTCGAAGGCGTTCTGGAACGCCAGGAAGTCGAAGATGGTCAGGTCGCCATCGCCGTCGATGTCGGCGCGGCAGGGCATGGAGCCGTCCAGATCGACGAAGTAGAGCGCGAGCTCGCCGTCGAAGTCGCGGTCGCGGATGAAGTAGATGCGGCTGCTGTCGGCCGACCAGCGGATGTCGCCGTAGCCGCCGGTGACGTCGGCGTAGACGGGAAGGTCGGGGGTCAGGTTCCGCAGGCCCGTGCCGTCGATGTTGACGACGTATAGCGCGTCGACGGTATCAACGTCGATATCACCGCTGAAGGCCACCATGGTGCCGTCGGGAGAAACGGCCAGGCCGTCGATGTCCTGGAACTCGCCATCGAGGGACACGATGGGCTCGACCTGGACGTCGCCGATGGTCGTGGGGATGCGGACGAGGCTCTGGGTGTCGACGAAGTCGAAGTCGGCCGTGCAAACGAAGAACTCGCCGTCGGGCGTCAGCTCGCCATCAACGATCTCCCAGAAGTCGGGCACGTCGATGGGGGTGATGAACTGCGGGTCGAACGAGGAGCCGTCGGTGGGCAAGACGCCCAACACCTGGGGCTGTGGGCCGCCGGCGAACTGGCTGCCGTAGATGAGGGTCTCGCCATCCTCGGTCACGTCCCACTGGAACTGGTCGATGTCGACGTCGAGCGGCGTGATGCCGAAGATGTCGAACGAGCCGTCGGTCAGGGCGTTGAAGATGCCGTCGCTGGACTCGTCGTTGAGGTAGATCAGTTCGGTGCCGCCCTTGATGAGCACGCCGTCGCCGGCGATGCCGGTACCGTCGGTGATCTGGAGCTGGTCTCCACCACCGATGGGCAGGCGGAACCACTCGTTGCTCGGGTTGCCGATGGTCTGGTCACCCTTGAAGTAGACGAAGTCGGTGCCGACGATGGGCGCCTCATCCACGTCGTTGTGCAGCGTCGGGTCGTTCCAGATCTCGGCGGTGCCGCCGGCGATGGGGATGCGGTAGAGGTGGTCGCCACTGACACCGTCGTCGACCGAGCCTACGAAGAAGATGAACTGGCCATCGAGCGACAAGGTAAAGGCATCAACGTCGCCGGTCGTGGTCGCCGGGGATATGGGAACCAGCGTGCCTTCCTGCGCGAGGGTCGTGGCGGTGGCGGCGAGCGCGAGGCCAGCGGCAAGGGCGAGCGTGCGTGTGCGGTTCATGGGTATCTCTCCGTGTGTGGTGTCTTGATGCGCGTCTTATCCTCGGATCCAACCGTAGAAAGCGAATGCATCCGCAATGTCAGCACCGCAATAAGCGTGCAACAAGACGGTATGAAGAGTGCGCGAACACGCACAACGGCGCATGACGGAGATGATCCGCGCCGGAATGATCGAAAGCGGCATCACACTCGCATCGCCTCGCCACACCCTGTCTGATATTGAGAGGACACGCCATGCCCACACCGCGACCCCGCGCATTCACACTGATCGAGTTGCTCGTTGTCATCGCCATCATTGCGCTGCTCATCGGCATCCTGCTCCCCTCGCTGGGCGCCGCACGCGAGGCGGCCAAGAAGGTCCAGTGCCAATCGCAGATGAAGCAGATCATGACCGCGTGGACCGCGTACACGCTGGACTACAACGAGTACCACCACGGCAGCCGGCAGAACTTTTCCTCCCGCATGGAGGTACGAGGCGGCCGTGGCTCGGAGATCAACTTCCTGCTGCCATATTACGAGGACTATCGCGTGCCCGGCGTTTCCAGCGGCCTGGGTCAGTGGGGTTATTGGGGCGGGCTGTATGACAGCTACCTTGGCGTTGAGGTGGCCGATCACATGTTCGATCAGAGCGTCGGCATCGGCAATCGCAGCCACCTCTCGGGCTGGGACGTGTGGGCCTGCCCGAGCGCTAAACAGATCGATCGCTACGGCATCACCGGTCGTGGAGCCGAGGGCAACTTTGACTACGCGACCATGTGCTTCAACGGCGTCTTCCGCGACGGCCCGGGCAGCGAGGGCGCGCTGTGGAAGGCCGGCAGCTACAACACCGCCAGGCCTAAGCGCGTCACCGAAGTCGGCCATCCGTCCAAGCTCATCGTCTTCCAGGACGGCTACGAGCAGATGATCGACGGCAATGGGGACACGCTGAACGACCTGTACCAGCACGGCGACGAGAAGGACAAGGAGTACTTCCGCCACGGCCATAGCTGCAACACGTGCTGGCTCGATGGGCACGTCTCGGACATCCCGAAGAAGAACCTGCCCGACACCCTGCCGTGGTACACCGACCAGTGGGAAGAGCCCGGCCGGCCGCGATAGATCGGTCTCGCCGCGAGCATGAGAAATGAAACAGGCCGTGCCCCGGTGGGCACGGCCTCTGTGCGTGATATGGCCCCGGGCTCAGCCGCAGCCCGCGTCGAACTCGGTCTGGTACACCAGGAAGTCGAAGATGGTCAGCGCACCGTCGCCGTCGAAGTCGGCCTGCATATCGCTCAGGCCGAAGAGGCCGGTGAAGGCGAGGTAGTCGAACAGGGTGAGGGCGCCGTCGCCGTCGAGATCGGTGCGGCAGGTGTCGCAGATGGTGGCGACGGGGTCGAACGAAACGATGCCCAGGCCCGGCTCGTCGCGGCCGTCGTGGATGCGGTTGGCAATGGCGGCGGGGAGGGGCGTGCCCCAGCAGACGCCGGTGGCGTCGATGTCAACGGGGCTGGCGTGGTAGATGTTGTCGCCGAGTTGGGCGGTGTTGTTGCGGAAGGTGTTGATCAGGCCATCGCGCTCGGCGAAGCTGAAGGTGGAGACGTCGTCATCGATGTTGGTGGTGTAGACGGCCCCGCCGAGGCGGGCGATGTTGCCCTCGAGGGTGTTGCCGGTGAAGGTGACGGATTCGTGGAGGTCGGAATCTATTAAGCTAACGGCCCCGCCGGCACCAGCGGTCGTGTTGTTGATGAAGTTGTTGCTGGTGAACGTGATCTGGCTCTCGCCTCGGAAGAATCGAACCGCCCCGCCGTCGCTGGTGGATTGGTTCCCCACGAAATCGCAGTGTTCGACGTTGGCGACTCCGAACGAGAGAGACATCGCGCCACCTCGGCCCGCTTCATTCTCACGAAACTCACACCTGCGCATGGTCAACGAACGGCTGTCAAATCCGAGGTAACCCCCAGCCGATCGCTCGGCCCTGTTGTCCGTGAACGCGCAGTCCTCAATGACCATGTCGGCATCGAAGTCCATACCACCGCCGGCTTCTCCGGCGTAATTGCCACTGAACTGACAGTTCGTGAAGCTTGCTTCGGCGGCGAAGCCCCAGATCCCGCCACCGTTGGTGTGGGCCGAATTCGCGGCAAACACGCACTCGCTGAAGTCTACCCCTCCGATGCCCAAAAACACCACCCCCCCGCCACGGAGTGAAGGGGCGGCTGCAATACCGTTTCGTACGAACACGCACCGCTCGATGCGATCCCGCGGAAAATCAGGCGGCACCCTGGCAATCGCCTGGATTGCGGCTCCAGTGCCGTTGCGGTCGAATGTGCAGTCTTCTAAGATGTGTCCTGCTCCGCCGATGATAAACAGCCCGTAGCCGTCCGAACCGATTACCTCGACATCGCGCATACGCACACGCTTCACGGTCGGTACACGCAGTTCCGCGAAGATCCCCGAGCCCGTAGGGTCCTGCGGCCCATACACGATGACCGATTCGAGGTATGCCGACGCGCCTTCCATGTTGATGGGTGCCTTGGCCTGCTGCACGACCGCCCCGCGGATGATCGATCCGCCCAGGAACTCCCCGCTCGCCGAGAAGACCGCGTCCGAGGCATTCTGGCGGAACACGATGCCCACCCACGGTTCGTCCGGATCGTGCGCTCGGAAGCCGACGCGCAGTGCTCCCTCGCCCGGAATATGGAGCGTGCCGATGTCGCCGTCGGCTACCCCTCCGATCATCAGCCGCGCACTCGCCATGCCCTCGACGCTGACACCCGCCTCAACCGTCAGCGTCGCCCCACCCACCACCTCCACATCCCCCGTCAGCACGTACGGGCTGCCCGCGATGGTCCAGGTCGTGTCGGTGTCGATGCGGCCCTCGACGGGCGTTTGGGCCGACGCCAGGGCGGCCACCACCGAGCAGAAGAATAACGCGATGTAGATTGGTCGGGGCATGCGGACCTCCTTGGATGTTCGGCCGATGCTGGGCGTCCAGAATGTCCAGCATACCAGAAACCGGTCCGGCAAACAAGGGGAATCGCGCTGGCGCACGATCGAAGCCCGGGCGTGCGCCCGGGCTTCGATCGTGCGAATGGCTGTCGAATCAGGCCGAGCGGCGGCGGCGGACGGCCACCAGGCCCAGGCCGGCCATCGCCAGGCCCGCGCTGCCGGGCAGCGGGACGGCGACGAACAGGAAGTCCTGCGTGCCGGCCGAGTTGCTGCCATCGCTGTTGAAGGTCATCCAACCGCGGCCGACCAAGCCCCCAAAGCCGGGGTAGCGGTGGGCGTCACGGAGCAACGCGAAGTCCTTGGCCATCGCGTCGGCCTGCTGGTAGAAGTCGAACGACGTGCCCTCGGCGATGTCGGCGTTGCCGGCCAGCGCGGTCAGCGAGCCGCTGTTGGTCGCGAAGCTGCTGGCCTTCCAACCATCGGTCTCGGTCGACACGCCCATCGAGAACGTGAAGTCGAGGTCGTAGAGGCCTTCGCCGAAGCCGTAGCTCGAGCCTGTGTCCACGCCGCCGTACATCTTGCCCGAGATGTTGATGGCGTCGGCGGTCCCATCGCTGTTCATGTCCAGAATCTTGAGGAAGACGCTGGCCCCGCTCTGCTGGAACGAGAAGGTGGTCACGCCGCTGGCGCCTTGGTCCGCGAAGACGTTGTCGAGCCGGAGCCCGTAGGCCGGCGGGCGCTTGGCGCCGTCGGGGTGGTCGCCCAGCTTCGACTGGAAGAGGACCACCGGGTCGGCCAGCGCGCTGCTGGCCAGGCCCACGCCTGCCAGCACGCTCAGGAGTACTGCTCTGCTCATCTCATCTCTCCAATACAACAACCGTCGTCGGTTCAGGGCGACCTCGAACGATGGTATAGCTACAGCCACTCGCCACAGCGGCGAGATGGGCAGGATAAACATACCGCAACTGGCCTGTAGATCAAGTGTTACGGGCGGCCTCGCTTGCCTTGATCGCGCCCTTTTGCGGGATCAGGACTTATGGGGCCAGCACGAGAATGCCCAGTTTCCCAAGCGCGTATGGCGCTACTTCGGCTCCCACCCGTTCGCCCCACCCTCGAGCAGGTCAAACAAGGGCCAGATCGCGCAGAAATCGTCACCGGGGCCGAACAACGATGAGCCGGTTCGGGTGATCTCGCCGGCCTCGTTCTTATGGAAGGCCGAGACGCCCGGCATGTAGCCGTGGTCTGAGACGTAGCCCATGTCGTGGGCGAAGCGGTTGCCCTTGACCGACACCATCTGGTATGGCCAGCCGCGCTTGGATTTCACCTCGGCCTGGGTGTCGGGCGCATCGGGGCTCGAGAGCGCCAGCGCGCACCGCTCGGTGATCATGGGCTCCAGGCTGGCCAGCCCGTCGGCCCAGAGCGTGCAGTAGTTGCAACTGCGGCCCATGTTGTGGATCACGAGAAGGTCGTCGTGCTCGCCGAAGAGCTCGCTGAGCTTGACCTGCCCCTGTTCGGTTTGGAACTCGTAGTCCTCCTTCACCTCGGGGCCGTAGGCCTCTTTCATCACGGTGCGCATCTCGGCCTTGGCGTTCAGGAGATTCTCATACGCCTTGTTGAAGCGATCGCTGGGCATGGGTTTCCCTCCTGTTGGGTTGGGCTGGGGTTTCCCAACAGTAAGGCCGGTTTCTACGGGCATCTACGGGATTCCCGGGTGAGAAACGCCCGATACCATCGGCTGTGGCCGACACCCCCACCACAACCCCCGCGCCAGCCAACCCGGCCTCGGTCGCCACCCCGGCAGCCAAGCCCGCAGCGATGCCCGAGCGGATCGACCCGACGCTCTACCTGCACCCGGCCACGCTGGCCCGGCTGGGCAGCCTTGAGCTTCGGGCCAAGATGATCGTCGAGGGCGTGATGAGCGGGGCCCACCGCTCACCCTATCAAGGCCAATCCGTCGAGTTCGCCCAGCACCGCCAGTATGTGGCCGGGGACGACCTGCGGCACCTGGACTGGAAGGTCTACGGCCGCAGCGACAAGCTGTACCTCAAGCAGTACCAGCAGGAGACCAACCTGGACCTGGTGGTCTTGGTCGATGCCTCGGGGTCGATGGCGTATGGCAGCCGAACATTCGCCGACGCGGCGGCCACGGGCGAATCGACCGGGCCGAGCGGGCAGAACAACTGGCGCAAGATCGATCATGCCACGGCCCTCGCGGCCGCGCTGAGCTACGTGACGCTGCGGCAGGGCGACCGTGTTGGGCTGTACACGTTCGCCGACGGCATCCTGGGCGGTGTCGAGCGTTCGAGCAGCCAGGGGAGCTGGCGGCGTATCGTGTCGGCGCTCGCGCAGGCGCCGGTCGATGGCCAGGCCGACTTCGCACGCGTGTTCGATCAGGCGTTGGGCAAGCTGAACAACAAGTGCCTGCTGGTGGTCATCAGCGACTTCTTCACCGATACGAGCGTGCTTGAGGCCGGGTGGGCCCGGGCCAAGCACCGCGGGCACGACGCCATCGCGTTCCAGGTGCTCGACCAGAGCGAGACGGACTTTGCCTTCAAGGATCCGGCACCGTTCGAGGGATTGGAAGGCGAGGGCAAGCTGCGCATCGATCCGCGTGCCCTCCGCCCTGCTTACTTGGAAGCGATGGCCGACCACTCGCGCGCACTCGATCGAGGGCTGCGCCGCGTTGGCTTCGATCTGCACCGCCTGAGCACGCACGACTGGCTGGGCCCACCGCTGGCTGCCTACGCGGCGCGGCGTGAGAGTTTGCTGAAGCGGAGCAAGATGGGGTGATGGGCGCATGACCTTCCTCAACCCCCTCATCCTCGCGGCCGGCCTGGCGGCGATCGCGATCCCGATCGCCATCCACCTGCTCATGCGGCGGCGGCGCAAGCCCACGCCCTGGGCGGCCATGCGCTTCCTGATGGAGGCCATCCGGCGACGTCGGCGGAGGTTGCAGCTCGAAAGGCTGCTATTGCTGGCTGTGCGGTGCCTGCTTGTTGCCGCCATCGCGCTGGCACTCGGGCGGCCGACGCTGCGAGGGCTGGCGGGCAACTCGCCCTTCGGCTCGTCGGCCGTCACGCTAGCCATCGTCATCGATGACTCGATCGCATCGGGGGCGCCCGATGGTGGCGATACCACCGCTCTCGACCGGCACAAGGCCATGGCCGTCGAGCTGCTGGAGAGCCTGAGGCCCGACCGTGGTGATCGGGCGATCCTCATCCCGCTCTCGGGGCCTTTAGCCTCGGAAGCCGACCTGCCGGCAGCGAGCGCGCTCGCTCCAACCAGCGACCTCGGCACGATCAGCCAGTTCCTTGAAGACCTTGCGCCAACCAGCACCGCGGCCGATACGGCCGGCGCACTGGCGTTGGTCGCCGAGCGATTGTCCGCGGCCGCACGCGATGACGTAGTTGGTGGGCGTTGGGTTGTCGCCGTGCTGGCCGACGGCGTCGCGGGCGTGTTTCCCGATGCGTCGGCGACGCCGGGCGCGATCGCCGAGGGTGATGGGCGGGGCCCGCGCGTCTCCGTGCTGGTGAGCGATCCGGCGCTGTCAGGCACCGGCCCCACGAGCGACGTCGGCATCGCGTCGCTCACTCCAGTGCGCCCCGTGCTGGTCGTAGGGCAGGGCGAAGCGGTGGCCGTGAGCGCCCCCGCACGCGTGCTCGTCGGCCGGTCCGGGGCGGGGCTGGACACCGAGGCAACCATCGGCGTGCGTCTGCGGTTCGTGGACGACGGCGGGCCCGGCCCGTGGTCGACCGCCGCGGCGCGCCTGCGGCCGGGCGAGCGCACCGCGTCGGTCGTGCTCGACGCGCAGGTGGTCGGCCGGCCGCGGGGGCTGGCCTACCTCGAGGCGCAGATCGATCCGGACGCGACCCGGGATGGTGTTCCGGGCA